>JAPLTN010000067.1 GCA_026398135.1 Verrucomicrobiota bacterium
AACCGACTGAGCCGAACAAGGCGCTAGAGCCAACACGGATGCTTGTCACGGATCCTGCTGCGCAGGCTCCGCGCCAAGCATCCGTGCGGCTCATCTAAAACGTTCGGCAAAAATATGAAAACCATTGGCCTATCTTTAGCACTTTTCCTCGCGACTAATTTGACTACTTTCGGTGGCCCAAAGATTGATCCAGTATCATCGATAAGTGTCCGAGATTCTGAATTTATAGTAGTCTGTGTCTTACAAGAATCGGCCAAGATTGATGCGCTACTTTCATCTTTCCGACGTGCGAATGAAGTGGGTGTTTCGAGTGATCGAAAGGCTTTTCCATACAAAATCGACATTAACTCCCGCTGGCTTTACGACGCCGACAGAGGTGAGTTTATGCTTCTTTCGAAAGCAGAGCAGCCGGTTTTCCGACTTTCCGATTCAGATCGAGCTTTAGTGAATTCGCTTATCATAAAGAAGGCGCCGACCCAAGGCATATGAGTATCTCTGGAGTCAGAAACCCAAACCTTAATGAGCCGAACAAGGCGCTAGAGCCAACACGGATGCTTGTCACGGATCCTGCTGCGCAGGCTCCGCGCCAAGCATCCGTGCGGCTCATCTAAGACGTTCGGCAAAATAAAACTTGATCTCAGGATCGTTCGGGATACCGTCATACGAATGGAAACCGTAACTATTTCCCCTAAGTTTCAAATCGTTATACCACAACGCATAAGGGAGGCCATGGGCCTTCGCTCTGGCGAAAAGGCCCGAATGTTATCCTTCCGTAATCGTATCGAGGTTATCCCTGTTCGCGATATCCGATCATTACGCGGTTATTTAAAGGGCATCGATACTTCATTTGTTCGCGATGGCGACCGTGTATGAATGTTGTAGATTCTTCTGCTTGGCTCGCGTATTTCGCCGACGAACCAACTGCGGACTTTTTTTCTCAGGCGATTGAAGATTCTGAATTATTGATCGTTCCTTCCGTATGTATTTACGAAGTGTTTAAGGTTATTGTCCGAGAAAAAGGCGAAGATGATGCCTTTCTGGCAATCGCAGCTATGCAGCAAGGGAAAGTCGTAGATTTAGATGCAGATCTTGCTATAGAGGCAGCTGCCGTTGGAAATGATGAGAAATTGGCGTTCGCAGATTCAATTATTTATACGATTGCCCAGAAATATAATGCAACGCTCTGGACTGAGGACGGACATTTTTCACAGAAATTCAGAGTTCAATACATCGAAAAGAAAAAATAAAGAGCCGAACCAGGCGCTAGAGCCAACACGGATGCTTGTCACGGATCCTGCTGCGCAGACTCCGCGCCAAGCACCCGTGCGGCTCATCTAAGACGTTCGGCAGAAAATATGAATACATGTCCAAAGTGCGGCGGGCCTCTTTCTGCTGATGGTCAGATTTGTAAACGCTGCGTTGTCTTTTACGAACCAACGCCAGATTTAACCGCTATTGAACGTCCTAGTCCGTTATTTTCTGTGCTTTCCTGCGTATGCATAGGCATTGCTGTTTTATGCTTCTTGTTAGCTGACTTTTCGAACTCGGGTGCCGGGGCATTTGGAGCCGCATTAGGATTCGCCGCTATTGTTATTTTTCTTCTCCTAATTCCAGCACTTATTCTTGGAATTATTGGATTAGTTAGGCGCGAGCGCTATTGGTGGGTTCCATTTTGTTTGTGGGCCTTATTCTACGCGCCCCGTATAATCGAAAAAATTAGAATCTAAGACCAAAATACAACACACGAAAACTGAGCCTAAAAAATCGCTAGAGCCAACACGGATGCTTGTCACGGATCCTGCTGCGCAGGCTCCGCGCCAAGCATCCGTGCGGCTCATCTAAAACGTTAGGCAAAAAAACTTGAACTTTGGCAGCAATACGGCATGTTGCTCGTTTTGGTATGCCAAACCTCAAATTTCAATGGGATCCCCAAAAGGCTGCTTCGAATGCGATTAAGCATCAGGTTACTTTTATTGAGGCCCAAACTGTTTTCCTTGATGAAGATGCCCTCGTTATTCCTGATCCCGACCATTCATCGGTTGAAGATCGTTTCGTCATTTTGGGACTTAGTGCGGAGAATCGAGCACTTGTGGTTGTTCACTGTTGGCGTGAGGAAAAATCGGTGATTCGAATAATTTCTGCGCGCAAAGCCGGAACTAAAGAACAGAAACCTTATTGGGATAAAAAATTATGAAAGCTGAATATAACTTCTCAAACGCAGTCCGAAATCCATATATTAAGAAGGAAAAGAAAGCCGTCACTATTCGACTCGAAAATGACGTGGTTGATTATTTTAAAGCCATGTCTACCGAAACTGGAATTCCATATCAGAATTTGATAAATCTATATTTAAGGGACTGCGCCGAGCATAGCCGAAAACTTAGCTTGGTTTGGAATCGGAAAAACAATGCAGCCTAACCAGGCGCTAGAGCCAACACGGATGCTTGTCACAGATCCTGCTGCGCAGGCTCCGCGCCAAGCATCCGTGCGGCTCATCTAAAACGTTAGGCAAAAAACATGAATCCAGAACAATACAAAAAACTCTCTATGCAAGAACAGGCTGATATTTGGCCTACTCTAAGTCCCGACGCACAAGCAATAATAAAATCCGGTCAAGCGCACCATAGATATGCTGCCATCTTGAATCAGCAAAGTGAAAGACAACGTATAGTTTATATTATTCTCGCGCTTCTATTGGGTGGATTTGGCGTTCATAATTTTTATGCAGGAAGAACCACACAAGCTATTATGCAGATTTTTATTTCGATAGCATCTCTAGGCCTACTTTTTGTCGGTATAGGATTATTCACATATGCTGCACTAGGTGTTTGGCTTATTATAGAAATCTGCACCGTTACTGTTGATGGTGAAAACCTCAAAATGAAATGAAAAATGAGCCGAACAAGGCGCTAGAGCCAACACGGATGCTTGTCACAGATCCTGCTGCGCAGGCTCTGCGCCAAGCATCCGTGCGGCTCATCTAGGACGTTAGGCAAATACAATTATGGCAATCGCAAATTCTGAACCTCCGATCCACTATGTTGAACGAATCCGCATGCGGACAGTATATCCTCAAGCTAGAAATATTATTAAAGTCATATTCTGGCTAGCGATAGTATCCACGTTTGCCGGGTCTGGCGGTATCGCAATTGGATCAATTTCGACTACAATTAGAGTCGGTGACTTTATGTCCGTTCTTTTATCTATATTTACTATTGTAGCACTGGTTTTATCTATATACATAATTATACTCCTTAAATCTGTAGCTATTGCGTATTTTGACGCCGTAGATGTTTTGATTGAATCAAACCGAAAAAAGAAAACCGAGGAGGTG
The DNA here is from genome assembly GCA_026398135.1 of Verrucomicrobiota bacterium. Lineage (GTDB taxonomy): Bacteria > Verrucomicrobiota > Verrucomicrobiia > Opitutales > Opitutaceae > IMCC26134_A. Next base: position 3,335 of record JAPLTN010000067.1, read on the forward strand.
TAGCTCAAATTTTTGAGTGCGACATTTTCTAAAATGAAAACTGAGCCTAACAAATCGCTAGAGCCAACACGGATGCTTGTCACAGATCCTGCTGCGCAGGCTCTGCGCCAAGCATCCGTGCGGCTCATCTAAAACGTTAGGCAAAAATACAAAAAATGATACTGGCGATGATAGGCGGAGGAGGTTGGGGCCTGGTTGTCCCGTTGCTGTTTCTGTTCCCGATCGCTCTAATCGCGCCACTCGCAATTGTTCTAGACGGGATGCTTCTCTACTACGCCGGCCATAGGGAGGACGGCGCCAGACGAATGAAGATGTTTTTTCGATTTTCCTATTCGAGATCGTGATCGTTTCATTTATCCTGCTTAAGTTCGCCAAGAAGATATAGTATGCAGAAATCAAATCGGCGTTTATCAGCAATTTTGAACTGCGACATCACCTGAAAATGAAATATCCATCAGCCTGAATTAATATAGAACCAGTCTCAAATGGTGGCCGCAACCTTGGGCTCTTCTGCAGCTCCTCAACTACGCTGATGAATGACTCCAAGTTGCCGCAGGTAAACCGAGCTGCTGCGTTGCACCTCGGCTAATTGCAAAGCGGTGTAGCGCCACTGCCAATTACCTGCCGCGACCCCGGGGGTGTTAAATCGGGCCGCCGCGCCCAAGCTCAGCAAGTCTTGCAAGGGAATGATCGCTAGGCGGCTGACCGAAGCATAGGCCGCACGGATGAAATCCCAGCCAATTTCACGTCCATCCACCTTCAGGTATTGGCGCACGTGATCCTGCTCCTTGATGCTGGCGGCCGCATACCAGCCGAGGGTTGTATTATTGTCGTGGGTGCCAGGATAAACGACCGCGTTTGCGACGTGATTATGGGGCAGATAGAGGTTGGTGGCATCGCCGCCGAAGGCGAATTGGAGGATACTCATGCCTGGCAGACCGCAGGCATCGCGCAGAATGCGCACACTCTCAAAAAGATCCCCGAGATCTTCGGCGATCAAACGCGCGTTGGGCCGGGCTTTTTTAATTGCTTTGAAGAAATCCAGGCCCGGTCCCTTTTTCCACTCCCCGGTCTTGGCGGTGGTGGCGCTTGCCGGAATAGACCAATACGTATCAAAGGCGCGAAAGTGGTCGATTCGCACCACGTCACAAAGCTCAAAATTCGCCTCTAAACGACGCAACCACCACGCATAGCCCTCGGCGGCATGACTTTCCCAATCATAGAGCGGATTGCCCCAGAGTTGACCGTCGGCCGAAAAATAATCCGGCGGCACACCTGCGACCGCCAACGGCACCCCGGTTTCCTGATCGATCTGGAATAAATCAGGACGCGACCACACATCGGCGGAATCCCGGGCCACGAATATGGGGGCATCTCCGATGATTTGAATGCCACGCTCTTTTGCCACAGCCCGAATTCGAGCCCACTGACCATAAAACAGATACTGAAAAAACGCATAAGCCTCCGCCTTGGCTGTCACCGAGGAGGGCAGGGGAGCATCCTTGGTGCGACTTAAAAACCGGTGCTCGCGCGCCCAGGTCCACCAAGGCTGACCTTCATAGTGGTCCTTCAACGCCATAAACAGCGCGTACCCATCGAGCCAGCCGGCATGGGTCTTACGGAACGCTTTAAAATCACCCCACGGTAACTTTTTGAACTTTTTGGTTTTGGCCGCCGCAAAGGCCCGAAATAGAACCGGCCACTTGGTTACGTAGAGCCACCCATAATCCACGTGTTCGCGAGGCAATGCCTCCAATTCCAACAAATCCGTTTGCCCCAGGAGTTCGGCGTCCACCAATGCGACGAGATCAATCAGGTAAGGATTGCCCGCAAACGACGAGAAACATTGATAAGGCGAATCCCCGTAACCAGTGGGGCCCAAGGGACAAACCTGCCAATTCGTGATGCCCGATAACTTTAAAAAATCCAAAAAGTGATCAACCGCATTGTTTAAGACACCTATCCCTTGATTACTGGGCAACGATGTCGGATGCAGCAAAACCCCTGACTGGCGTTGATTAAGCCAATTAAATAGCGGCTCACGTTGAGGTAAGACCACCAGTCTTTGATTAGACATAATATTCATTGTGCGTTTTAAACTATTGATCCGCTTTAAGGGTAAAGTTCGGTGCATCCGGATCTACTGCAATATTGGAAAACCGTTAAGACGGAATTCCTTCGCTAATGAAGAAGTTGGCTCGTGAGCCTGCCCTGTTTGCGCGAATGGCCGTGTTAGTGAACGAGGTTGAAGCGGAAAAAGGCGGCACGCTGGAGGAGGCGGAGGAGCGCGTGGTTAAGTGCATCCGGGAGGCTGGCCGCGAAGTTCTCAACAGCTGGATGGAGGCGAGTGCGCAAGGCATGCCCAGGCCGGTGAACGCGCGGCGTGGCGCGAAAAAAAAGTCCGCTGCCTGACGACGCTGGGGTGGATGGAGGCCAGGGAGCAGACGTGGCGGGCAGGCACCAAAAACCTGCGCCCGCTTTTGGCGAAACTGGGCGTGGCGGCCCGTGGATGTTCGAGGCGACCACACACTACGACGCGACCTTGGGTGACGTGGCGGAGACGGGAGCGCGCTGGTGCCGCGCGTGGTCGGGGCGACCGGCTGGGCGGCGAACACCCGCGTTCACGCAGTGGGAGACGGCGCGCCCTGACTGGCGATGCAGGCCCGGCAACACTTCGGCGCCCGTGGCGGCTACCTCCTGGACCTATACCATGTCTGCGACTACCTCGCCGCCGTTTGGCCCGCAGCCAAGGACACCGTCCATCATATACGTGACCAACTCAAAGCAGGCCAAATCCAGCCCGTGCTCGAAGCGCTGCGCAACAAGCTGGAACCACCCGATACTCCGGAGCCGGAAGCTCCCGCCCGCGCCGCCCTGCGCTACCTCGAAAACCGACTTGATCAACTGAATTACCCATCCGCACCAAAGCACGGCCTGCCCGTGGGCTCAGGTCTTATCGAAAGCGCCCACCGTCATCTTCTCCAATCCCGCCTAAAACTCTCCGGCGCTTGGTGGACAGATTGTGTTACACCCCCTTGCGATCCACCGAGCTATCGAACTTCTCCCCGGTGGTCAGCCAACCGGTGTAGTGCACGGTGACGAGTCCGCCTTTTTGGGGAGCGCGGCCGGTGCCGGAAGCGATTTCTTCGATTTGTAAGGACATGGGAAATCAGGCGGAGGCGATGGAAGCGGTCGAGGCCGTTGCAGGCGCGGCGACGGGCGCGGCGTGTTTTAACCCGAAGAGGTATTTGTCGATCTTGTTGGCGGTGATGACGCCATAGTTAATGGTGCCGAGCCAGCCACTCATGATGATGCCCACGCTGCCGGCGTGGAAGAGGCCGGGCAGTTTTTCGGAGAGATTCATCGAAACGGGCAGGCCCTCAAACTTGGTCCCGAACGAGGTGCCGGCCATGTGGGTGGTGTAGCGCTCGATGGTGCGCGGCGTGGCCGCCTCCATCCAGTCGATCTTGGCCCGCACGTCCGGGATGTATTTTTCCAGCGCCACGAGACTTTCCTCGATCATACGCGCCTTGTGTTGCTCATACTCGGTTTCGGAAAGCGCCTGCCAATGCGGGTAACGTCCGTTCAACGAGGCCACCACGGTGTAGCGCTCGGTCCCCGGCCGGGTGTCGGGATAATACACCGAGAAGGTGCGGCTGGTGGTGTGCAGCGAGGTGAGCTCTTCCGGGCTGTAGGTCGGGGCTTCGCTGGTGAACACCAGGTCGCCGATGTGCGGGATGCTCTCGCCCTTGCGAATGCCGAAATACACCTGGCACGAGCTGGTGTTGATGCGCACCGCCTCGGCCTGGCGCACGAACTCGGGGTCGAAGTGCTCGGCCCCGGCTAGGCGGAAGATGGTGTTTTTGATGTTGGCGTTGGAGAGCACGGCCTTGGCGCGGATGACGCGGCCGCTTTTGGCGACGATGCCGCAGGCTACTTTTTTGCCGTCGCGCTCCTCGATCAGGATGCGGTCCACCAGCACGCGTTTGCGCAGCTCGACCCCGTTTTTCTTCAGCTCGTCGGTCATTTTCTCGATCAGCAAATCCGAGCCGCCCTGAAAGGTGAAAACCCCCGAGCCCATGAAGTTGCTGAACACGATGCCGAAGGTGATGGCGGGATCGTCGAAAGTGGAGCCGTTGGCGTAGGAGATAGGCTCCATCAGCAGGCGGTGCACGTCGGGGCGGCCGGGGAAAAACCGCTCAAACATCTGCCCGGTGGTCTCGGGGTTGTTGTCGTAATAATTCATCGCCCGCAGGTGGTCGTAGAAGGCCTCTACCTGGGGCGCGGGCAGCTTGAACTGCTCAACCAGAACGCGGGTATAATCCTCGCGAGTGAAGGTGGTCCAGACGTCCATCTGGGGGTTCACGAAACGCACGTCCTTAAGCTGGTGGATGGAATCGGCGATTTCCTTGGTCCAGTAGCGGCGGCAGCTCTTGATCATGCCGCTGGGGAAACCGTGCAGCGAAATGTCGAAGATATGCCCGCCCTTGCGGGTGAACCAGGTCGCGAGCCCGCCGAACTGGTAGTGGTGTTCGAGCAGGAGGACCTTGTGGCCGGCCTTGGCGAGCACGTTGGCCCCGGTGAGTCCGCCCAGGCCGGAGCCTATGACGATCACGTCGTATTCATCTGCGACACCTTTGAGCCAGTCGTAAGCCATGGGGAAAAGTCGGGCAACAAAAGCGCCGCACCCGCCCGGTGCAAGCGCCGCCTCACGTCATTTGGCACGGCGGCGAGCTGCCTATCGTCTCGCGGCCGTGCTGCTGCGTTGACGCGCCCGCTTGCATGCCCGACAAGCTGCGCACCACTAGAAATGAGCGCACCCGTTCAAGGCCCCGCCGCGTCCCCCACCCCCGCCCCCTCCTCGGCTTCCGCCTACGCGCCGCCGATCATCAAACCCACCGACTTGCGCGGCATCCTGCGTTACGTGCCCCGGTTCAAGGGGCAGATCTTCGTGCTCTCGCTCGACGGCGTGATCGTGGCCGACGAAAACTTCGGCAACCTCCTGGTCGATATCGCGGTGCTCCGTTCGCTCGATATCAAGGTCGTGCTCGTGCACGGCATCGGCCACCAGTTGGACGAACTCTCGCGTCAACGCGGCATCAGCATCTCGAACATCGACGGCACCGGCATCACCGACGCCGCCACGCTCGACCTGGCGATTCGCGCCTCCGCCCGCGTTTCCCACCTCATTCTCGAAGGTCTCACGCAAAACAGCCTGAAGTGCGCCATCACCAACGCCGTGCGTTCCTTGCCGGTCGGCATCCTGCGCGGCGTGGACCAGCAGCATACCGGCCGGGTGGATCGCATCGACAAAGTCTTCCTTAGCCAACTGATCGAGCGCGACATCGTGCCCATCATCCAGCCCATCGGCTACGGTCCCGAGGGCCATTCCTACCGGGTAAACTCCGACCTGCTCGCCGCTGAAGTGGGCGAAGCGCTGGGCGCGTCCAAAGTCATTTACCTCGGCGCGCTCGCCGGGCTCGAAATCAACGGCGAAATCAAACGCGATCTGCCCGTCGAACGGCTGCGGCTGATCCTCAAGGAAACGCCGGCGCAAATCGCCCCCGCCGCCTTGAGCAAAGCCCAGAACGCCGTGCGCGCCCTCGAAACCGGCGTGGCCCGCGTGCACCTCGTGGACGGACGCGCCTTCGACGGCTTGATCAACGAGATCTTTTCCAACGAGGGCGTGGGCACGCTCATTTACGCCAACGAATACCAGCAGATCCGCAAGGCGCGCCGCACCGACGTGCGGCTCATCTACAATCTCACCCGCGCCGCCGTGAAACGCGAGGAGCTGCTCCACCGCACCCAGGCGACGATCGAGAAGTACGTTGACCAGTTCTACGTGTTCGAAATCGACGAGAACATCATCGCCTGCGTCACCCTCGCTTTCTACGCCGACAAGCCCCACCTCGCCGAGGTCGGTTCGCTCTACGTGCTGCCCTTTTACCACAACCGGGGTATCGGGCGGAAACTCATCGAGTACGCCTGCCTGCGCGCCAAAGAAAAGGGTGCCACCCACCTGCTCGCCCTCTCCACCCAGAGTTACAGCTTCTTCACCTCGGTGATGAATTTCGAGGAAACCGGCCCGGAAATTCTGCCCGAGGCCCGGCTCAAAACCTACGCGGAAAGCGGTCGCAATCCGCGCGTGTTGATCAAAACCCTCTGACCATGTCTTCCGCCTTCGACCTTATCGACGACCTGCAATGGCGCGGCCTGCTGGCCGACTGCACCGACCTCGCCGGGCTGCGCACCCGCCTCGCCACCGGCCGTCCGCTCACGGTTTATTGCGGCTTCGATCCCACCGGCGACTCGCTCCACGTCGGCCACCTGATGGGCCAGCTAACCCTTGCCCGCTTTCAACGCGCCGGGCACCACGTCATCGCGCTGGCCGGCGGCGCCACCGGCATGGTGGGCGACCCCTCCGGCCGCTCCTCCGAACGCAATCTGCTCACCCGCGAACAGCTCGCCCACAACATCGCCTGCATCAAGGCCCAGCTCGCCCGCCTGCTCGACTTCAGCGTCGCCGCCAACCCCGCCCGCCTGGTGGACAACGCAGACTGGATCGCGCCGTTCAGCTTCCTCGATTTCCTGCGCGATGTGGGGAAATATTTCTCCCTGAATGTCATGCTGGCCAAGGACTCCGTGCGCTCCCGCATGGAGGGCGACAGCGGCATCAGTTACACCGAGTTTAGCTACCAACTGCTGCAGGCCTACGATTTCCTTCACCTGCGCCAAACCTTCGATTGCGAACTGCAAATCGGCGGCTCCGACCAGTGGGGCAACCTCACCGCCGGCACCGACCTCATCCGCAAAAAACTCGGCTCCGACACGACCGCCTTCGGCTGGACTTTCCCGCTCATCACCAAATCCGACGGCACCAAATTCGGCAAAACCGCCGGCGGCGCGGTCTGGCTCGATGCCACCCGCACCAGCCCCTACAAGCTCTACCAGTTCTTCGTGAACACCGAGGACGCCAAGGTATGCGAATACCTGCGCAAGTTCACCTTCCTCACCCGCGCCGAGATCGAGCCCCTCGAAGCCGCCCACGCCGCCAACCCCGGCGCGCGCGAAGCCCACAAAGCCCTCGCCCGCGAAGTCACCAAGCTCGTGCACGGCCAGGCCGCGCTCGACGCCGCGCTCAAAGCATCCGCCATCCTCTTCGGGGCCGAAATCGGCGATACCACCGAGGAAACCTTCCTCGACGTCGCGGGCGAGATCCCGACCGTGGACCTGCCCCGCGAACGCCTCGCCACCGCCCCCGGTCTCGGCCTGACGGATGCGCTGGTCCTGGCCGCTTTGGAAACCTCCAAAGGCAACGCCCGCAAGGCTATCGAAGCCGCCGGTGCCTACGTGAACAACCTGCGCAGCGACCCCGCCCTTCCCGCCCGCGTGCTGGGCGAGGCCGACCTGCTCTTCGGCCGTTACATCCTCCTGCGCAAAGGCAAAAAGTCCTACGCCGTGTTGCGCGTCACTTAGGGCAGGTTTATAGCGGCTTCCAGCGGATTGTAGCCTGAAAATGTAGGGCGGGGTCTCCGCACCCCTCCGTTCGCAATTCTGGTCACGCCACGGCGG
>JAPLTN010000016.1 GCA_026398135.1 Verrucomicrobiota bacterium
CCGCATTAGCGGTTCTTTCCCGGTCTTTGCACCCACTCAAAACAGCGAAGAACCTTTATTTTGAAGACAGCTCCCAGGGCGGGAACAATCTCAGTCCAGCGGGTGTGACATAAAGTGATATCTGCATAGCCGCCGAAGTGACCCAGATGTTCCTGTCTGTGCTCTGGTAGCCGGGTGCCGCGACAATCCCACAGGCAAGAATGCCTGTGTCACCACCGGACCTGACATCCGTTTGGGTTACACCCGGCTGGGCGCGGGCAGCGGGTGAAACTTTGGTTTGGATTTTGGTCGGGCGAAAGGTCAGGGTGCGCGGCATTTCAACCATGGACGCTTCCCAACAAGAGATTCTCGACATTTTCACGCGCACGCGCGCTTTGCTGCGCGGGCACTTCGTGCTCCGCTCCGGGCTGCATAGCGGGCATTATTTTCAATGCGCCCAAGTCTGCCAGAACATGGCGGCGGTGGAGCGGCTGGCCGAGTTGTTGGTGGCAAAGTTGAAGGGCATCGGCGGTTTGGAATTTACCACCGTGCTGGCTCCGGCGATGGGCGGCCTGGTGATCGGCCAGGAGGTGGCCCGCCGGGCGGGCGCGCGTTACATTTTTGCGGAAAAGGAGAACGACCGGCTGGTGCTGCGGCGCGGCTTCAAGTTCGCCCCGGGTGAACGGGTTTTGATCGTGGAAGATGTGGTGACTCGCGGCGGGCGGGTGTTGGAGAGCTTGGAAATCGTGCGCCAAGGGGGCGGGCACGCGGTGGCAGTCGGCATGCTGGTGGACCGCAGCGCCGGCACGCTGCGTTTCGATGTGCCGGCGGTATCGCTGCTGGAGTTGAGTTTCCCGACTTTCGAGGCGGACAAGCTGCCGCCGGAACTGGCCGCGCTGCCGGTGGAGAAGCCCGGCAGCTAAGGCATCTTAAAGTAAAGTTGTCGCCGCGACAATGTGACCATGGACGCACTAGGGCGGGGTCGCCGTACCCCGCCATAGCGTGACCAGATTTGCGAACGGCGGGGTTCGGCGACCCCGCCCTACATTTTATAGTGTAGTTTGATCCAAGGCTGGGGAAATTCCCCGTTATTTGATGCTTACCGCGACAGGGGAGAACATGCCGCGAATGTAAACGATGAGCAGGTTGCGGCCGGGGCGCAGCAGGCGTTGGGCTTGCTCCGGGTCGGTGACCGGCTGGCGGTTGATCTCGACCACCACCATGCCGGGGGCGAGGCGTTTGGCGAAGGGGGAATCTTCTGCGACTTCGCTGATGACGATGCCCTCGAGATCCTTGGGCGCGCCGAGTTTGGTGCGGGTTTCGGCGTCGAGCGGTTTGACGGTGACGCCGGGGATGAACTCGTCGGCGGCCTGGGCGGCGGAGAGCGCGCCGAGTTTGGCCTTTACCGTCAGCGCTTTGCCTTCGCGCACCAGCTTGACCTCGACTTCGGTGCCGGGGGCCTTGGCGGCGATCATGTTGCGCAGTTCGGCGGCGGTGGCGAGGGCTTGGCCGTTGATGGCGGTGATGACGTCGCTGCGTTTGATGCCGGCCTTGGCGGCGGGACCGTCCTTGGGCACGTCACCGACGAAGACGCCGCGTTGTTCTTTCTTCAGGCCGAGGGCCTCGGCTTCTTCGGGTTTGAGGTCTTTGATGCTGCCTACGCCGAGGTAGCCGCGTTGCACGCTGCCGGTCTCGACCAGGCTGGTGAGGATGGAGGAGGCGAGGTTGACGGGGATGGCGAAGCCGATGCCGATGTTGCCGCCGCGGGGGCCGCCGGAGGAGAGGATGGCGGAGTTGATGCCGACGAGGCGGCCCTGGCCGTCGATGAGGGCGCCGCCGGAGTTGCCTTGGTTAATGGCGGCGTCGGTCTGGATGAAGTTTTCGTAGCCGCCCTGTTCGGCGAGGATGCCGAGGTTGCTCCGGCCGGTGGCGGAGACGATGCCCATGGTGACGGTCTGGCCTACGCCGAGGGGGTTGCCGATGGCGAAGACCAGGTCGCCGACGCGCAGGCGGTCGCTGTCGGCGAGGGTGACAAAAGGCAGGTCGTCGGCCTCGATTTTGATCACCGCGATGTCGGTCTTGGGGTCGGTGCCGATGAGTTTGGCTTCGAGTTCGCGGCCGTCGTTGAGGGCGACCTTGAGTTCGTCGGCTTCCTCGACGACGTGGTTGTTGGTGAGGATGTAGCCGTTTTTGGAGACGATGACGCCCGAGCCCAGGCCTTCTTGTTTCTGGGATTGGTCGGGGAAGGCGCCGTCGCCGTAGAATTGGCGGAAGATCTCGGGCACGCGTGCGCGTTGCGTCACGGTTTTGCTGGAATAGACCGAGACGACGGCGGGCTGAACGGGCTCCACGACATCGGCGAAAGAGGTGGGGCGGCTTTTGGCGGCGGTGGCGTCGAGCGGGCTGGAATCCACCTTGAGGTCGAGTTTGGGGTGGGTTTCGGCGGCGCGGCAGGCCGGGAACGAAACGAGACCGAGAAACACTAGGCCGAGCGTGGCTGTGATGCGGGTTTTCATGGTGGGAAAGAGTGGGGATGGACCGGCGCGGCGGGGGGAATGTTCCGGCGAAACGGGGCGGAAAAAAACCGCGCCGGGGCGGGCGCGGTTGGGGGGCGAAGGCGGGGCGGGATCAGTAGCCTTTTACCTGGAACAGGCTGGTTACGGATTCGTTATTGTTGATGCGCACAATGGCTTCGGCGAGCAGCGGGGCGATGCTGAGCACGGTGATGGGCAGGCCGCGTGGTTCGACGGGGATCGAGTTGGTGGTGATCAGTTCGTCGATGTGGCCGCCGCTGAGGCGCTCGTAGGCCATGTCACTGAGCAGGGCGTGGGAAACGGCGGCGCGCACGGATTTGGCCCCGTGGGCGCGGAGCAGTTTGGCGGCGTTTACGAGGGTGCCGGCGGTCTCGGTGATGTCGTCCACGATGAGCACGTCTTTGCCGACGACGTCGCCGACGATGTTGACCGATTCCACGGTGGTGGCGGAGGTGCGTTTCTTCCACACCATGCCCACGCTCGTGCCGAGCGCGCCGGCGTAGGCGGCGGCCATTTTCATGCCGCCGACGTCGGGCGAGCAGACGACGAGATTATCGGCGCTGAAGCCTTCAAGGTATTTGAAGATGACCGGGGAGGCGAAGAGGTGGTCCACGGGGATGTTGAAGAAGCCCTGGATTTGCTGGGAGTGCAGATCCATGGTGAGCACGCGATGAGCGCCGGCGGCGGAGAGCAGGTCGGCGACGAGTTTGGCGGTGATGGGGACGCGGGGCTGGTCTTTGCGGTCCTGGCGGGCGTAGCCGTAGAAGGGAAGCACGGCGGTGATGCGCTGGGCCGAGGCGCGTTTGGCGGCGTCGATCATGATGAGCAACTCCATCAAGTGGTGGTTGGTCGGGGTACAGGTGGACTGCACGAGGTAAATGTCGTGACCGCGGATATTTTCCTCCAGGCGCACGAAGGACTCGCCGTCCGGGAAACTGGTGACGGTGGCCGCGCCGAGCGGGATGCCCACGTTTTTGCAAATTTCCTCAGCGAGAGGACGATTGGAGTTGCCGGTGAAAATCTTCAGGCGTGGTGCGCTCATACAGGTGGTGGTGGAGTGGCGGGGAAGGGGGAGACGCTGTTGGTCAAGGGGTGGGGGAGGAAGCCTTTTTCAGTTCCGCGAGTTCGGTGGCTATCGTATCCACCTTGCGAAAGAGGTCGGGTAAACGCTGGCGGAGGACGTTGATGCGTTGTTCGAGTTGGTAAGGCAGGCAGGGCGAGCCTTTCCAGAAGGTGCCGGGGGCGACGGTGGTGTTGATGCCGGTCTGGCCGTCGGCCTTGGCGCCTTTGCCGATGGTGAGGTGGCCGGCGACCCCGGCCTGACCGCCGAGCACAACGTAGTCCTCCAGAGTGGCGCTGCCGGAGATGCCGACCTGGGCGCAGATGATGCAGTGGCGGCCGACGACGACGTTGTGGCCGATCATCACGAGGTTATCGATTTTGGTTCCTGCCCCCACGGAGGTGCGGCTGAAGCGGGCGCGGTCGATGGTGGTGTTGGCACCGATCTCGACGTCGTCGCCGATGACGACCTGGCCGATCTGGGGGATTTTCACGTGGCGGCCGGTGGCGGATTCGTAGCCGAAACCGTCGCTGCCGAGCACGACTCCGGCATGCAGGCGCACCCGGTCGCCAACCAGGGTTTCGGTGGCGAGGTGGACGCCGGACATGAACCAGCCGTCCGCTCCGATGCGAGCGGCGCGTCCGATGAAAACCTGGGCTTGGAGAACGGTGCGCGGGCCGATCACGGCGTCGTCCTCGATCACGCAGAGCGGGCCGACGGTCGCGGTGGGATCGATGGTGGCGGAGCGGGCGATGATGGCGCTGGGATGGATGCCGGCGGCGGGGCGGGGCCAGAGCGCGGCTTCGAGACGGGCGCAGAGGGTGGCGAGGGCGGCGGAAGGGTTGTCCACCAGCAGGAACAGTTGGTCGGTGGCGGGCTCGCCTTCGAAGTCGGCGGGCAGGAGGACGACGGAAGCGCGGGTGGCGGCGACTTCGGGTTTGTATTTGGGGTTGCCGAGGAAAGACAGGTCGCCGGGCTGGGCGTCTTTTAAGGCGGCAATGGTGCGGAGAGTGGCGGTGGTGGTGCCGCGGGTGGCCCGAGGGGAGAGCAGGGCGATAAGTTCAGCGGCACTGAAGGCGAGCGTCATGGTAAGGTTACGAACGTGAGACGGTGGAGCGGCGGGGTCGAAAACAAAAAAGGCCCGATGCGCTTTTGCGCATCGGGCCGTTAAGGTTAAGGGGGCGTGAACCGTCTTACTTCGCGCCGGGGAACTTCACCTTGCCGTCGTCGCTGGCGGCGGGTTTGGCGGCGGCGGGGGCGGGGGCCGAGACAGGGGCGGCGGGGGTGCCGGCGGGGCGACCCTTGTTGATTTCCTTCTGCACTTCCTCGGTGATGTCGAAGGCGCCGTCCGAGTAGATGACGGGGCTCAGGCCGATGTGGGTGAAGCCGGACTTGTCGAGCACGAGGTTGGCGCTCTTCTTTTTGGCGACTTCGGAGACGGTGGCGGAAATCTTGTCGAAGAGCACCTTGCGGAAGTTCTGGATGCGCTGCTGGAGCGAGCGCTGGGTGTTGCCGCGGAAGGACTGGACTTCCTGCTGCTTGCGCTGGATGTCTTCGATTTTGACGCGCATCTCGGCCTGGAGTTTTTCCTTGGCGTCGTTGGCGAGCGCGGGGTTTTTGCCCTTTTCTTCCATTTCCTTGAGCGCGTTCACAAGGTCCTGGCCTTCCTTGTTGAGCTTTTCGAGCTCTTCGTTGGCGCGACCTTCGTCGGTCTTGAGTTTGGCGTTTTGCTCCACCGTTTCGTAGTGTTCGTCGAGGATTTTAGCCATATCGACGATGACGATTTTGGGCGCGGGCTGCGCGATTACTGGAGCGGACAACCCGGCGAAGGCGGCCAGGGTGAGCAAGGATGCGAGGAGTTTGTTCATGCGATGAAGGAAAGAAGTTGGTAAATCAGATGTTCAAGCCAAGACACGCCGATTAGAAGCGGGTGCCAAAGGAAAAGTTAAATTGCATACCGTCGTTGTTTTGGGTGTCCGAAGTAATCGGGAACCCGAAGTCGAGGCTGAGCGGGGCGCCGCCGACCATGAGGCGGATGCCGAAGCCGAAGTTGTCGTTGTAGTCGGCGTAGTCGAAGTCCCACGCGTTGGTGTTGACGAAGCCGACGTCGTAGAAGACGGCGAGACGGAGCGGTTCCACCACTTGGAAGGTATATTCGGCACTGCCCATGGCGTAGCTGCCGCCGCCGGTGGGGCTGCCGGAAGGGGGGATCCCAAGGGAGGGCAAACCGACTTTATCCTTCGGACCTACGGAGCGGTATTTAAAGCCGCGCAAGCTGCTGGGGCCGCCGAGGAAAAGGCGGTCGAAGTAGGGTACGCGGTCGTTGTCGCCGTAGCTGTCGATGGTGCCGACGCGCCCGAGGAAGGCGGCGACTTGGTTCATCGTTTCGAAGGTATTGAAATACTGGGCACCGCGGAATTCGACCCGGTAGTAGCTGGTATCGCCGCCGAAGGGGCCGCCGGCGAGTTCGGTGCCGAGTTCGGCGCGGTTGCCCCGGGTGGTGTTGTAAAGGCGGTCGCGGGTGTCACGCAGGAGCTTGAACGTCATCTTGGAGACGGAGCGTTCGCCTTCTTCACCGAAAAGGAACGGGGCGGAGAAAACATCCACGTCCTGAATATCCACCAACTCATAGGTGTAGCCGAGGCGGCCTTCGACGAGTTCGAAGAGGCGTTTGCGCAGGTAAACTTCGCCACCGGTGCGGGTCTCCGCGTAGAGGTTGTTGTAGTAATCGGAGGAAGAGCGGTAGAGCGAGAAGCCGAGCGCGAGTTCGCGTTCGAGGAACCAGGGTTCTTCGAAGCTCAGCACGATCTCGCTGGAGCGGGAACCGAGTTGGACGCGGAAGCGAAACTTCTGGCCGTCGCCTTGGAAGAAGCTCTTGCGGTTGAAAATATCGAAGTTCGACTGGCTGACTTCGGCGAAAACAACGGCGCGTTCCAGGGAGCTGAAGCCGGCGCCGAAGGTGAGATTGCCGGTGCGGCCTTCCTTGACGGAAATCTTCAGGTTGCGGCGACCGGGCAGGTTGGTGGTTTCCGGGCTGAGGTTGACGCTGTTGTCCTCGAAGAAGCGGGTGTTTTCCAAACGCAGCTTGGAGGTCTGCATGCGCACGGTGTTGAAGATCTCGCCCGGCCCGAGGGCGAGTTCGCGCAGGATGACGACACTCTTGGTCTTGGTGTTGCCTTCGAGGCGGATGGATTCGACGAAGAACTTTTCGCCTTCGCTGTATTGGTATTCGATGTCGATGGCGCCGGTTTGCAGATTGGGTTTGCGGATGATGCGCACGCGGGCGTCCACGTAGCCGTCTTTGCCGACGTAGTCTTCCAGAGTTTTCTGGTCCTTCTCGATCGCGGTGGGGGAAAAGTAATCGCCGGTTTTGAGTTTGAGGAAGGGGAGGAGTTTCTCGGCAGGGTAGAGTTTGTTGCCCGAGATGGTCACGTTGCCGAGTTTGTAGCGGCGGCCTTCCACGATGGTGAAAATGAGGACGAGGCGGTCGGGCTTGGGGTAGGTGAATTTGACCTTGGCGGGATCGATTTCGACGTCGAGGAAGCCCATCTCGCGGTAAACATCACGGAGTTTGTCGATATCGGTGTCGAAGCGGTCGTCGCGGAAGCGGCCGGTGTCGGTGAGCCAGGAGAACCAGTTCCACTTCTTGGTTTCGATCTTCTTGCGCAGTTTGCGGTCGGAGATAGCGGTGTTGCCCTCGAATTCGACACGCTTGATGCGCACCTTGGCACCTTCTTTAACGTCGAAGGTCACGAGGCCGAGGCCGGTGGTTTTGTTGCGTTCGATGCGGTAGTCGATCTTGGCCTGATTGTAGCCGGACTTCTGGTAGTACTCGCGGATTTTTTCCGCGTCTTCCTTCACCTGGCGTTCGTCGAGGGGGAAGTTGGCCTTGCTCTTGGCTTCTTTGGCGAGGCGCTTGGCCTTCACCTTCACGTTGCCGGCGAAGACGACTTTGCTGATGCGGAACTTGGAGGTGATCTCGACGACGAGGTCCACCTTGCCGTTCACGAGCTGGCCGCGCTTGAACTCGATGAACTCGAACTGGCCCGTGCGGTAGAGGGAGCGGATGTCACGGTCGATGAGGGCATCCTCAAGCACGGCGTTTTCCTGCAACTGCATGTTGGCGCGCACGACCTGCTCGGAGACCGTGGCCGGTCCGGTGAAGCGCACGGTGATCGTGCCTACGCGGGTGGCGTCGGCGTCGGCGACAAACTTGGTCGGCACCGTGCCGCCCGCCACCGGCTGGGCGAGCAGCGGGGTGGCGGCGGGGGTCAGGCCAAGGGCGACGAGGAGGAAGAGCCGGGCGCAGAGGCGGGCGGCGGAATTACTGGGTATAGTTTTCAAAACGGGTGATCGCGTTGAGGAAGGTGAGCTTAAGGTCGCCCACCTCGCCGTTACGGTTTTTGGAAATGAAGAGTTCCATCGTGCCGCTGGCGACTTGGAATTTATCATTTTCCTCTTTTGGGCGGTTGAGCATGAGAACGACGTCGGCGTCCTGCTCGATGGAACCGGATTCGCGGAGGTCGGAGAGGCGGGGGGCACGGTTTTCTTTTTCAGCGGAACGGTTTAGCTGGGCCAAGACAAGCACGGGCACCGCGAGTTCCTTGGCGAGGGCTTTTAATCCGCGCGAGGCTTCGGCGACTTGTTGTTCGCGGGGCACGGTGCCGTCGGTCGGGCTGATGAGTTGCAGGTAATCCACCACGATCAGGCCCAGGGGTTGGCGGGCGTGGAGGCGGCGGGCCTTGGCCCGCAGTTCCATGACCGAGAGCGAGCTGGAGTCGTCGATGAAAAGGGGGGATTTGGAAAACTCGTCCGCGACGCGCAGGAGTTCCTGCTGTTCCTCGCCGTTTTTCGAGAGCAGGCCGTCGCGCAGGAGTTTCATGTTCACCCGGGAGCGTGAGCAGAGCAGACGCAGGGCGAGCTGGGCCGCGCTCATTTCGAGGGAAAACACCAGGGTGGCCACGCCCGTGCCGCGCGCCGGCAGGGACGCATGCTCGGCGAAGTTCATCGCGAGGGACGTCTTGCCGCAGGAGGGGCGGCCGGCGAGCACGATCATTTCGGATTTTTGCAGGCCGAAAAGGTAACGATCGATGTCTTTGTAGCCGGTGCTCACGCCGGTGAGCTCGCCCTTTTTCATGAGCATCTTGTGGATGACGGTCATGGCCTCGCGGGTGGGCTCGCGCATGGGCTTGGCGCCGTCGCCCACGCGCTCCTGGGTGACTTTGAACATGTCCTGCTCGATCTTATCGACGAATTCCTGGATGCCGCCACTGTAACCGTAGCAGTTTTCCACCGCGCCGGTGGCGGCGCGGATGATCTCGCGCAGCAGGGCGAGCTCGCGGACTTTTTCGATGAAGTAACTCGCGCCGGCGGTGGTGGGGATGCGTCCGCTGATGCGCGTGAGGTAGGCGTAGCCGCCGATTTCGTCGAGTTGACGGGTGGTCTTCAGCTCCTCGGCCAGGACGGCGAGATCGATGGGTTTGCCGGAGTTATAAAGTTCCAGGAGTTTCTCGTAGATGACACGGTTGGCGGGAACGTAGAAGGAAGCC
The DNA here is from genome assembly GCA_026398135.1 of Verrucomicrobiota bacterium. Lineage (GTDB taxonomy): Bacteria > Verrucomicrobiota > Verrucomicrobiia > Opitutales > Opitutaceae > IMCC26134_A. The sequence goes on from JAPLTN010000016.1 coordinate 9,123, forward strand.
GGGGCGATTTTGCCCTCCAAGCAGCGGGCAACGACGTCGCCGCCGTCCAGCAAACAGGCGGACAGGAGTTGCTCTTCGGCCTCGACCGAATGCGGCGGCACGCGACCGGAGGCGGAGGTCGGGTTGGGCGCGTCGGCGCGCGGGCGGCGGGCGGGACGGGCGGAGCTGCTGGCGGAGTCGGACATCAGGGCGAAAGGGAACGGGATCGAAAAGGGTTAAACCGGGCAGAGCAAGCGGAGCTTATTAACAAGTTTCCGCGTTCCGTGGTTGTGGAGATAGGGCCGAGCAGAACAAGGGGTTGCAAACGGGGCATAAGAAAGCCGCGCCTCTTGGCCGAGGCGCGGCTTGGGGGGGGATTCAGGGGGTAATCCCTGAACGGGCCTTATTCGGCTTTTTTCTTGGACTTGTAGGTCTTGGGAGCGGGCGCGGCCTCGGGGGCGGGAGCGACCTCGATCGGGTTCTCGGAGACGACGTCGAAGCTGATTTCCACGCTGACTTCGGAGTGCAGCTTGATCGAGACCTCGTGTTTGCCGAGGGTCTTAACCGGGGTGTGGAGGTGGACCTTCTTCTTGTCGATTTCGATGCCGGCTTCGACTAACTTGGCATGGAGATCGGCGGCGGTGATCGCGCCGAACATCTTGCCGCCTTCGCCGGTCTTCACCGCGAACGCGAGGGAGACCTTGGCGATCTTCTTGGCGAGTTCCTGGGCGCCGGAGAGCTCGGAGGCTTCGCGCTCGGAGCGGCGCTTTTTGAGCGATTCGACGCGCTTGCGGTTGGACTGCGTGAGGGCCACGGCGGCCTTCTGGGGCAGGAGGAAATTGCGGGCATAGCCGGCGCGAACGCGGACTTGATCGCCTTCGCCGCCGAGACCGGCGACAGGCTTTAGGAGGAGGACTTCATGGTGGGCCATGGTGGTAGGTGTGTTTAGGTTGTTTTGAAAAACTGAGGAAGAGAAACGAACGAAGGAAAACGCGGGAGCGGGCCGGTGTTTTTAGAAGGGCACGTCCTCGTCGTTGATATCGTGTTGCGGGGCGGGGGCCGGACGGCCGCCGCCGGGAGCGCGAGGCGGGGTGGCCGCCGGACGCTCGAAAGTTTGATCAACGCCTTCATCGGCTCCGCTTGCCGGGCCACCCGCGCCGGGCGCACCGCCCTCGCGGCCGCCGAGGAACTGGAAGTTCTCGAGTACAACCTTGAGTTTGGAGCGCTTTTGCTGGGTGGTTTTATCCTCCCACTGATCGAAGCGGAGCCGGCCCTCGACGAAGAGGGGGCGGCCCTTGGTGCAATACTTGGCGATGAGTTCGCCTTGTTTGCCCCAGGCTTCGATGTCCACGAAAGTGGCTTCCTCGCGGGTCTGGCCGGACTCGTCCTTGAAGGAGCGGGAAATGGCCAAACCAAACTGGCAGATGGCCGTGCCCTTGGGCGTGACTCGGAGCTCGGGGTCACGGGTGAGGTTTCCGATTAAGAGAACGCGGTTCAGGTTGGCCATGGCGAGGAAGGTGGTGGGTGGCGGTGCGGTGAAGCGACGAAGAAACGCGCCGGTTCAGGCGGTTTCGACGAGCGTGCGATACACGCTGTGCTTCAGGCGGAGGCGCTCCTTGAGGGCGGCGGGGGAGCTGGCCGGGCCGGAGAACTTGATCTGCACGAAGCTGGCGGCGGGGAACTTGGTGTCGGTGACACGGGCGAAGTCCTTGCGGCCGACGTTTTCGACGGAGGTGACGGTGCCGGAGACGGCGGCGATCTCGGTCTTAACGACTTCGACGATTTGCTCGACGGTCTCTTCCTTGCCCCGGTTATCGAGGATGAAAGAGGCGAGGTAGTTGCGGTTGGCGGTGGAGCTCATGTTGGGAGGATGCGACGGTTAAGTTGATTCATGGCCTGGGCGGGACCCTGGGTGAGCAGGAGGCGCAGGCCGGTGAGGAAGCGAGGGAGTTGTTGATTAAAGAGGGTGTTTTGTTCGTCAGAGAAGCGGCCGAGCACGAAGTCTTTGAGGTCCATTTCACGAGGGAGTTTGGGGCCGATACCGAGGCGGTAGCGGACAAACCCATCGCCCATGCGAGCGAGCAGATCGGCGATGCCGTTGTGGCCGCCGGCGCTGCCGCCCAGGGAGACCTTCATCAGACCGAGGTCGATGGTGAGGTCGTCGTAAACCACCGTGATGTCGGCTGGAGCCACCTTGTGAAAGGCGGCGAGCTTCTGGATGGCGCGACCGCTTTCGTTCATGAACGTAAGCGGTTTGGCCAGCCACACGGTGTGGCCGGGAGATAAATCCCAGCGGGCGATTTCGGCCTCGAAGCGTTCCTGGGTTTGCCAGGAGAGCTTTTCCGCCTGGGCGAGGGCCTCCACCACCATGAATCCCGCGTTGTGGCGGGTGGCGGCGTAGGCTCGGCCAGGGTTGCCGAGGCCGGCAACGAGCGAGATGGACATGACTCAAAGAACACACGCGCGAAATCCTCGCGGCAAGGCGAGGGTTTCGGCGGACACTTACTTCTTGGCGGGAGCGGCGGGTTTGGCGGCGGCCCCGGCGGCGGGCTTGGCGGCACCGGCGGCGGGTTTGGCGGCGGCGCCAGCTTTGGCGTCGGCGGGCTTGGCGGCGGCGCCAGCGGCAGGAGCGGCGGCAGCGCCGGCGGCGGGAGCGGCAGCGGCGGCCCCAGCGGCGGGTTCGGCGGGGGTCTCTTGCTCGGTGCTGAGAACGGAGACGACCGGTTTGCCGGGGAGATCACGGAATTCAACGCCTGCTACCGCCTTCAAGCTGCCGACTTTGATGGTCTCGTCGAGTTTCAGCTCGGTGACGTCCACCTCGATGAGCGGGGGAAGATCCTTGGGCAAGCAGCGGATGCGCAGGGTGTGGGTGGAGATTTCGAGCACGCCAGCCTGGGTCTTGACGCCATAAGCCTCGCCGACGAAGGCGACGGGGACGTTGATCTCGAGCTTCTCGTTGGCCTTCACTTCTTGAAGGTCCACGTGCACGTATTTGTCGGTGATCGGATCGCGCTGGATCTCTTGCACGAAGGAGAGGGCTTTATCGGCGCTGTCCTTGCGATTGAGCTCGATGATGAGCGCGCGACCGGCGACGGCTTTGACCAGACGAGCGAACTCGGGGGCATCGACCGCGAGGGTCTCCGGGCTGGTGTGTTTGCCGTAGAGGATGGCGGGGATCTGGTTCGCCTTGCGAACGCGGCGGGAAGCCGAGCGACCGGTTTGGGCGCGGGGCGTGATGGTAAGGCTGAGCGGTTGTTTCATAGGTTTCGTTCCCCCTGTCGCACCGGAATTGATGGCAGGCGTAATGGAAAAGAGGTGCAGCAAAAGGTTCGGGCTGCGGGCTTGGCAATCAAAACTTGCCCGGCCGCCAAGGATTTTTTCGGTTTTAACTAAAAGGGCGTTGACAAAGAGGTGCCGTGCTTGGTTTTTCCGCACCCCTCTTCTTCATCGAAGAATCTTGCCTGGTAGCTCAGTGGCAGAGCAGGTGACTGTTAATCACTTGGTCGTAGGTTCGACCCCTACCCGGGCAGCCATTTTGGCCTCAAGACCCTGCAAGGGTTTTGAGGCTTTTTTGCAGCATACAATCTCCTCGTTTGGGGAGTGGGCGTGATTGGAAACTACGGATGGGTTCAGTGAATTTGGGCGAAATAAACTTTGTCTTGCGGCGCCAAGCAAAGCGACCGTAGTAACGTTCTCTTTCGCCTTTAACAGCGAGACAGTTGGCTTTGATTTTGGTTCGCCGATGTAGCTCAGTGGTAGAGCAGCGGTATCGTAAACCGCTGGTCGACGGTTCAATCCCGTCCATCGGCTCCAGAAAATCGGGCGCACCGGGTTTAACCGCAAATCGTCGGTTGTTCCCCGCTACCGGGCGTTTTAATTATTCTGCACGTTTTCGTCGGAGAGCTCGCCCTGCAGCTTTTTTTGCAGGCGAAGGGCATTCACTTCACGTCGCGCCCAATCGCTGAAGAGTTCAAGCCGTTCATGCACGTTGAGCGTCTCCAGCAGGCGTTGTTTGAGTCGGGCATCGGCGCAGAGGTTGTAGGCCGCCAAATCGACGAAGACTTCGGGGTCATCGATTCCGCGTAAGAAACGTGTAAGGCCGTCCGCCGATTCGCCGCGCAAGCGCAGGCGGGTGGTGAGCAAACGCGATAGCTGCGTGCGCATGCGGGCGTTGTCCGCTTCGGTCGCGCCTGGCTCGCTCGTCAGGGCGCGGATTTTCATGCGCCGGTAGGGTTCTTCGCCGACGATTTCGGTGAATTCCACGCGGGCGAGTCCCTGCAAGAGCAGGTGGGAGGTGCCGTCTTCTTTGCCTTGGCAGGCACGCACCACACCCACGGTGGCAATGCGGTAGGCGGGTTCAAAGTTGTTCGCGAGACGTTTCACATCCAGACCCGCCACGGCAAAAAGCCGATGGGTATCCAGCGCATCTTGAAGCATCTGGCGATAACGTGGCTCGAAGATATGCAGCGGCAGCAACGCTTGGGGAAAAAACGCCACACCCGGCAAGGTCATTACCGCCACTTCGTTCGGAATCGTGATCTCCATTTCCACGATGAGCAGGAAATCCACTCCCGCAGTCGCCGCAACTGCGCGGATGGTCTGTTTCTGAGTTTTTTGGGGTGTGACATGGCACACGGGGTATAGTGACACGAGGGCCTGCGTGTGGGACACTATGGCCCGTATTTTAGGGGCTTTAAAAGTAGTGTAGTTCATTGAATAATTATAAAACTATGATAATCAGATTTTAAAGAGATTTTTAACATTCAAGCATGGGCTTTGCTTAGCGTGGTTTCATTATGGCCCACTATATTCTCGGCATCGATCTCGGCACCACCAACTCCTGCATGTCTGTTATGGAAGGCGGCGAGCCGGTCGTTATTCCCAATGCGGAAGGCGCGCGCACCACGCCCTCCATCGTCGCGTTCACCAAGAACGGCGAACGCGTCGTTGGTCAGGCCGCCAAGCGCCAGGCTGTGACCAACCCTAAAAACACCATTTTCTCCGCCAAGCGTCTGATCGGGCGTAAATTCACCGAGGTCAGCGAAGAGGCCAAGAATCTCCCTTACAAGGTCGTGGCCGGCAAAAACGGCGACGCCTACATCGAGGTCCAGGTCGGCGACAAGACCGAGCAATTCGCGCCCCAGCAGATCGCCGCCTTCGTGCTCGGCAAGCTCAAGGCCGACGCCGAAGCCTACCTCGGCACCAAGATCACCGACGCCGTGATCACCGTGCCCGCCTATTTTAACGACGCCCAGCGCCAAGCCACCAAGGACGCCGGCAAGATCGCCGGCCTCGAAGTGAAGCGCATCATCAACGAGCCCACCGCCGCCTCGCTCGCCTACGGTCTCGACAAAAAGAAGGATGAGAAAATCGCTGTGTTCGACCTTGGCGGCGGCACCTTCGACGTCTCCGTGCTCGAAATCGGCGACGGCGTTTTCGAGGTGAAAGCCACCAATGGCGACACCCATCTCGGCGGCGACAATTGGGACGAGTCCCTCATCAACTGGCTGGTCGATTCCTTCAAGGCCGAGAACCAGATCGACCTGCGCAAGGATCCCATGGCGCTCCAACGCCTCAAGGAAGAGGCCGAAAAGGCCAAGATCGCCCTCTCTTCCGCCCAGAGCTACGACATCAACCTGCCCTTCATCACCGCCGATGCGTCCGGCCCGAAGCATCTCAACATCTCGTTGAGCCGCGCCAAGATGGAGCAAATCTGTGACAGCCTCTTCGAGCGCTGCATCGCCCCGTTCAAGAACTGTCTCAAGGACGCCGACCTCACCTCGTCCTCCATCGACGAACTCGTGCTCGTCGGAGGCATGACCCGCATGCCCAAGGTCGTCGAGATCGCCAACAAACTCGCTGGCAAGACTCCGCACCAAGGCGTCAACCCCGACGAAGTCGTCGCCATCGGCGCGGCCATCCAAGGCGGCGTGCTCAAGGGCGACGTCAAGGACGTGCTCCTGCTCGACGTCACTCCGCTCACTCTAGGTATCGAGACCGCCGGCGGCGTTTCCACCGCGATGATCAATCGCAACACCACCATCCCGACCAAGAAGTCGCAGGTGTTCTCCACCTACAGCGACAGCCAGCCTTCGGTTGAAATCGTGGTCCTCCAGGGCGAGCGCCCCATGAGCCGCGACAACAAAAAACTGGGCAACTTCCGCCTCGACGGCATTCCTCCCGCCCCCCGCGGCACCCCGCAGATCGAGGTCACTTTCGACATCGACGCGAACGGCATCCTGAACGTCACCGCCAAGGATCTCGGCACCGGCAAGGACCAGAAGATCACCATCCAAGGCTCCTCCGGTCTCTCCAAGGAAGAGGTCGAAAAGATGACCCGCGAGGCCGAGCTCAACGCCGAGGCTGACAAAAAGCGCAAGGAAGAGGTCGAGACCAAGAACTCGCTCGATTCCACCATCTACGGCTTGGAAAAAACCCTCAAGGACTCGGGCGAAAAGATCCCCGTCGAGATCAAATCCAAGTTCGAGACCGCCTTGGCCGCCGCCAAGAAAGACCTCGAAACCGGCGACCTCGACAAGATGAAGGCCGCTTTGGAAAACCTGCAAAAGATCGGCTCCGAACTCTACGCCGCCGCCCAAGCCGCCGGTGCTGCTCCTGGCGGCGAGGCCGGACCCGGAGCCGCCCCCGGCCCCGAAGGCGCCTCCGGCAAAAAAGCCGAAAAGAAGTCCGACGTCGTCGATGCCGACTTCGAGGTCATGGACGACGACAAGAAGTCTTCCTAACTAGCAACACGCACGCGGCCGCAGTGCCGCGTGTGTTTCCCCACTTTCACGTGGCGTCCGGCCGGGAGGCCGACGACGCGTGTCGTTAAGAAAACGAACCTAAAAAACTCCCGTAAGTTAAAATCCAAAACCCAACCAAAATGGCCAAAGTCAAAATCAAGCCCATCGGTGATCGCGTTCTCGTGAAGCACATCGAAGAGAAGGAACAAGTCCGCGGTGGTATCATCATTCCCGATTCCGCCAAAGAGAAGCCACAGGAGGCCGAAGTCATCGCCCTCGGCACCGGCAAGAAAGACGAAAACGGCAAAGTCACCCCCTTCGAAGTGAAGGTCGGCGACAAGGTCCTCATCAGCAAATACGGCGGCACCGAAGTGAAACTCGAAGGCGAGAAATTCACCCTCGTCCGCGAAGACGACATCCTCGGCGTCGTCGCCTAAGAAGTCCGCACATCCACATAATCTTAATCTAAACTTACTTTAAAATCATGGCCGCCAAACAACTCCTCTTCGACGAAGCCGCCCGCCAAAAGATCCTCCGCGGTGTCGAGCTCCTCGCCCGCGCCGTCAAGGTCACCCTCGGGCCCAAGGGCCGCAACGTCGTCATCGACAAGAAATTCGGCTCTCCCGCCGTCACCAAGGACGGCGTCACCGTCGCCAAGGAAATCGAGCTCTCCGACCCTTACGAGAACATCGGCGCCCAGCTGGTGAAGGAAGTCGCTTCCAAGACCAACGACGCCGCCGGCGACGGCACCACCACCGCCACCGTGCTCGCCGAGGCCGTTTACAAGGAAGGCCTCAAGCACGTCACCGCCGGTGCCAACCCGATCTACCTCAAGCGCGGTATCGACAAGGCCGTTGAAGCCGCCGTCACCGAGCTCGCCAAGATCTCCAAGAAGGTGAACGCCACCGAGGAGATCCGCCAGGTCGCCACCGTCTCCGCCAACTGGGATTCCACCATCGGCGACATCATCGCCGAGGCCATGGACAAGGTCGGCAAGGACGGCACCATCACCGTCGAAGAGAACAAGTCCATCGAGACCACCCTCGACGTCGTCGAAGGCATGCAGTTCGACAAGGGCTACCTCTCCGCCTACTTCTCCACCAACCAGGAGAGCCAGGAGGCCATCCTCGAAGACGCCTACATCCTCATCCACGAGAAGAAGATCGGCAATCTCCAGGAGTTCCTGCCCATCCTCCAGGCCGCCGCCAAGACTGGCAAGCCCCTGCTCATCATCGCCGAAGAGGTCGAGGGCGAGGCCCTCGCCGCGCTCGTCGTTAACAAGATCCGCGGCACCCTCAACGTGTGCGCCGTCAAGGCCCCTGGCTTCGGCGACCGCCGCAAGGCCATCCTCGAAGATCTCGCCGTCCTCACCGGCGGTCGCCTGCTCTCCGAAGACCTCGGCATCAAGCTCGAGAACGTCACCGTGGCCGACCTCGGTCGCGCCAAGCGCATCGTGGTGGACAAGGAAAACACCACCATCATCGAAGGCGCCGGCAAGGGCTCCGACATCCAGGGCCGCGTGAAGCTCATCCGCCGCCAGATCGAAGAAACCACCAGCGACTACGACAAGGAAAAGCTCCAGGAGCGCCTCGCCAAGCTCGCCGGCGGCGTCGCCGTCATCAACGTCGGTGCCACCACCGAGTCCGAGATGAAGGAAAAGAAGCAGCGCGTGGAAGACGCCCTGCATGCCACCCGCGCCGCCGTGGCCGAGGGCATCGTGTCCGGCGGTGGTGTCGCCCTCCTGCGCACCGCCAAGGCCGTTGACGCCGTTATCCTCGCCCTCGAAGGCGACGAGAAGCTCGGCGCCCAGATCATCCGTCGCACCGTCGAGGCCCCGTTGAAGCAGCTCTGCTTCAACGCCGGCGTCGAAGGCGCGGTTGTTGTCCAGGCCGTCCTGGCCTCCAAGGGCGCGAATGGCTACAACGTCGCGACCGGCGTTTACGAAGACCTCGTCAAAGCCGGCGTGGTCGATCCTACCAAGGTAGTTCGCACCGCTCTCCAGAACGCCGCGTCCATTGCTGGCCTGCTCCTCACCACCGAGTGCATCATCACCGATGCCCCCGATAAGGATAAGGCTCCCGCTGGCGGCGGCGGTGGCCACGGCGGCGGCATGGGCGGCATGGACTACTAAGTCCGCGCTTTCCCGCGTTTCCAGACGCTTCGCCATAATCAAAACCGGCGCCCTTCACAGGGCGCCGGTTTTTTGTTTTCGGAGTTTTTATTATAGATCGTCTCAGCGTTTGGTTGCCGTGGTAATTTGGCCCGAAGCCGCCGTGTTTCGGTCAGAAACTGCATAGGTTTCGCCTAGTTTTCTGGAAAGACTATCATGATTCGTAATAACTTGGAGTCCACTACAGGTCGTGCCTTGATCTGGTTGTGACAACAATATGTTGTGGTCCTTGCTGTCGCCGCCTGGCGGCAGTCGTACCGATTTCCCCTCTCTCGTTTCACTCTTATGGCCACCCCGTTCACTTCCCCTGCTCCCACCGAAATTCTCCTGCCCGGTTTGTTCGGGCGGCCCAAAAACGAGGGTCTCCTCAACCGCGCCATCCCGGCCGACTCCCGTATGGTCGTAAAGCGCGACGGTACCCGCGCCCGCTTTGATCTTAACAAGATCACCCGCGCCGTCGCCCTCGCCTTCTACGAGGTCGCCACCAAGGGTGCCGACAACCCCTACCGCGACGACATTCTGGCCTGCTTCGGCCTCGACAGCGACACCTTCATCGAGGTCACCAAGATCGCCGAGGGCGCTTCGCTCATGCTCGAGCTATTCTACCGCGACGGCAAACACCCCTCCATCGACCAGGTCCAGGACGGGGTTGAAAAGGCCATCGCCGCCGCCGGCCGTTGGGATGTGGCCCGCGCCTATATTCTCTACCGAGCCCGCCACGCCGAACGCCGACTCGCCCGCTACGACGACAACGGCCTGGCCGACTACATCGCCATGGCCAAATACGCCCGCTACCGCCCCGAGCTCGGCCGTCGCGAGGTCTTCCACGAGGGTGTCGAGCGCGTGCGCGACATGCACTTCAGCTTCTTCGCCGATAAACTCGCCTGCTCGCTTCCGGCCGAACTCCCCGCCGACGTGGCCGAATTGGCGGGCGACAACGCCGCCCTGCTCGCCTCCGCCTTGGGCGGGCGCGACCTGCGCAAGATCATCACCGAGGCCTTCCGCCAGGTGGCGGTCAAAAACGTGCTGCCCAGCATGCGTTCCATGCAGTTTGGCGGGAAAGCCATCCTCACCAACCACAGCCGCATGTTTAATTGCAGCTACTCCAACGTCGATCGGGTGGAGTTTTTCCGCGAGTATTTCTACCTCCTGCTCAGCGGCTGCGGCGTCGGGTTCTCGGTTCAGAAACACCACATCGCCATGCTTACGCCGCTGCCCGCGCGTGGCGCGGAAAACGACCTTCCAGTCTGGCACTATCGCATCGCCGATACCATCGAGGGCTGGGCCGACTCCTTGCACGCGCTCTTCCAGTCCCACTACGAAGGCAAAAAGATCGAGTTCGATTATTCCGTCATCCGCCATCGCGGTGCTCCGCTGCGCACCTCCGGCGGCAAGGCCCCCGGCCACCTGCCGCTCAAAAAGGCCCTGCACAAGGTCGAGCACATCCTCGAACACGCCGCCGGCCGTTCCCTGCGCCCGATCGAGGTTTACGACATCAATATGTTTATCGCCAAGGCCGTGCTCGCCGGCGGTATCCGCCGCTCGGCCACGATCTGCCTGTTCTCGCCCGACGACGAGGAGATGATCAACGCCAAGACCGGCAACTGGTTCGAGAAAAACGCCCAGCGCGCCGCCTCGAACAACTCCGCCGTGGTGCCCCGCACCGACACCTACGCCGAGCAGTTCAAAAAACTCTTCAAGGCCCAGAAGGAATTCGGCGAACCCGGTTTCTATTTCTGCGACAACCCCGAGGCCGGCTGCAATCCCTGTGCCGAGATCGCCCTTCTGCCGGTGGTGGACTGGGAGCTTTCCTCCGAAGAGGTGGAAAAACTCTACGCCAACGGCTACCGCGGCGACCTGCCCGGCACCACCCGGCTCTCCGGTTTCCAGCACTGCAACCTCACCACCATCAACGGCCGCGCCGTGCAGACCACCGAGGACTTTTACCGCGCCTGCATCACCGCCACCGCCATCGGCACCCTCCAGGCCGCCTACACCGATATGCCCTATCTCGGGCCGATCACCAAACTTATCAACGAGCACGACGCCCTGCTTGGCGTCTCGATCTGCGGCTTCATGGACAACCCCGAAATCCTCTTCGACCAGGCCGTGCTCACCCGGGGCGCGCTGCTCTGCCGCGCCGCCAACCGCTGGATGGCCGACCTCATCGGCATCCGCCCCGCCGCCAAGCTCTCCACCTGCAAACCCGAGGGCACCGCGTCCCTCCTGCTCAACGCCGCCTCCGGCATCCACCCGCACCACGCCCGGCGCTACTTCCGCCGCGTTCAGGCCAACCGCAAGGAACCCATCTTCGCATTCTTCAAAACCGTAAACGCCCACATGACCGAGGTCTCGGTTTACAACCCCGACACCGACGACGTGATCAGCTTCCCGGTCGAGGCCCCCGAGCACGCCATTCTGCGCAAAGACATCAACGCGATCCAGTTCCTGGAGCTGGTAAAACTCGTGCAGCAATCGTGGGTCATCCCCGGCGGCGACCCGCAATCGCGTTCGCCGAATCTGCACCACAACGTTTCCAACACCTGCACGGTGCGCCCCGAGGAGTGGGACGAAGTCTCCGAGTTTATCTGGGCCAACCGCCGCTTCTTCACCGGCATTTCCCTGCTCCAGGACGCCGGCGACAAGGCCTATCTCCAGGCCCCGCGCGAGGAGGTCTCGACCGAAGGCGACGTCGCCAAATGGAACACCTTAAAACCCCGAAAAGTGGACTACACCCAGATGCGCGAACACAGCGACGAGACCGACCTGAAGGAACAAGTCGCCTGCGCCGGCGGTGCTTGCGAACTGGTGCGTTAAGCCAAGGGCGTCTCCGCCCGGGGAGTGGAAATCTCCGGGCTGATTCCAAACGCGCGGGTCCGGTTTGCGACCAAGCGGGAATGTTATCTTGGTCCGCGCATGACTTACCCGGAAAAAGAAAACGTGGCGTTGATCGCCGTCGCGGCGGCCTTTTGTGACGGACGGAAATCCGAGGCGGAGCGGGAGAAAATCCGCGAACTGCTGGGCAATCTCGATCTGCCGGGCGCAGCCACGCTGGTGCAACGCGTGCTTCTCAACAAAGCACCGCTCGAAACCACCACGGCCGCGCTGAGCAGCCCGGAGTCGCGCGCCTTGGCCTACGAAATGGCCGTCTGCATCGTCGAGGCCGACGGGCACCGCGACCCCGAGGAGGAACGGTTTCTCACCCGCTTGGGCGAGTTGCTCGCACTTTCGCCAACCCAGGCCAGCCAGACGCTCCAAACAGCGGATACGTTTGCGGCGGCGGGCGTGTTGCCAGTAGCCGAGCAGGTGCTTCCGCCCCCGCTTGCGTCCACGCCTGCCTCTGCGCCGCCGCCCGCGCCTGCGCCGGATTTGGAGCCCACGATTCGTAAAACCGCGATACTCGCCGGCGCGTTGGAATTATTGCCGCAATCGGTGGCGACGCTCGCCGTCCTGCCGCTTCAGACCCACCTCGTTTATCGCGTGGGCAAAGCGCACGGCTACACCCTGGACGCGGGCCACGTGAAGGAATTTTTGGGCGTGCTCGGGCTGGGGCTCGCGTCGCAGGCCTTTGAAGGCATGGCGCGGAAATTCCTCGGCGGGCTGGTGAAGCGCGCGGGCGGCGGCCTGGCCGGCTCCCTGACCTCGGCGGCGGCCGGCCCGGTCATCACCTTTGCCACGACGTATGCGATCGGCCAGTTGGCCCAGCGCTATTACGGCGGCGGGCGCACCCTCTCGGCCTTGCAGTTAAAAGAGACCTTCCAGCAACTGGTTGGCTCGGCGAAGGCCCAGGGCGAACGCTTTCTCCCCGAGATGCGCACGCGCGCGAGCGGCTTGAATCTTGCGGAATTGCCCAGCCTGATTCGGGGCGTTTAGTGCGCGCCCATTATGCAACTTTTCTGTCAACGGATCATTGAGGCGAAAGGGTTTCAGCGCGCGATCTTGGGGCTTATCCTCTTTGCGGCGGTGTTGGTTGGGGTGGAGACGAGCGCGACGCTCATGGAGCGCGCCGGAGGGCTCCTGCACGCCATCGACCGGGTGGTGCTGGCGCTCTTCGTGGGCGAGCTCGTGCTGCGCATTGGCGCGTGCGGGGCGCGGCCCTGGCGCTTCTTTCGCGATGGGTGGAATCTCTTCGATTTCGTCGTGGTGGCGGTGTGTTTGCTGCCCGTGCACGCGGAGTTTGTCGCGGTGCTGCGCCTGGCGCGGGTCTTGCGCGTATTGCGCCTGATCACGGCGGTGCCGCGCTTGCAGATTCTGGTCGGGGCGTTGCTCAAAAGCATCCCCTCGATGACTTATGTGGCGTTGCTGCTGAGTGTGTTGTTCTACGTTTACGCGGTGCTGGGCGTATCGCTCTTCGGGCGCACGGACGCGGAGCATTTCGGCACCTTGGGCGCGGCGGCGCTCACGCTTTTCCAGGTGGTTACGCTGGAGGGGTGGGCGGATATCATGCGCACCCAGATTGCCGGCCCGGCGGGGGCGGCGGCATCGATCACCTACTTCGTTTCGTTCATTCTGCTGGGCACCATGATCACGCTCAATCTGTTGATCGGCGTGATCGTCAACGGCATGGACGAGGCGCGGCAGGAAATGGATAACGACACCCGCGAGCGTCACCTTTCGGCCACGGGTGCGACGACCCTGAGCGACGATATCGCGACCCTGCGACGCCAGGCGGCTGAGCTGGAAGAGGCCCTCGCGGCTGTGCAGCGCAGGTTGAAGTAATTCGCTCATTTTCTAACGCATTCTAGCACTGCTCCATCAACTAGCCAGGATGAGTCGATGATGATTCCGGAATGCGAAAAACGTGTCCTGCAGCAGGGGCTCAGGTACAAAGATAGTGCATCGACAAGCCAGCGGCGAACTTCAGGCGGCGAGCAGTTTTTTTGACGTGCTTAACCGGGCAAGGAAGCAGAAGGCCATGACGCAACTGCTTTGATAACGCCGCCATGGAATCGTTTTGGAGCACCCTCAAACACGAGTTGGTGTTTCGTCGTCAGTTCATCATCAGAAATGAAGCCATCACCGCCATCTTCGATTACATCGAGGGTTTTTATAACCGCACCCGCCTCCACTTGTCCCTCGGCTTCAAAAGCCCTCTCGACTACGAATCCAACCTAAACTAACCAACCTATAACACGCTCATCTCGTGTCCGTTTTATCGGGGGTAGCCCATTCAGCCCCGCGCGTTCCATGTTCTCAGAGGCCAGCGCCGATCAACTCGGCTTTACTGCGTAGCGCAGTCAACAGATCACCTTTTTTCACTTGGTTAACGAGCAGACGAAGTTCCGAAGTGGTCAATGCTGCCACCGCGATCCCGTCCGCCCCCCGAACCAAGACACCCGTGTCCACAATACCCTCCGCGTGTTCGCTCGGGGCGCGCTCGAAGCCTTGTTCCGCAATCTTCAAAAGCCGTTTGGCCAACGCTTCTACTGGCTTCTTCGGTTTTTCCAGAACTCCAGCAGCCCATAACAGCCGACCAGAAACAGTCGATTCGGCGTTAAGTCGCGCTCCCAGCTGCAAACTGATCCGGACCAGCCCCCCGCCCGGAGCGTCCGCGATCAACATTGCGGCATCCCCATCCGGCACACACAAGTGCACCGTTTGGCCGATCTCCTGCGCCAACTCTGACATCAGAGGCTGTGCGACCCGCAAAATCTGCTGAAACGGTGGATGCGTCGCCGCCAAGCGAAATAACTTCCCTGAAATAACATACGCGCCCGCCGCAGTCCGGGTCAGATATCCGCGCTGTAATAAACACCCCACCGGTCGCTGCACCTCGGAGACCTTCAGCCCGGTTCCGTGGGCGATCTGGGTTAAAGTCACCGCTTCACTCGCCAACACCACCCATTGCAAAATGTCTAAACCGCGATCCAAAGCCGGGACGGAATATAAGTTTTTACCCATAAGCGCACTTTGAGAAATTTGGCCTTAAAAGTCCACACGTCTTCACAAGTCATTGATCTTAAAAGAAACTTGTTCTCAGGGCAATAGTGTTCGGCAGGTATTAAGCTGAAGGGTTGGCGGATGTTCGTAACGTGATTGGCGCTATTTTGTCACCGGATCGTAACTGTACATTTGTGGCGATAA
>JAPLTN010000074.1 GCA_026398135.1 Verrucomicrobiota bacterium
CCACCTTCTTTCGTGCTGAGCCCCTCGCGAGGCCCGCCTTGGTCTTGGCTGCGGTTGTTGTCACTCAGTCCGAACATCTCGTTTCATATGTTTAGTTCACGCCCATGCCGGGCACACTAGCGTTGGCCGTCCCCGGCCAATGCAGCTCAACGTGAAGTCGAACTAAACTTACTTGGCGGGAGCGGCGGCGGCTTTGGCGGCCTTCACAAAGGCCTCATACGCAGCGGTCACGCTCTTGGCGTAGCTGGTTTCGAGGTCGGGATAGAGCGCGATGGCGGCTTGTACCGCCTTGGAGTAATCCGGACTCTTGCCTGCTTTGGCATGCAGATAAACCGCGTAATCCGTGATCGAGTCGAAAGAGAGCGAAGAGGTGGACTTGATGTATTCCGGACCACCGAGGGCGGTCATCGCGCCGACTTCCTTGCCTTTTTTCTTGAGCAAGCCGCTCGCAAAGCCGCCGCCGGGGACGACGCTGCCGAGACCCTTGGCGGCGGCGTTGCCGGCCTGCTCGCCGGCGATATTACCCACTTGGGCGGTGAGAGCTTTCTTGGCCCACTCGGTCAGATTACCGGAAGCGTCGATGGGCAAAACGTATTTGCCCGTGGTGCCCTGAACCGCCGCCGGCGCGGCCAGATCGACATTATAGGCGGCGAACTTGGTGTTTAGCTCGGCCAAACGTTGCACAATCGCGACCGCACGAGCGACCGCATCAAGGGTTTCGCCTCGCACGCCCAAGGGCAAAACCAGGGCAAGGCATAGAAAGGAAAAAAGGCGTAACGCGGGGTTAAGTTTCATGCGAACGAATGGCGTAAGGACCCAGTAAAACACGTCAATCGCCACCTTCGCGTTTCCCCAAAATAGCGCATTAAAAAGGCGCTCTTGGTAAGGAGCGCCTGAAAGGGCTGATTCATCCGAAGTGTTTTAGCGTCCGCGGCGTTTGAGCGCCAACTGGGCACCGATGAAGTTCACCATGTTTTGCAGGCGCTCGTATTCGAAGTCGTCGGGCTTGGTGAAACGCAGGGTCTGCTCGGCGCGCTTCAAGGCTTCCTCGACCACGGCTTCGTCGATCTTGGATTCGGTGATGGCGTGCTCGGCGAGCACGGAGACCACGTCGCCTTCGACTTGGGCGAAGCCCTTGCCGACCGCGAGCCGGGTCTCGACGCCGTCTTTGGTGACCCGCAACTCGCCAAACTCCACTTGAGTTAACAGGGGAATGTGTCCGGCCAGAATGCCGATCTCACCCTCCACCGTGGGGATAACCACGGTGTCGATGGTGTCGGAATAAACCCGGGCTTCGGGAGTGACGATTTCGAGAGTGAGCATGGGGAAAAAGCTGAAAGGCGGAAATTTTGAAACGCAGAAACGGTTCAGAAGATTTCAGATTTTCAGCATTTCAGATTTTCAACGTTTTCTGCTGCTTACTTCTTGTTGGCGGCGGCGAGCACCTCGTCGATGCCACCCTTCATGTAGAAGTCGCCTTCGGCCACGTGATCGAGCTCGCCGCTGAGGATCATCTGGAAGCCGCGAATGGTGTCCTTGACGGGCACGTATTTGCCGGGCGCGCCAGTGAACACCTCGGCCACCGTAAACGGCTGCGAGAGGAAACGCTGGATCTTGCGGGCGCGGTAAACGGTCTGCTTGTCCTCGGGGGAGAGCTCGTCGAGACCGAGAATCGCGATGATGTCCTGAAGGTCCTTGTAACGCTGAAGCACGCGCTGAACTTCGCGGGCCACTTTATAGTGCTCTTCGCCAACCACGGCGGGCTCGAGCGCTTTGGAAACGGAGGACAGGGGATCGACGGCGGGATAGATACCGAGCTCGGCGATGGAGCGTTCCAGCACGATGGTGGAGTCCAAGTGGGCGAAGGTGTTGGCCGGGGCCGGGTCGGTCAAGTCGTCGGCGGGCACGTAAACGGCCTGGAACGAGGTGATCGAACCCTTCTTGGTCGAGGTGATGCGCTCCTGGAGCTGGCCCATCTCGTTGGCGAGGGTGGGCTGGTAACCTACGGCGGAAGGCGAGCGACCGAGCAGGGCGGACACTTCGGAACCGGCCTGCGAGAAACGGAAGATGTTGTCCACGAAGAGCAGAACGTCCTGGTTCTTTTCGTCGCGGAAATACTCCGTCATGGCGAGGGCGGAGAGGGCCACGCGCATACGCGCGCCTGGCGGCTCGTTCATCTGGCCGTAAACCAGCGCGACCTTGGACTTGCCGAGGTCTTTCTGGTCGATAACGCCGGCCTCGGACATTTCGTGGTAAAGGTCATTGCCTTCGCGGGAGCGCTCGCCGACGCCGGCGAACACCGAGTAACCACCGTGTGCCTTGGCGATGTTGTTGATCAACTCCATGATCACAACGGTCTTGCCTACGCCGGCGCCACCGAAGGCACCGACCTTGCCGCCCTTGGTGAAGGGGGCGATGAGGTCGATAACCTTGATGCCGGTCTCGAGGATGTCGGCCTTGGTGTCCTGATCGACCAGCGCGGGAGCGGCGCGGTGAATGGGATATTTCTTGGTGAAGGGAACGGGACCGCGACCGTCCACGGCGGTGCCGGTGACGTCGAAGATGCGACCGAGGATGCCGTCGCCGACGGGAACCGAGATGGGCGCACCGGTATCGACCACCGACATGCCGCGAGCCAGGCCCTCGGAGGAGGACATGGCGATGGCGCGCACAACGCCGTCGCCCATGTGTTGCTGGATTTCGAGGGTCAGGTGATTCTGCTGTCCGGCGACGGTGAACTCCACCGTGAGCGCCTGATAAATGGGCGGCATGGACGATTCGCTGAACCGCACATCGACAACAGGGCCGATGACTTGGACGATTTTTCCGGTGTTCATTTTAGCTTAAAAAAAGTTAGAGGGGCGAGAGACGAGGATTTGTGGAAAACGGTTAGCCGGTCGCGAACTGGGCGGCGGCGATTTCGAGAATCTCTGCCGTGATCGCGGCCTGGCGCGCCTTATTGAATTCGAGGGTAAGATCGCCGAGCAGTTTGGTGGCGTTGTCCTTGGCGGTCTTCATCGCCACCATGCGCGCCGAATGTTCGGAGGCGCGGGCGGAGACGACGAGCTGGTAAATGTGCCGGTTCACGTAAAACGGGATCAAGGCCTCCAGCACATCCTCCGCGCTGGGCTCGAAAAGCATGTCGCGGGTGTCTTCCGTCGTCGTGGTTTCGCCAGCCTCGCGCTGGGCGTTGGCGATAAATTCGCCCAAGCTGGTGAGCGGCAGCACCGGGCGAACCGTCGGCTCCTGCACGAGGGTGTTTTTATAGCGCGGGTAGATGACCTCGATGGTGTCGATCTGGCCATCCAGATAGGCCTTAACCATCAGATCGACCACGGGCTTGACCTCGGAGAACGCGAGGCGGTCCGAGACGCTGAAATCCGCCACGAGATCGCGCTTGGTGCGGGCGAGGAATTGCGAGCCCTTGCGTCCGATGGAGTAGAACTTGGCCGGACCGCGAACCTCGACCACGTGTTTGAACAAGTTGGCATTGAGCGGTCCGCACAGGCCCTTGTCGGTGGTGATCAGGAGAATGCCGCGGGTCTTGATTTCGCGTTGATCGAGGAAGGGATGCTTTACCTCGGCGATGCGGGGCCCGAGGCGGGCGAGCATCTTGGCCATGAGCTGGGTGTAGGCGCGGCCGGCGAGCGCGGCTTGCTGCGCCTTCTTCATCTTGGACGCAGCCACCAGCTCCATCGCCTTGGTGATCTGGCGGGTGTTTTTAACCGACTTAATGCGGCGGCGAATATCGCGAGTGGAGGCCATGGAGGGGGAAGTAGCGAGTAGTGGGTAGTGGGTAGCGAGTCGTTTGAGAGTTACGAATGGCGTGGCTTGGGATGCTCGCTACTCGCTGCTCACTACTCGCTACTTCATCAGGCGGCGGAACTCTTCCAGGCGTTGAGGGCGGTGACGATCTTGGCTTCGAGATCCTTGTCCAAGGCGGCCTTGGTGCGGATCTCGGTGAGCAGGGCGTCCTGGCGGGTCTTGAAGAACTCGCGGATGCTGGCCGAGGTCTTGGTCACGGTCTTGATGTCGATGCCATCGTAGTAACCCTTTTGCAGGGCGAAAATCGTAACGGCCTGAAGCTCGATCGATATAGGGTTGAAGGCGGGCTGCTTGAAGAGTTCGACGATGCGGGAACCGCGGTCGAGCTGGGCCTTGGTCTTGGCATCGAGGTCGGAACCGAACTGGGCGAACGCGGCCAACTCGCGGAACTGGGCGAGCTCGCCCTTGAGTTTGCCGCCGACTTGCTTGGTGGCCTTGATCTGGGCGGCGGAACCGACGCGCGAGACGGAGAGACCGACCGAGACGGCGGGACGGATGCCTTGGTTGAAAAGATCGGTTTCGAGGAAGATCTGACCGTCGGTGATGGAGATCACGTTGGTCGGAATATAGGCGGAAACGTCGCCGGCGAGGGTCTCGATGATGGGCAGCGCGGTGAGCGAGCCCTTGCCGTCGAGGCGGGCGGCGCGCTCGAGCAGGCGGGAGTGGAGATAGAACACGTCGCCGGGGTAGGCTTCGCGACCGGAAGGACGCTTCAGGATGAGGGAAATCTGGCGGTAAGCGACGGCGTGCTTGGAAAGATCGTCGTAAACGATCAGGGCATCCATGCCGTTTTCCATGAACCACTCGCCGATGGCGGCGCCGGAATAGGGGGCGAGGTATTGGTTGGCGGGATTGTCGGCGGCGGGCGCGGCGACGATGCAGGTGAACTCAAGCGCGCCGGCGGCCTCGAGGGCGGCGATGGTGCGGACGATGTTGGAGTTCTTCTGACCGATGGCGACGTAGATGGAGTAAACCGGACGGAAGGCGGGATCGCCGCTGGCCAGGCCGACGCGGTTGATGTTCGCCTGGTTGATGATGGTGTCGATGGCGATGGTGGTCTTGCCGGTGCCGCGGTCGCCGATGATGAGCTCGCGCTGGCCGCGACCGATCGGGATCATGGAGTCGATGGCCATGATGCCTGTGAAGAGGGGTTGGTTAACCGACTTGCGCGCCATGATGCCGGGAGCGATTTTCTCCACGGGATAGAAAGTGGTGGAGTCGATGGCACCCTTGCCGTCAACGGCGTTGCCAAGGGCGTCCACCACGCGACCGAGCAGGCCCTTGCCGACCGGAACGGAAAGGAGCTTGCCGGTGGTCTGGACCTCGTCGCCCTGCTTGAGCTGGGAAACGTCGCCGAGGACGACGCAGCCGACTTCGTCTTCGCCGAGATTCAGCGCGATGCCGATGACGCCGCCGGGGAAGGCGACCATCTCGTTATACATCACGTCGGAGAGGCCGTTGACCTTGGCCACGCCGTCGGCGACGGCAGTGATGAAGCCGGTGTTCTTGCGGACGGCGGTGGAAGAGAGCTTGGCGATCTGCGATTCGATTTGGGCGAGGACGGTGCTCATTTTATTGGAAAGGGAGAAGGGCGCTGGACGCGGAAGGGTTTAGGTAAAAAAGGGGGGAAACGAAGCTCAACAGGAAGCGGCCAAAGCCGCGAGCTGACCGGAAACGGAGGACTCGAAAACATCGTCGGCGACGCGCACACGCAGACCGGCGAAGAGCGCGGGATTGGGCAGGGTAACGGCCTCGACCGGACGCCCGTAACGACGGGTCATGGCGGCGGCGATCGCGGCAACTGCGGAGGGGGCGACCGGACCGGCGTGTTCGATGCGGGCCTCGCCCTTGGCGAGTTCGGCCGCGATCAAATCCCGATAATAACCCAAAACCACCTGCGGGCGGGCGGGCGGGTGTTTCTCCAAATACTCCAGCACGCCCGCGACCTGCTCGGACGAGACGCGGCCGTTTACCAGGCTCAACTGAACGAGCTGCTTGACGAAGACGCGGGTTTTGGCGGGGACGGCAGCCATGGTGGTAAAAAGTGGAGGCGGAAGGTGAAAGCCGGGGGCGCTTAGACGGAAGTGAGCTCGCGCGCGGCGGTCTCGTTATAGGCGGCGCGGTCGGCGTCGTTGAGCTTCTTGGCCAGGACACGCTCGGTGGTGGCGACCACGAGGCGGGCGATTTCCTTCTGGGCGTCGGCGAGCATCTTTTTGTGCTCCAGCTCGATGGCTTGCTGGGCCTTGGCGATGAGCTGTTGGGCACGCTCGGTGGCGGCGGCGGTCTCGCGATCGGAGAGCTCTTTGGAGACCTTGCGCGCCTCCTCGACGATCACGTTGGCCTTGACCTGGGCTTCCTTAAGCTGGGCGGTGATCTGGACCTGCGCTGCGGCGAGCCTGGCGGCGGTGTCGGCGGCGTTTTTGAGGCCGGCCTCGATCTGCTGGTTGCGCTCGTCCATGGTGGCGAGCGTGGGCTTGATCGCGAAACGATAGAGAACGTAGGCGAGGATGGTGAAGCTCAGCAGCTGCATGCCGACGTTCGCGCCGTCGATGCCGAACTTCTCTACGAGGTCATGAACGAGCCCGCCGGACGCCGGAGCCTCGTGGGCGGCGGACGCAGCGACTTCGTGAGCAGGATTGGTGACGGCCAGAAGGGTGGAAAACATGGCGGGCAAAGCAGCGGATAACAGGGATGAAACTCGAAACAAAAAGGGGAAATGCCCCGGCGCTTCGATGGACGAAGCGCCGAAGCCGAAAACCAGACGAATTCCTTACTTGGCAAGGAAGAGCGCGAGCAGGCCGAGACCTTCAGCCAGCGCCATACCGAGGATGGACTGAACGAGGATCTTGCCGGAAGCGGCGGGATTGCGGCCAACGGCCTCGGCGGCCTTGGTGCCGATGAGACCTACGGCGAGAGCGGCGGCGATGAGGCCGGCGGCGGAGGCGATGTTGCCAGTGATTTCAGCGATGATCATGGGATGTGTGGTATGGTTGTGGGTATCTCGACCGTGCACGCATTGGTGTCCCGAAGGACGCATGCTCCCGGGCGGGAAAAGGGTTTAGTGAGCGGCTTCCTTTGCGTGCTCGTCGGCGTGCTCGTCATCATGGTCATGGTCGTCGCCATGGTTGCAGATGAGGCCGATATAAACTGCGGTCAGCAGGGTGAAAACGAGTCCTTGTACGAAACCGACAAGCAGCTCCAAAAAGTAAAACGGGGGCAGGAAATGCATGGCGTGGAGCAAATTTTCGCCACCGAACACGTTACCAAACAAACGCATGGAAAGGGTAACCGGGCGGATGAAAATCGAAACGACTTCAATCACGCCGACCACGATAAACACCAGGGAAAGGCCCCAATACATCGCGGGAGCGAGTTCCTTCTTATCCGCCTTGTTGCCGAAGAGATCTTTGATCAGGAGACCAGGACCGGCGTAGCGCATGACGATGATGAACCAAGCGCCAAACGAAACCAGCGCGAGCGCGATGGTGCCGTTTAATTCGGAAGTATGGGGGCGAATAAGCGGAGTGGTAACGTGAAACGAGCCGTCAACCACATGGCCCCAGCCGACCGTGCCGACAAACGGGAGCAGACCCGACCAGTTGTGCAGCACGATAAAAACGAAAAGCGTCACGAGCACGGGAAACGCCATGGGCATGGCTTTTTTTCCAACGATAGGCTCGTAAAGATCACGCAGTCCGGTGAGCGCGGTCTCGAAAACCGATTGGCCACGACCGGGAATAATCTTGGGCGTGCCCACCATGACGCGCACCGCAACGATGATCACCAAGGTGATCAGCCAACTGGTGAGAATCGCGTTGGTAACGGGTAAACCAAAGAGATAATCACTCAAAGAAGACGCGGCTTCGTGGCCGCCACCGGCCGCGCGCGCCGTCGCGGCGGATGCCGCCAAAAGCGGGAGCGCGACGAGGGTTTTCAGAGTGGAGGCGTTGAGGCGGAGGGCCATGGAAATAGGGGAAAGGTTGACGAACTAGGATAGCGCAAATGGCCGCGTCAATCTTGGAAGTGGCTGATACCTGTCATTAGCACAGATTCATTAGTTGAAGCGGACGAGCAAAGCACAGCCGCTTATGAGTTTCAGTCATCAGGTAAATTTTCAGCGACGAAGCGCGGTGAACGACTGCGGTGCCCCGGCCAGCGCGCGTTCCTCAAAAACTGAAACGTATTCAAACGGCCACGCCACCGCATCCGCTTCGGCAAACTCCCAAAGGGCATGCTCCTCGACTACCTGCCGCGCGAAGGTGAAATACCCGGGATGATCGGTTCGGAAGTGAAACGCCGCGCCGGGCTCGGTCAGCTTGCCCAGCAGATCCAGCAATCCCGGCTGCACCACGCGATGTTTCCAGTGCCGCCGTTTCGGCCAGGGATCGGAAAAAAGCACGAACACCCGCCGCAAACGCACCGGCGCGGGTTGTTCCACCAACGCGCCGAGAAACAAGGCGGCCTCCGCCTGCACGAACGCCAGATTGGACAAGCGCGCGCGGTTCGCCTTGCGCTCCGCCCGCGCGATCCGGTCCCCGATCAAATCCAACCCGACACAAAACTCCTGCGGATGCGCCGCCGCGTAGGCGTTGAGATAATGCCCGTGCCCGCACCCCAGCTCCAAGATCAACGGCTGGCCCGCAGGCAGGCGCGGGAAAAAGTCGGCGCGCAAGTCGGCGAGGCGCTGATCGCGTAAGGAATCGTAAATTTCGAGCGGCACGGAGGTCTTAAGATGAGCGGAAAGCCGCCACCATCCCGCCTTCCCGCCGCTCCGCTCAACCCTTAACTGGCGCAGACGTCACCGCTGATTGAAAAAGCGGCAGGACAATTAGAAAACTCGTCCCCTCCCCCACCCTGCTTTCCGCCCAGACCCGGCCGCCATGAAGCTGCACGATATGTTTCACGATGCTCAACCCGAGCCCGGTGCCGCCCTTTTCGCGCGAGCGCCCTTTGTCCACGCGGTAGAATCGCTCAAAGATATGCGGCAAATCCTCAGCCGGGATCCCCGGGCCGTTATCCCGAACCGCGATTTCAACCGTATCCTTGGATTCCATACGAGCCGAAAGCTCAATCCGTGATCCGCGCGGAGTATACTTCAGCGCATTGGAAACCAGATTGTCCAACACCTGCCCGAGCTTGAGCGGATCGGCGAACACTTCGGGCAACGCGGGATCCACCACCAGGCTTAACTTGTGCTCCAGAGCGGCCGGCCGACTGCGGAAGTCTTCCAACGAAACCGCCACCAACTGGGCCAGATCCACCTGCTCGCGCGCCAGACCCGGCTGGGCCGATTCGAGCCGCGAGAGCGCGAGCAAATCCTCCAGCAGGGAATTCAACCGGTCCGTATGACGCTGAATCGTGTTCATAAAACGTTTACGATCCCCGCTCGGCATGTCGTCGCCGGCGTCCACCAGGGTCTCCACGTAGCCCTTGATCACCGAAAGCGGCGTTCGTAACTCATGGGAAACGTTGGCCACGAAATCTTTGCGCAGGTTTTCCAAGCGTTTTTGGCGGGTGATATTATGCAGCACAAACAACAGAGCTGGCGCGCTTTGCCCTTCCCAAGGTCCAACTATAGAGCCCGTTACCTCCACCCAGGTTGAACCTTGAGTGTCCACAAACTCGATCTCCTGTCGCAATTGGGCGCGGCCGCCGCGCACTGCTTCCACGTAGCGCAGGAAAACATCGCTGTGCAATGCCAGCTCCAGGCGCTCCCCCAGTATTCGCCCCGCTTTGGGGAAAATCGCATGAAACGCCGGATTCGCCAGCAACACGTAGTTGTGTGCATCTATTAACAGCACGGCTTCCTGCAACGAACCCAAGGTCGCCTCCAGCTGGGCCAGTTGCCCGCTGTGTTGCCGGTCGAGCCGGTTTACTTCCGTCACCAAATCCGAGGCCGCCGAACACAGCTCGTCCCAGCCCGAGCCCAAAGCACCGGGGAGATCATCGCGCAACAGGGCTCGCCGCGCCAACAGCGACTCGCGCAACGCCGCCACCGCACGCTGATGATGGGATAAACGCACCCACACCAGTAACAGCGCCAAAACGAGTAAAGCTATGACCAAAGTCTGCATGGAAGAAAGCCAGCCAAAGGGTGATCACCGACACGAACCGGAATCGCCCGGCCCGATCAAAAACCACGTCCCCGGCAGAAACGCTTACGTATTAGCGGTATCCGAAGACCGCCGTTCGGCGAAACGATAACCTACGCCACGAATGGTCTCGATCCAGTCCGCTTCAGTGCCGAGTTTTTCCCGCAGCCGTCTCACATGCGTATCCACGGTACGCGTCTCAATCTCGGTTTCGTAATTCCAAACGTTGATTAACAAATGCTCGCGAGTCTGCACCCGGCCTCTTCTCTCCATCAATAGGCGAAGGAGTTTGAACTCCGTAGCCGTCAACACCACCGGCTCACCTGCCACTGACGCAACGTGCCGGTCTCCATCCAAAACGATACGTCCGGCGGAAATGAGTTTCGGAGCTTCCGGCACTCCCTCATTAACGCGACGTAAAATCGTCTGCACCCTCAGGACTAATTCTTTTGTGCTAAAGGGTTTGCAGAGATAGTCGTCAGCTCCGGTTTCCAAGCCCTGAATGCGGTCACTTTCCTCGGCTTTGGCGGTGAGAAACACCACCGGCACCTTTCTAAGCTTGGGGTCCGCGCGGAGCATTCGGCAAATCTGGATGCCGTTTAAATCCGGCATCATTACATCCAGAATAACGAGATCCGGCAAAAAAGTGCGCGCCACCCCGATACTGCGATTGGGATCATTAACCGTTTCGACCATAAATCCCTTGGCTTTAAGCGTGTAGGCGAGCAATTCAGTGACATCGGTCTCGTCATCTACCACGAGAATCTTTTTAGCGGTGGACTCGATAGGGGCGGAAGACATACGAAAAAAGAGAAAGGGCGTTAACAAATAAATGTTTCGGATACGTTACCTTATAGGCTGTTTTAAAGCCGCCGAGGGCAAATCCAGCCCGTTTCACAATTGTTACAGCCCTTAATACCTCATCACACTACGTTCGCCTTACGATTTTTCCGGAGTCGGATGTGTTGTGCGCGCATCTTTGGCGCGTCGCCGTTTCGTCTCAAGGTAAACCATTAAAACACTTAAATCCGCCGGATTCACTCCACTGATCCGCCCGGCCTGGCCCAAACTCACCGGGCGCGAGGCCTTTAACTTTATCAGACTCTCCGCGCGTAAACCACGCACTTGGTCATAATCGAAGTCCGCCGGGATCTTGATTTTCTCCACCTCGGACAAGCGGGCGACATGTCGTTCTTCGCGCGCCAAATAGCCGGCATAGGCCACCCGATACAGTACCTCGGCACGCTCTTCCTTGGCTAAATCCGCAAACTCGCTTGGCAGTGGAAGTTCCACTTTGGCCGCCAGTTCAGGGGCCAATCCGGCTGAGCCACGGGCCAAAGTATGCCGGATATGATCTCCCCACGTGCCTTGCCCCAAGCCCAAACTGGACGCAGGCCTAGTCTGCTCCAAGCGCTGCACTTCCGCAAAAATGCGGGCCGCCTTCGCGTCTATCCGCGCCAGGCGGGTGGCGGAAAGCAGACCGCAAGTCCGCGCGTGATGCACTAAGCGCATTTCCGCACTGCCATGATTAAACAGGAGTCGATGTTCCGCCCGACTCGTAAACATGCGATACGGCTCGCGAGTGCCCTTCGTGACTAAATCATCAATCAAAACCCCGATGTAGCCTTCATGCCGGGCGATAATCAACGGCGCCTCTCCCCTGCCCTTCCGCGCCGCGTTCACACCTGCGATCAAACCTTGG
This sequence comes from Verrucomicrobiota bacterium, assembly GCA_026398135.1. Classification (GTDB taxonomy): domain Bacteria; phylum Verrucomicrobiota; class Verrucomicrobiia; order Opitutales; family Opitutaceae; genus IMCC26134_A. The sequence continues at coordinate 11,620 of JAPLTN010000074.1, forward strand.
GACGCCGCTTCCTCATAGCCCGAAGTTCCGTTAATTTGACCGGCAAAAAACAGATTATCCACCTTCCTGGATTCCAAGGACGGGAAAAGTTGAGTCGGCGGCGCAAAATCATACTCCACCGCATAAGCCGGCCGAAGCAGCTCAGCCCGCTCCAGGCCCGGAATGCTGCGGACCATTTCCACCTGAATTGAAAAGGGCAACGAGGTGGAAAGTCCGTTAATGTAGAACTCGTTTGTCGCCCGCCCCTCAGGCTCCAAAAACAACATGTGCCGGGGTTTATCCGCGAAACGCACGAACTTATCCTCGATCGACGGACAATAACGCGGTCCCGTTCCTTCGATCTCGCCCGAATACATGGCGGATAAATGCAGATTATCCCGCACCAATTGAGCCGTTCGCTCCGTCGTGTAGGTTATCCAGCACGGCACCTGGGCCTGACCCGGCGACCAACCCAAGCGCTCCTCGCGTAGCGTCACCCCGGCGACCGAAGGGTGTTCCACGTGGAACAGCGGCTCAGGATCGCGCGTATCGTGAAACGCAAACAGGGTAGGGGCCGCATCACCATACTGGGGCTCCATTTTGGAGAAATCGAGCGAACGCCCTGATAGGCGGGGGGGCGTGCCGGTTTTTAGGCGCTGAAGTTCGATGCCGGCCTCCAGAAAACTGGCCGAAAGGGTCTTGGCGCTAAAATCACCCAGCCGCCCGCCCTCGTTTTTATTCTGCCCGATATGCATCAGCCCGCGCAAAAACGTGCCGGTCGTCACAACCACCGAGCATCCAAAGAAATCCAAATCAAGATTGGTCCGCACCCCCACCACCGAACGGCCAGCGCCTGCGCTATTTGCTGAAAAAATCAGGCCCGTCACCGTTGCCTGAAATAGCCATAAGTTGGGCTGCAGCTCCAACGTATGCTTGAGCCGGAACTGGTAGGCTTTTTTGTCACATTGTGCCCGAGGCGACTGCACGGCCGGTCCCTTGGACTCGTTCAGGAGCCGAAACTGTATGCCGGTTAAATCGGTATTGATCGCCATTTCCCCGCCCAAAGCGTCGATTTCACGAACCATTTGCCCCTTGGCCTGGCCACCGATCGCCGGGTTACAGCTCATTTGCGCCACCGTATCCAAGTTGCCGGTCAGCAACAGAGTTCGCGCCCCGGTGCGGGCCGAAGCCAAGGCCGCTTCGCAGCCCGCGTGTCCGGCACCACAAACAATCACGTCATAAGGCAGGGCAGGGGAGTCAGGCATAAGGAAAATGGGGATCTTGGGATGTTACTTTCCGATGCAGAAATTAGCGAAAAGGGCGTCGAGGATTCGTTCATTATCCACACGGCCGGCAATCTCTCCAAGCGCATCCAAACCAGCCCGAACATCCCCGGAAATGAGCTCGATGGGAAGCGGCGGCACGGCGGTGAGCCCGCTTAAGGCCGCTTGCAGAGCGTCCGCTGCCCGGCGCAAGGCATCCGCATGCCGCGCATTAATCGCGATCTGTTCTTCCGCGAAAAACGCGGGCCGGAGCCCATCGACCAAATCAATAACTGCCGCCCGTAATTCGCCCAAACCCACCCCGGTCACGGCGGAGACGTCCAAGGGCAAATCCAGATCCAGTCCTTTGATCTGCACGAGATCCTCATCGGATAAATTCTGCCCGAAAACCAAATCGATTTTATTCCGCACCAGTAAGGTTTTGTCCGGGCGAATATGCTGCGCAAATTCAGGCGGTAGGGTAGGGCAGGGCAGGGCGGCGTCCATCACCCACAAAATAAGGTCCGCCCTGCTCAGACACTCCGCCGTCTTCGCCATGCCGCGTTGCTCCAAAACCCCCGGCGCAGGGTTAATCCCAGCAGTATCAATCAAGCGCAACAGGTGCGGGCCCACATGCAGCCGTTCTTCGATATAATCCCGCGTAGTCCCTGGTTCCGGGCTCACCAGCGCCCGCTCCGTGCCCACCAACGCATTTAATAAGCTGCTCTTGCCCACGTTAGGCGCCCCCAAAAGCACCGTCTTTACTCCATCGCGCAACAAATCTCCATACGCTTGCGTAGCCAATAAACGAACCGTTCCACGTAGAACATTTTCGAGCGCCTCCACCACTTGCCGACGATTTTCCACCGGCAGATCTTCCTCCGGAAAGTCGATATAAACCTCGATTTGGGATAACGTTAAAATAGTGGCGTTGATAAGTTCGCCCAAAAACCTACCCAGCTCTCCCTGCAGCTGCCGTTGCGCAGCGGCCAAAGCCCTTTCACTACGCGCATGGATCAGGTCCATCACCGCCTCCGCCTGGGTGAGCTCCATGCGACCATTTAAAAATGCCCGCCGGGTAAACTCCCCCGGCTCTGCGGCGCGACAGCCCCGACGGAACAGGTCCGCCAGCAGCAACTGCACGATCAACGGATTCCCATGACAGCTTAACTCCAGCACATCTTCCCCGGTTGCCGTGCCTGGTCCGCTCGCAAAAACCCACACCAGATCATCCAAAACCCGCCCATCCTCCAGTGCCCGGTAGTTCCCATGCACCGCCCGCCTGACCGGCAGGCTGTTTATATCCCGCCCCAAAGCCGCCGCCGCAATTCCCCGACACGCCGGCCCACTCACCCGGATCAACGCCAAGGCCGAGGTTCCTTCCGGTGTAGCCAGAGCAGCAATCGTCGCATCCCCGTCTATCAAAACGGCATCCCGGGAATTGCCCGGCTGGGCAGACAAAGTAGAGTAAAACACAGGCGCTTTCACTCCCGGCTATTAGTCGCAGCGAAATATAAAGGTCCAGCGCAGGCCAAAGAAACCTGCTTCCCTGCGGTCTCGCCGCTTACATCACGCGTCCTCATCGCAAACTCAGCAACGCCTGATCAATTGGAATCCCATGCTTCCTCCGATCAAGAAACACGGTCACTTCTTGATAGCCGATTTCGCGCAACAAATTCAGCGCCTTGATATAGTTATCCCCGACACGCTCCGGACGATGGGCATCCGCGCCTAAAACCACGGGGATGCCACGCGCATACATCATCGCCAGCTGGGCCGGCCCCGGATTCATTTCTGGTAACGCTTTAAGCAACCCGCTGGTATTAAGCTCCATCGCCACCCCTGTAGCCGCGATGCGATCCAGCGCTTTCGCTATAAACGGTTTGATACGCGGGAAATACCACTCCACCGGAACTTCGTTTTTGATCAAATCCGGATGCGACAGAGTATCAAATAACCCGCTCTCCGCCGCCAGCGCCAAGTGTTCGTAATATATTTTCTGATAAGCAAATACGTCACCCGTAAAGTATCTTTCGCGATAAAACGCCATCTGATAATGCACACTCCCCAAGACATGGTGCAAAGGGACCCGGCGGTGCAGTTTCTCCAGCCATGGCTCCACTCCAGGCACAAAATCACTCTCCAAGCCCAACCGCACATCCAACCGGTCTGCATAGGCCACTCTAGCCTGCTCCACCATTGCCACATAACGTTCAAACTCCGCATCACTCATGCGCACTTCCGCCGACCAGTTATTCGGCAAAGGCGAATGACAGGTGAAAATTATCCCGCGCAAACCACGCCGGAGCGCATGCTCGCAATACTCCTCGGGCTCTCCGGTCGCGTGTTTGCACAACGGCGTATGACAGTGGGACTCGTATAGAATGGGCGAAGCGGAAGCGGGCATGCTTATAATAAAAGGTAACGCTACTCAACGGGCCCGAACCAGCAACAGCGCCCGGTCGTCGTGACGCGGTGCCAGCGTGCAAAATTGCCTCAGATAACGATCAAACCGGCGCAAAATCTCCGCCAGGGGTTCGTCTTTGTGGCGTCCCAAGGTCTCCACCACCCGGTCCCGTCCGAATTCTTCACCCGACACATTGCAGGCCTCGTTAATCCCATCCGTGTAAAGCGCCAGCAAATCACCGGGATCCAGCGTAACGCGTCCTTCTTCCAAAGTCGCGTCGAACAGCTCGTCGGGGACCATGCCCAACGCCATACCGCCCTCGCCCAGCAACACCGGCGCGCCACCGGCGGCCCGCAATAACAACCCGGCCTCGTGCCCGGCCCGGCAAAACCGCAATTCCAGCGTGTCCAAATTAAGAATACCGTAGAAAAGCGTGATATACATGCCCGGCGGCATATCCGGCTGAAGCGCCCGATTTACCCGCCGCAGCACCGCCGCAGGCGATACCTCCCCGGGAGCGCACAAGCGCAGACTGGCGCGACACGCCGCCATCATCAACGCCGCCGGAGCCCCTTTGCCCGAAACATCCGCGATCACAAAGCCGTGGTGGCGATCATCCACCGACAAAACATCGTAATAATCCCCGCCCAGCTGCTGCGAAGGCTGCGAAAGCACCTCCACCTCGACCCGCCCCAGCGAAGGGAAACGGCTGGGTAAAAGATGCTGCTGCACATCTCTCGCCAGCGCCAGTTCGCGCTCTTGCGCCACCCGCTGGTTGGCCTCGGCCACCTTGCGTTCGGTGATGTCGGTGATCAACCCTTCGTGGTGCGTCACCTCGCCGCGTTCGTTTACGCGCACGATCGTATGGTCATCAACCCAGCGCACCGATCCGTCCGCACATTGGATACGATACTCCTGGGTGTATTCCTCGTGGCCCGCCGCCGCATGCGCATCCACCTCCGCGCCCACCCGTTCACGGTCTTCCGGATGGGTAATGTCCCGAAAGCTTAGCCGGCGACTGATCAAATCCTCGGGAGAGTATCCGAATTGACGCAAACTAGCCGACACGAACTCCACCGGCCAGTTCCCCCCCTCCGCCCGCCACAACACCACCACCGAAGGTGAACGATCAATAATCCGCGCCATCTCCTCCAACCTCGCCAAGGCAGACCGCAATTCCTGCTGCGCCTGACGGCGCACGGAAATATCCCGCCCAACCCCGAAAAACGCCCGCCGTCGATCCCGGTCACTGTAGGCCGATCCGGTGGACGCATGCCAAATCCACCGTCCATCCGCGTGCCGCACCCGATACTCGATACCTTCCCCTTCACTTCCCGTATCCAAGGTATGCGCCAAAAACCGGTCCCAAAGCGGCAAATCCTCCGGGTGCAAATAATCGCGAAACGCCGTGCCGATCACTTCGTCCACCGGATGCCCCAGCTTGGCCGTCCACGCTTGCGAGACGAACTTGATCCGGCCTTCGGGCGTCAACGCATACAAGATCTCGCTCGCCGTCTGGATATACGTGCGCCACCGAGCTTCGGTGCGCCGCAACTCATCCTCGGCCAGATGTCGCGAGGTGATGTCCTCCAACATACCGAAATGATGGCTGATCCGCCCGTCTTTTTCACGCACCACCACCACGGTTAACACGCCCCAAATCGTTCGCCCGTCCGAGTGAAAATACCGTTTTTCCAAGGTATAACTATCCCGCTTGCCGGCGAAAATTTCGGCATTAAGCGCCTCCTGCCGCTTCAAGTCCTCGGGATGCGTTATCCGGTAAACATTGTTCAGGTCGCCCGCCTGCTCGCGCGTAAGCCCGATCAACTCGCAAAAACGCTGATTCACGTGGTTGATCCCCACCTTCCCGTCCCGTCCAAATTCACGCCAACTCAAACCGATCGGCGAATGATCAAACAGGAGCTGCAGCTCGCGCGTCTTCAACGCGAGCTCACGCTCCATCTGCACCAGCCGGGTCACGTCGGTTCGGATGGCCAAAAATCCAAGTTTTCTGCCCGCCAGACCCAGTAACGGCAAAATCGTGGTTTGCACCCAATACAATTCACCGTTCTTCGCGCGATTACAGATCGCGCCCCGCCAGATTTCGCCCTCCAGCAAGGTTGCCCACATCTGCTCGTAAAACGAATCCGGATGCTCGCCCGACTTTAACACCCGATGCGTTTTCCCGATGATCTCCACCTCCGCGTAACCCGAGATTTCACAAAAACGCTGATTCACATAACGGATAACGCCCTCGGCATCGGTGATCGCCACAATGTCATGCTCGTCCAGTCCTTGGCGGAGCCAAAAAAGCAGCATGGGTTCATAAGCATCAAGCGTGGTATGAAGCAGCGGCGCGGGGACATTCATGGGAGTAAATCAGAAGGGTAGGGGAAGGGCCGCGCGCGTCGAGCTTCAGCCTTTAACCGCTCCGGCCGTAATACCGCGCACCAGGTGGCCCTGCAGAAACACATAAATCAACAGAATCGGCACCGTCACGATGACGATACCGGCAAACAAACGGCCCTGATCCCCCTGATATTGGGCCGTGATCGCCAGATTGGCCAAACCCAGCGGCAGGGTCTTTTCCGCTCCGCCACCCGTAAGCATGAACGCGAAAAAATACTCTTTCCACACCCCGATGAACTGGAAAATCGCCACCGTAACCAGCCCCGGCCGGGCCAGCGGCAGCATCACCCGCCAAAACGCCTGCGCCTCCGAACACCCGTCCACCACCGCCGCTTCGTAAAGGGCGCGAGGCAGACTCCGAAAGAACCCCGTAAGAATAAAAATCGCGAATGGCAGTCCGTTCGCCGTGTAAACCAACACCAGCCCCCAGCGCGACTCCAGCAAGCCCAGCGCCCTCAACTCGAAAAACAAGGGCACCATCGCCAACTGGGCCGGCACCATCAAACCCGCCAAAAACAACGCGTGGGTAAACCGTCCCAGCGGATGATAAAACCGCGCCAGTGCATACGCCGCCATCGAACCCAAAAGCAGGATCAGCGCGACCGAGACCGTCGTCACGACGGCCGAGTTCACGAAATACCCGCCCAGCCCCCCGTCCCGCCACGCCCGCCAGTAAGCCGCCCCGTCCACCGCCGCCCACTCCGGCAAAGCCAGCGGCTCGCGCGTGATCGCCGCATCATCCTTAAAAGACGAATACGCCACCCAGACCATCGGGAATACGACCCACAACAAATAACCGCCCAGCGCCGCGCCCAGCAGCAACCGCGTCACCCTTATCCCGCCCCGCAAACCTTCCTTGCCGCTCCGGTTCATCGCTCCACCTCCTCCCGCCGCGTCACTCGCAACACCGCCAGGCTCGCCACCAAAACCAGTCCGAACAACACCACCGCGATCGCCGCCGCCCGGCCCGCCTGAAACTCATTGAACAGCGCCCCCACCATAAACGTGCCCAGCGTATGCGTGCCCGCCGCCGGATCCTGCGCCGTAAGCAGCCAGACCAGCTCGAACGCGTTCAACCCGCCGATCACCAAAAACACCGCCGACACCACCAACACCTCCCGGATCAACGGCACCGTGATGGTGAAAAACTGCCGCGTCTTCGTCGCCCCCTCCAGCTCCGCCGCCTCGTAAAGCTCTTCCGGCACGCCCTGCATCGCGGCCAGATACAGCACCAGATTAAACCCGCACGCCATCCACAAATAGATCGGCACCAACGACCAATAGAGATTCGCCTGCGCCAGCCACGCATACCCCGCGAACCCGTTCAGCCCCACCGCCACCAGCGCCGCATTCATGAATCCACTCGTCGGCTCATAAGCCGCCAGCCAGATCAAGGCCGCCGCGATTCCCCCCAGCAAATTGGGAAACAACAGCACGACCCGAAACATCCCCGCGCCCGGCCCTCCACGATGGATAAACGCCGCCATGCCCAAGGCCACCGGCACCACCACCAGGGGCGGCACCAACATCAAAAACACATTATTTCCCAACGCCGACCAGAACACGTCGCTTTCCAGCAGCAGCCAGCGGAAGTTGAACCAGCCCGCCCAACGCATCTCGCCAAAGCCATCCCAGCGCACCAGCGACCACCCGAAGGCCGCCACTCCCGGCAACAAGACGAACGCCGCATAAATCCCCAGCGCCGGCCCCACAAACGCCGCGCCGAACCCGTTTCGCAAACGCGCCAGCCGTCCCGCCGACGCCGCACCGTCCCCGGCCTTCGCGCCCCTGCCCCGCCCGCGTGCCCACACCAGCCACGCCACCACGCCCGCCATCAAAAATCCCAATCCGGCCGCCTGACCGGCATGCCGCACCGTCACATGATCGGGGTCCGCCATCCTGCGCCGCTCCACCTCCGCCGCCGCCTCCAGACGCGCGCCGAATTCCCCCGCCGTTATTCGCCCGGTCATTAACTGATAGCGCAGATCGGTGAGCGCCTGGGAAAGCGTGGCCTGCGCCGCCGAGGCCGCCGCCGGGGCGGCATCAAACGCCGCCGGACTTCGCTCCAGCAACGCCGCCGTATCCGCCATGCGCGGCGAATAATCCCCCGCCTTCGCCGCCCGCAGCGCCACCGGTGCATCCGCCAAGGCCGCAAAGCGCCGCGCCCGTTCCCGCGAGGTAAGAAACCGGAAAAAATCCACCGTCGCCCGCTCCCGCGCCGCATCTCCGTTTTTAAACAAAAAGTAATACCCGCTCTGCGCCTGCACCGTATCCGGCAAACTGATGCCATCGGCAAATACCGGCAGATTCATCGCGCCCAGCTCGAAATCCGCCGGCAATTTACCCCGCATCTCATTCGCAAACCAGGACGCGGAAAGCGTCATCGCCGCCTTGCCCTCGATAAACGCCTGCTGCGCCGCCGTGTGCGTCATACCCTCCCAGCCCCGCACCAGATGCCGGGTGGCCACGCGTTGCAGCACCTCCGCCGCCCGCACAAAACGCGGATCCGTGCGCGCCCCGGGAGCCAGCGCATGGTAGGCGGCATAACCCGCGTCACCGACCAGATTATGGTGCGCCGCACGCAGGATCGCATCCCCGTAACGCATCGTCACGCCCGGCAGCGAAAGCGGCGCCACGCCCGCCGCCTCCATCGCCTCGCACAAACTAAAAAACTCATCCCACGTGCGCGGCACCGACCACCCCTCACGTCGGAAGCGGGCCTTGTCGTAAAAGATCGTCCACACCGCATGCGCGAACGGCAGTCCATAAACCGCCTCCGCCCCGTTATTGCGCCACCGGTCCAGCACCCCGGGCCGGAAGGTATCCCGCCAACGCGCATCACCTTCCCAGTTCGGACCGTCCAGTACGGGCCCGAGGTCGAGGATTTTGCCCGCTTCGATGAGGCGCGGATAGAGCAGCACCGCATCCGTCGCGTCCGGCGCGTCGCCCGCCATCACGCGGATGCGCACCCGGTCATTGATGCGGGGATCCCCATAAAGCCGCACTTCCACCTCCGGCCGGAGTTTTTCAAACGCGCGGGCCGTCTCCTCAAAAAACTCCGCCCCGTAACCGGCGACCAAAACCGGGATATCCACCACCACACGATTCTCCTGCGTTTTCTCCGGCGTCGAAGCATGGCCGCTTACCCATCCGCAGCACCAAAAGCACAAAATAAAACGAAGCAGTCGCATGGATGGTATCGTCCCAGACCGTGGTGTTCACGCCCCGCCCCCCGCAATCCTCAAACCTTACCCAAACACCGCTCGCGTCATGATATTGTTACCTCCCCGTGCGGGCTAAGGCTTTCTTCGGCACCCATCCTGCGACATCCCTCTCTACGCTCCGCACCATGTCCGCCGCTTACGCCACCACTCTGGGCCGCACCCGCCACACCTTCGCGTCCCTGCGCGAACTCCTGGGCAAGGCCACCCCGCGTCGGTCCGGCGATGAACTCGCGGGCCTCGCCGCCGCCTCCGCCGAAGAACGCGCGGCCGCCCAAAGCTGCCTCGCCGATGTACCGCTCGCCGAGTTCCTCCGCACCCCGCTGATCCCTTACGAAACCGACGAAGTCACCCGTCTGATTTTTGATACTCACGATGTGCAGGCGTTTGCTCCGGTGGCCGGCCTCACCGTGGGGCAATTTCGCGACTGGCTCCTGCGCTACGAAACCGATGACGCCACCCTCGCCGCCCTCGCCCCCGGTCTCACCCCCGAAATGGTCGCAGCCGTTTCCAAACTCATGGGCAACCAGGATCTCATCCTCGTCGCCGCCAAACGCCGGGTCGTCACCTCCTTTCGCAACACCCTCGGCCTGACGGATCGTTTGTCCGTCCGCCTCCAGCCCAACCACCCCACCGACGACCCGCACGGCATCGCCGCCTCCATCGCCGACGGCCTGCTCTACGGCTGCGGCGACGCCGTCATCCGCATCAATCCCGCCACCGACAGCGTGCCCGCCGTCGAGACGCTGCTGCGCCTGCTCGATGATTTGATCCACCGCTACGCCATTCCCACCCAGTCCTGCGTGCTGGCGCACATCACCACCACGCTTCAGGCGATGCAGCGGGGTGCGCCGGTGGATTTGGTTTTTCAATCCATCGCCGGCACCCAGGCCGCCAACCAAAGTTTTGGGGTGTCGCTGGCTTTGCTTGGTGAAGCCCAAGCCGCCGCGCAGGCCCTGCGCCGGGGCACCGTGGGCAACAACGTCATGTATTTCGAAACCGGCCAAGGCTCCTGCCTCTCCGCCGGCGCGCATCACGGCGTGGATCAACAAACCTGCGAAGTGCGCGCCTATGCCGTGGCCCGCGCGTTCCGTCCGCTTTTGGTCAACACCGTGGTCGGTTTTATCGGCCCGGAATACCTCTACGACGGCAAACAAATCATCCGCGCCGGTCTGGAAGATCACTTCTGCGGCAAACTGCTGGGCCTGCCCATGGGCTGCGATGTCTGCTACACCAACCACGCCGAAGCCGACCAGGACGACATGGATACGCTCCTCACCCTGCTCGGCGTGGCCGGGTGCAACTTCATCATGGGCGTGCCCGGCGCCGACGACATCATGCTGGGCTATCAAAGCACCAGTTTCCACGACAGCCATTACCTGCGCCAAGTCCTCGGGCTGCGTCCCGCCCCCGAGTTTGAAGCCTGGCTCGAAGCCATGCGCATCGTTTCCGGCGGTCGCCAACTCCTGCCGCTGACCGCCGATCACGCGCTTCTCTCGCGTTTTTAAACGAATGAAAACCCCGCTGCCAAAACTCGCCGCCGCGCGAGATCCATGGCTCGAATTGCAGCGCTTCACCGCGGCGCGCATCGCCCTGGGACGCGCGGGAGGCAGCCAGCGCACCGCCACGCTCCTGGATTTTCGCGCCGCCCACGCACAAGCGCGCGACGCCGTGCATGCGCCGTTCGCCGCCACCGCACTCCTCGCTGCGCTCGATTCCACCGGCTTGACCGGCCTCCTGCTCAACAGCGCCGTGACCGATCGCACCAGCTACCTGCGCCGCCCCGATCTGGGTCGAATCCTCGCCAGCACCGCCCGGCAAACCCTCACCGATCTTACAACCGCTCCCGGCTACGTGCCCCCGGACATCGTCTTGATCGTCTCGGATGGGCTCGCGGCTCAAGCTGCCGAAAACCATGCGCTCCCCACCTTAATTCCCTTGGTTGGCGAGCTGCGTGCTGCCGGTTGGAGTCTGGGGCCGATCTGCGTGGTGCCTTTCGCGCGGGTAAAAATCCAAGACGAAATCGGAACCCTGTTGGGTGCGCGTTACTCCCTGATGTTACTCGGCGAGCGTCCCGGCCTAAGCGCCCCGGATAGTCTGGGTGCCTATTTTACCGCCCGCCCTGCCGCGGGATGCACCGATGCCGACCGCAACTGTGTTTCCAATATTCGCCCGGCTGGCTTTCGCCCACCCCTTGCCGCGCGCAAACTGGCGTGGCTGCTGAATACTTCCCGCCAAACCGGCCAAAGTGGCGTGGCGCTCAAAGACACCCAGCCCGATGAACACCTCGCAACGACGTAAAAAAAACCGGAATCGCAGGAAAACCGCCCAAGCCTTGCCTTGCTCTGTCCGGCACGCTTGCGTGCCCTGATTATGTTTCAGGTCACGTTTTCCGCCCAAGCCCTGGGAGAGCTCAAAAAACTCGATCCCTTGGCGCAGATGTCCGCCTTTGAGCCGCTCGGCCAATTGAAACCGGAGGATCTCACCCATCCGCGTGAACCGTTGGGTCGTTTTGTTCGCGCCGGTAAAAACCTGTTTCGCCTGCGGGCGGGCGAGTTGCGTTTTTACTTCGAGCTCAAAGGGGAAGCGGAACTTCATGTGCTCTACATTTTGCATCATCACTCTTTGGAAGACTTTCTTTTGCGTAACCGTCTGCCCGTCAGCGAAGGACAACTCGTTGAGCAACATTCCAAATTCTGGAAATACCTCGAAACCCTCACCAAGTAGCCTGGTTCGTAAGTCTGAACCGTTCTTTAATCCTTTCCTACCATGTCCGCCCCACAACGTCCGCCCCTCATAGACGAGGATTACGAGCCACCCCTGGACCCTGCTACCGCCAGCCGGATTTACTTTCTGCCCAATTTAATGACCGCAGGAAACCTCTTCTGTGGTTTCGTAGCCGTAATCATGTGCATCCAAGCGCATTATGCGATGCGAAGCTCGGATGTCATTACGTTGGAAGCGGCGGATCTTTTTCGACGCGCGGTATGGCTGATTTTCGGCGCCATGGCCTTCGATGCTTTGGATGGACGACTTGCACGAATGGGAGGCAAAGAATCCCTCTTTGGCGCCGAGTTCGATTCTCTTGCCGACATTGTGTCTTTCGGCCTCGCCCCGGCACTGATGGTGTTTTTCTTAATACTTTCGCCTACACAAGGTTACCCTCATTTTAGAGAAATCGGCTGGCTGCTGGGTTTCATCTACCTGCTTTGCGCCGCGATTCGTCTCGCCCGTTTTAACGTGATCACCCACCCGCTGCTGCAAAAACCCGGGGTACGCATGAATAAAGATTTCGTGGGTTTACCTGTTCCCGCCGCCGCCGGCACAGTCGCGGCGCTGGTGTTGTTTCTATTGAATTTGGCCGCACACGAACGCGATTTACAACGCTGGGCCTTGGTCCTGCCGGTTCTCATGCTGCTAATCGCTTTCTTGATGGTTAGCACCGTTCGTTACCCGAGCGGGAAACAGATCGACATGCAGACAAAAACAAAACTAACGACCCTGATTTTCTACGTCGTTTCAGCCGCTGCCGTAGTGGTTTACAAAGAATTCGGCATGCTGATCTGTTGCTTCGGTTATATTTTCTACGGTCTTTTTCGGCACCTCCGCCGACCTAAATTAGTTTCGGGAATTCCAACTACCCCATCCAACACGAACTCAAATCCTCCTTTGTGAGGTGCTGCGGGAGTAAGTTTTTACTTTGTGCCCAATAACTCGGATCCTGTGCCCAAGTCATCGTTTGCAGGCAAAGAACAGATTTTTATTCGTACCCAAAATGAAACCTGTTTTGAGAGGTAAAAGTTAAGGTTGTTTGAGTTATTCACCACCATTAAGAAGATGACTGACTTATATCTATAGAGTTAAAATACCACAGAGCTTGTGCCCAAGTCCGGGTTTAGCCGAGCAGG
>JAPLTN010000015.1 GCA_026398135.1 Verrucomicrobiota bacterium
CCTCGGCCTGCGCCTGCCAAAAGGCACTCGCGAAATCAGCAATGTAGTGCCGAAAATCGCCCCTTAAATTACACAAGTGCCTCAAATACAACAAAACCATCTTTCAAACTGCGGAACTCGGGTTAAAGTAAGGCTCGATAGGTCCGGGGAGCGCCTGCGTCTCGCAGGCTGTTTCTGGCGTCTCGCCGGAAACTCAGATGGCCGGGCGGAACGCCCGGCCAAGCACCCGGGACGGGTGCGCTCCCCGGACCGTATCAAGCCTAAGAAGAATGCCAGGTTCGGGCGCGAAATGAACGAAGCCGTCTTCGGCCTCGCTTGGCGCTTGGCCTTTGGAGTTTCGCCGATGGTTTTGAACTCATGTTTTCCCCCGCCATCGAGAAGCAGCGCCAGCAGCTCTACGCCCACACCGTCGAGCAAATGGAGCAGCGCCTGCACGGCGTCACCGAGGCCGCGCCCGCGTTTGCCGCGCTGCGCTGGGGCATGGAAGCCATCGACCGCGCCTATGAGACCACACCGGCCAAGATTCGCGCCCAAGTGGCTTGCCGCGCCGGTTGCGGACACTGCTGCCAGGTCGCGGTGGACGTGCAGGCCCACGAGGTGTTTTTCGCCGCCGAGTTTATCCAGGTTAACTTTTCCCCCGAGGCACTGGCGGAGGTCGTGGCGCGGACCGCAGCCCGCCGCGCCACCTTGGCGGCCGAAGCCAGCGCCGGACAGCGCGAACGTTTCATGCAGACCTGCGCGCTGCTGCGCGACGGAAGCTGTTCGATTTATGCGGGCCGTCCCGAGGCCTGCCGGGCACACCACGCCAGCGATGCCAGCGTGTGCGCGGCCCACATCGCCGATGCCTCGGTTGATCTCACCAAGGTCTATGTGCCGCCGCTGCGGGCGCGCTTGTTTGCCGTGATGCTCGGCATGGACGAAGCCATAGAGGCGGAGGGGTTCGATGACCGCGCCTACGATTTCGGCGCCGCCCTGCACGAGGCCTTGACCAACAGCCTCTGCCTCGCGCTCTGGCTGCGCCGCAAGCCGGCGTTTCCCGATTCGTGCCTGGCTGACGGCGGCTAATTCCAAGTCGTTTTCAAGTTGAACTGAATTGGCCGGGGACGGCCAACCCTACATCTGACATTTTGCAGAGCGTTGGCCGTCCTCGGCCAATTTCGTTATCGGCTCAACTTGGTCGCGAATTGGAATAAACGTAAAGCCGGCGCTACAACAAAAGCCCCTGGTCATCGTGCTTACCTTCCTCGTCGAGGCGTTTGCGCGCCATCGCGGCGTAGTCGGCGTTGAGCTCGATGCCGACGGAGCGGCGGCCATTGCGGGCGCAAGCGGCGGCGGTGGTGCCGCTGCCGGCAAAGGGATCGAGCACACAATCGCCGGGGCGGGTGGCGGCGAGCACCAGCATTTCGATCAGGCGAATGGGCTTCTGCGAAGGGTGGCCGATCTTTTCCTTAGACTGCCCCTTGAGGCTGGGCACGCGGAGGATGTTGGTCGCGTATTTGCCTTTGCGCAGGTGGGCCTCGCGCTTGACCGGATCAGGGTAACGTTTGTCGCGCAGGTAGGTCTGGATCGTCGCCTCATCGTAGGGCACGCGCACGGCGTCTTTGTCGAAATAGGGCGTGGCGTCTGCGGTTTTGCGCAGGACGAGGATCATCTCGTATTGGGGCGTAAAACTATCCGAGCGATCATTGTAGCCGACGACACGATCCCAAACCACGAGGTCGTGAAAGGCCCACTCGCGGCAGAGGCGGGAACAGGCGTGCAGCCAGGTGTGCTCGCGTTTGCCATGCTGGCCGAAGAGGAAAACCAGCCCGTCGTCGCGCAGCTTGGGCCGGCAGAGCGAGAGCCACTGATCGAGCCAGTCGAGGTAGGCGTCGGGCGTGGCCCACTGGTTATCCCACGCCTCGTCGAGCAGGACTTGGTAGTACGGCGGATCGGCGATGATGGCCTGAAAATGGGCGTCGGGCAGGCCCGGCAGCTCGCGCAGGGCATCACCCTGGATGATGTGGTGGTCGGGAGAGGAAGTTTCCATGAGAGAACTAGGTCCGGTCGTCGGCGAGCGACGACCCTGCGGCTCAGCCGCGTTTCGGGCCCCACTTGCGGTCGTTTTTGATTTCGAGGCGCTTGGTCTCCACTTGCAGACCGGCCACGGCGGGATGTTGGCGGAGGGGCTTGTAGGCGTCGGGTGTGAAGCGAAAACCAAGCGCGGAACTCGCCTCGCCCAGCGCGGCGATACGGTTTTCAAAAACGAAGCCGAGGTCGATCCGGGTATCGCCGTTGTGCTGATCGAGCGTGGTGCGCAGCAGGCGCACGAAATCGAGCACCTTGGGGTGATCCGGATGCAGGAGCCACTGGATGCGTTTGATATGGGACTGGGTGTAGCCGAGCAGGGGGTAGGCCTCCTTCACGTTGATGCGCGGGCCTTCCTGGCCGACGATGATGGTGCCGAGCACGCAGATGAGGGCGTTTTCCGCCAGGTTCGCCCCGTAGGCGGCGAAGGCGTCGGCAAACATGTTGAGTCCGATGGTGGCGTGGCGGGTTTGCAGACTGAAAGCCATCCACGGGCGGTTGTCCTTTTTGGCCAGTTTCTTTTGCAGCGAACCGGCGATGCCGCAGAGGCGGAACTCGGTGCGGTCGTCCTGCTCCAGCAATTCGCCCACCGGATAAGTGTCGAGCGCCTCGATCAAGCCGGCGTAGGCGTCGAGCGGGTGGCCGGACACGTAGAACCCGAGCAACTCTTTCTCGAACTGAAGCAGCGTGGTGGCGTTAAACGCGAGCGTGGTGGTGGGGCCTTTGTTTTTCGGCGAAAGCGCGGGGGCGGAAACGGCACCGGCGGCCTTGGCGGGCGAAGCAAACATGTCACTGGAAGCTGCGGACACGCCCCCGCCGGATCGCAGGGAGACGGGACCGTCGCCGGAACGCGGACGCGCATGGCGCATCACGTCGTCCAGTTCGCGGCGCAGGACCTCGAGCGGGGGCGGAGGCTGGGGAGCGTCGAGCTCCATGCCAAAGTCGAAGGCGAGGGTTTCGGCCTTGGGCGCGGCGTCGGCGGGCTTGGCGGCGGGTGCGTCTTTGCGCAGGGCGGGATACTTGCGCACCAGTTCGGCCAGGGCTTCGAGATGGGAATCGATCTGGTGATAGAGCTCCTCGCGTCCAGCCCCGGAGTAGTCGAAGGCGCCGGTGGCGACGAGGCACTCGACCACGCGTTTGTTAAGCGCGCGGCTATCGACGCGCAGGAGAAAGTCGCGGAAATCACGGTAAGGTCCGTTGGCCTCGCGCTCGGCGATAATCTTTTGCCCGGCCTGCTCGCCCACGCCCTTGATGCCGGCGAGGCCGAAACGAATGTGACCGCCGCTCGGCGGCGGAATGACCAATGACGAATGACCCATGTCCAATGAATCGGAACCGGCCGCGTCGGTCTGCCCATTGGGCATTGGACATTGGTCATCGGTCATTCCGTGCTCGGCCCTCTTGGAAAAAACCGGCGTAAACATCTCGCGACTCTCATTAATATCCGGGCCGAGCACGGTGATGCCCATGGCCTCGGCCTCGGCGATGAAGTGGGCCACCTTTTCCGCGTTGCCCAGCTCGGCGGTCAGCACCGCCGCCATGAACTGCACCGGGTAATTGGCCTTCAGATACGCGGTGTGGTAGGCGATGACGGCGTAGGCGGCGGAGTGGGACTTGTTGAAGCCGTATTGGGCGAACTTGTTCAACAGGTCGAAAATCTCGTTGGCCTTGGCGTCAGGGATGGTGTGCAGGCGTTTCGCGCCCTCGACGAACTTCACCCGCTCCTTCGCCATGGCGTCCGCGTCCTTTTTACCCATCGCGCGACGCAGCATGTCGGCGCCGCCCAGAGTGTAGCCGCCGATCACGCGGGCGCACTCCATCACCTGCTCCTGATAGACGATAATGCCGAAGGTCTCCTTCAACACCGGCTCCAGAAGCGGGTGCGGATAGACGATGGACGCGGGGTCTTTTTTGCCGCGCGCGTAGTCGGGAATGAACGCCATCGGACCCGGCCGGTAGAGCGCGGAAATGGCGTTGATGTCGTCAATGGTCGAGATGCCGACCTGCCGGGCCGCGCCCTGCATGCCGCCGGATTCGAGCTGGAAAACGCCGATGGTTTTTCCCGCGTTGAGCAGCTCGTAGGTCTTGGGGTCTTCGAGCCCGAGTTTTTCCAGATCGAAGGCCGGGTCGGCGGTGCGGCGCACGTTTTCCACCGCGTCGGAGAGCACGGTGAGGGTCTTGAGGCCGAGGAAATCCATCTTCAGCAGGCCGAGTTTGCCGACCGCGTTCATGTCGAACTGCACGGTCACGTCGCCCTCCTGCGCGGTCAGCGGCACGAAGTCGTCCAGCGGCTGGTCGGTGATGATGATGCCGGCGGCGTGTTTGCCGGTGTTCCGCACCATGCCTTCGAGCACGAGGCCCTGGTCGATGATTTTTTTGGCGACCGGGTTGCGGTCGTATTCGCCCTTCAGTTCGGCGGATTTTTTGAGCGAGTCCTCGAGCGAGATGTTCAGCTCGTCAGGAATCATCTTGGCCAGGCGGTCGGCCTCAGCGAAGGGCAGATCGTGCACGCGGGAGACATCGCGCACCACCATCTTGGCCCCGAGGGTGCCGTAGGTGATGATGTTGGCCACGCAGGCGTTGCCGTATTTCTGGCGCACGTAGTCGATCACCTCGACGCGGCGGCGCATGCAAAAGTCGATGTCGAAGTCGGGCGGCGACACGCGTTCGGGGTTGAGGAAACGCTCGAAGAGCAACCCGAAGCGGATGGGATCGATGTTGGTGATGCCGAGCAGATACGCGACCAGGCAACCGGCGCCGGAACCGCGACCGGGGCCGACCGGAATGGCGTGTTCGCGGGCCCAGTTGATGAAATCCCACACCACGAGGAAATAGTCGTCGAAGCCGGTGACGTTGATGATCGAGAGCTCGTAGCCGGTGCGCAGGACGAGCAGTTCGTCGGGAGCGAGGCCGGAGTAATCGGGCGGGGCGGGTTTCTGGCCGGGCGGCAGGTTGGATAATTTTGCCAGGCGCGTGGCGACGATTTCGCGGGCGGCGACCTCGGCGTAGTCGTGGCCGTAGCGGGTGCGCAGGCCGGTCACGCAGAGCTGCAAGAGATAAGCGGCGGCGGGTTTTTCGGGATTTGCGGCCGTGATCTCAGTCGGCAGCGGATAACGCGGGTAACGCTCCGAGCCCTTCGGAAAGGGGATTTTCAGGTCGCACATCTCCGCGACGAGGCGGGTGTTGGTGAGCGACTCGGGAATCTCGCCGAAGAGTTTGAGCATCTCGTCGGCCGACTTCATGTAGAACGCGGAGCTGTCGAACCGCATCCGGTTCTGCTCGGCCACCTTGGAACCGGTCTGGATGCAAAGCAGGGTGTCGTGCGAAGCGGAGTCGGTCTCGCGCACGTAATGAACGTCGTTCGAGCAGATGACCTTGAGTTGGTATTTCTCCGCCAAAGCGAGCAGGCCGGGAATGATCTGGCGCTGCTCGCGGATGCCGTGGTCTTGGATTTCGACGAAGTAGTTTTCTCGGCCGAAAATCTCCACGTAGCGCGCGCAGGCGACGTCGGCCTCGGCCTCGCGCCCGTGCATGAGGTGCTGGCAAACCTCGGAGGCGAGACAGCCGGTAAACCCGATCAGGCCCTTGGCGTATTTGGCCAAAGTGGGCAGATCGGTGCGCGGCTTGTAGTAAAACCCCTGCAAATGCGCGTCAGAGACCAGTTTTAGCAGGTTTTGGTAACCGGTCAGATCCTTGGCCAAAACGCCGAGGTGGAAGTAGTTTTTCCCATCCTCGGATTTACCGGCTTTTTCCAGCCGCGAGCCGGGCGCGATATAGAGTTCGCAACCGACCAGCGGCTTGAGGTTGGCGGCTTTTGCGGCATTAAAAAACTCGATGGTGCCGAACATGTTGCCGTGGTCGGTGAGCGCGACGGCAGGCTGGCCCAGCTCGACCGTGCGCTTCATCAAGCGGTCGATTTTGCAGGCTCCGTCCAGCAGGCTGTAGTCGGAGTGGACGTGGAGGTGAACGAAGTCTGAGGCGGCAATCGACACGGTCTGAAGAAAGCAAGGGGCGCGGGCGGGCTGGGCAAGCGCGGAGGCGAAGAAACGTGGAAACACGCGGGCGCCGTCTGCGTCTGCCGCCGGGGCGAGCCTGGGGCGGCGATATTTCGTGTTTTAAACTTCAACTCGCCGCCGCCGCCCCCAGCCTGCGGGCGTGTCCGAGACCTTGCGCATTCTTATTGTCGGCGGCGGGGCCGCCGGTTTCTTCGCCGCCATCCAAGCCGCCGAGGCGGCGCCGCACGCCCGCGTCTGCCTTTACGAGGCCACCGCCCACCCGCTGGCCAAGGTACGCATCTCCGGCGGCGGGCGCTGCAACGTCACCCACGCCTGCCCCGAACCGCGCGAGTTGGTGAAACGTTACCCGCGCGGCGGACGCGAGCTGCTCGGGCCCTTCACCCGGTTCGGGCCGCGCGACACCATCGCCTGGTTCGAGGCCCGGGGCGTCACCCTGAAAACCGAAAACGACGGGCGCATGTTTCCCGACACCGACGACTCCGCCACCATCATCGCCGCCCTGCGCACCGCCGCCGACCAGGCCGGGGTGCATCTTTTCACCAGCATGGGCGTGCGCACCATCACCCGCGCGACCGACGGGGCGGGCTTCGACGCGATTTTCACCGACGACTCCGGCGCGCGTTTCGACCGCGTGCTGCTCGCCACCGGCGGCAACAAAGGCTCGGCCGGTCTCTTCATCGCCGCCGAACTCGGCCACACCATCGAGAACCCGGTGCCGTCGCTCTTCACCTTTCACATCGCCGACTCCCGCCTGGTCGGCCTCGAAGGCCTGTCCGTGCTCACCGCCGCCACCTCGGTGCCGGGCACCAAACTCGCCGACGGCGGCCCCCTGCTCGTCACCCACTGGGGCCTGAGCGGCCCGGCGATTCTAAAACTCTCCGCCTGGGGCGCGCGCGAACTGGCCGCTCGCGACTACAAATTCAAACTGCTCGTCTCGTGGACGGGCGACGCCCCCGCCCGCGCCTTGGAAACGCTCACCGCCTGGCGCCACGCCAACCCGCGCAAACAAGTCTCCACCCTCAACCCCTTCGCCCTGCCCGCCCGGCTCTGGGAACGCCTCATCGCCGCCGTGCCCGGCCTTTCGCCCGAGGCGCAATGGGCCGGCATATCCAAGGAAAACCTGCAAAAACTCGCCACCCAAGTCGCCGCCTCGGAGTTCAGCGTCGAAGGCAAAAGCCTCAACAAAGAGGAATTCGTCACCTGCGGCGGCGTGCGCCTGCGCGAAGTGGATTTCAAGACCATGGAAAGCCGCCTCGTGCCCGGCCTGCACTTCGCCGGCGAGGTGCTGGACATCGACGGCGTGACCGGCGGTTTCAACTTTCAGGCTGCCTGGACCACCGGCTGGCTGGCCGGAAGCGCACTGGCGGCACCACTCGCCCCGGCCCCCGCGCCCGCGCCGACCGCGTGATTTCAAGATTGGCCCGCGCCGGACTAGACCCGACGCTCTCGCCTTTCATCGCATCGTCCTACCCCACCCCATGACCGCCGACGAACACCACCACCGCCGACTGCATTTCGCCCGGATCCGGCGGGCGAAGTTTTGGTTGAAGTTCATGCCCCGGCGGGCGCGTTTCCACACCTACCCGGTGGTCGGGCGCTTCGCCGCCTTCGCCCGCAAACGGAATTATCTGTGGTCGTTTAACTACATCAACATCCGCCCCGCGCTATACCTTGGCTCGGTGCTGACCTTGATCCCCATCCCAGGTCAAATTCCCCTCGGCTTCCTGCTCTGCCTGCTCTTTCGCTCCAACTTCATGGTCATGGGTGCGCTCCAGTTCGTAAGCAACCCCGCGACCGGACCCTTCTTTCTTTACGGCACCTATAAACTCGGCGCGATCACCCTCGATCTCACCAGCCTTTCCAGCCACCCGGAACCCGCGCCCGCGCCGGCCGTCTTTGAGGGCTCGCTCGATCCAGCCCCTCTCATTGTCCCTCCCCCTGAACCCGCTGCACCCGATCTCGCAACCCCGGACGCCGGGCAGAAGCCTACGCCGTGGCTGGACCGCTTTTACCGCATCCTCGGCAACCAGCTTCCACCGCGCGGCCAGCCGATCACCGCCCAGGCTTGGGTCAAAATCGCGGTGCACCTGCTCGCCGCCCAGCTCATCGGCGCAATTTTAGCCGGCCTCGCCGTGGGCGCGGCCCTGGACTTGCTCTGGCGTTGGCTCATGATCCCCGCAGCCCGCCACCGCCTAGCCCGCCGTCCCGTCACCGCTGTCGTGACCCCGCACGATACTACCTTTCCTCCCACCTCCTGAACCTGCGCCACCGTGGATAGCTTTTTCCCGCTCTTCGTTCGTCTTCCCCTGCTGCTCGCCAGCCTCTTCCTCGGGCTCTTCGGCTGCAGCAGCCAGCCGACGCCTCCGCCCAAGACCAGACCCGCCCCGAACGCGCCCGCCGCCGCCAAACCCGCCGCCGCGCCGCAGACACGTCCCGCCCCGCCGTCCCAGGCCGGTCCCGTCATGCTCGGCATCGACGTGCTCGCCGCCGATGGTTTCGCGGCGGTCAAAGGCAAACGCATCGGCCTGCTCACCCACGCCGCCGGGGTGAACCGCGCCGGCGTATCCACCATCGACATTCTCTACCGCGCCCCCGGGGTTAAACTCGTTGCCCTCTTCGCCCCCGAACACGGCCTCGCCGGCCAGATCAAGGCCAGCGTCAATTTCGGCGACGAGATCCACGCCGGCACCGGCCTGCCTGTTTACTCCCTGCACGGCAAAAACCGCAAACCCACCGCCGCCCAGCTCAAGGGCCTCGATGCCCTAGTCATCGACCTGCAAGACATCGGCGTGCGCAGCTACACCTTCAACGTGGTCATGCGCTACGCCATGGATTCGTGTTTCCAATACGGCGTGCCCGTCATCGTGCTCGACCGGCCCAATCCCCTCGGCGGCCTCAAGGTGGACGGCCCCGCCCTCGACCGCGAATGGATGAGCGGCGTCGGCGCGTTCCGCATCCCCTACATCCACGGCCTGACCATGGGCGAACTCGCCAAAATGGCCGCCGAAGCCCCCGGCGTTTTGGACATCCCCGAAGCCGCCCGGGCCAAGGGCAAACTCACCGTCATCCCCATGCGCGGCTGGCGGCGCGGCATGCGCTGGCCCGAAACCGGACTCACCTTCGTGCCGACTTCTCCCCTCGTTCGCGATTTCCCCGCCGTGGTCGGCTACGCCATGGTCGGACTCGGCTGCGAATACAGCGGTTTCCGCCACGGCGCGGGCAAAGAGCACCCTTTCCGCGCCATCAGCTTCAAGGGCAAGACCACCACCCAACTCAAGGCCGACCTCGATAAACTCGCCATCCCCGGGATCAGTTTCCGCACCATCACCGTTCCTGACAGCCAGGGTAAACCGGTAAGCGCCCTCTACGTCGATGTGCTCAACTGGAACACCTGGCGCCCCACCCAGCTCAGTTTCGAGCTCATGCGCCTGGCCTGCCGCTACGACCCGCCCAACCCCTTCGCCGAACTCGGCCCCAAGGAAATACGTTCCTTCAACATCCACGTCGGCAGCACCGACTGGTGGAAGGCCCTCGCCCGCGACGGCGCCAAGACCGACCTCGACACCTTCGAGGCCGAATGGGCCCGCCGCTGCGCCATCTACCAACAACAGACCAAACGCTACTGGCTCTACCAACCCTGAGCCAGAGCGCACAGCCGCCCCATGTAGAACCGGTCGCCGACCAGTTCCCACCTCGTCTCCGCAGCCCCCCCTTGCCAACTCTGTTACACTGACCGCTCCTTCTTAAGCTCATGCCCGCCCGCTCCCAACTCCACGCCCTGCTCCGGTCCCTCGTGGCCGCAGCGCTCGGCGTCTTGGTGTTGAGCCTCGGCCTGCTCGCCCACCTGCCCGCCGCCCACGCCCGGCTGCACGCCTCAGGACATACCTGCACCCCCTGCGAAAGTCAGCCCGCCGCGCCCTCCGACTCCGACGCTAAATCCGAGCTGCCCATCGACACAGCGGATCACATCTGTGCGATCACCCTTTTCACCCAAGGCACCGATACCCCGCCGCCCGCCCTGCTCCTCGCGCCGCCACAGCCCCACCCCGTTGCCCGCCTTCACCTCACGGATCATTCCCCTCGCCTCCGCCCCGCCGCCCGCTTGCTCCCTCCTGGCCGCGCGCCCCCCAGCTGCCGCCTGAGCAGCCCCGTCCGCGTCCGCTAACTTGAGCGAGCGTCGCTTGCCAAGCCGCGCTCCATGTCTGTGCAACCTACGGTCCGCGCGTAGCCGCGTCCAAACCGTCAATACACCACCCTTATGACCACTTTTCTTCCTCGTTCTCTTCTCCTCCCTCTCTGCGTCGCCGTTTCGGCCACGCTCGCTTTCGCCCAATCCGCGCCTCCCGCGCACGCCCACGCCGACGAACCCATCCAACTGGAAAACGTCGTCGTCACCGCCTCGCCCCTCGCCCGCTCTCAAGCCGACCTCGTCAGCTCCACCAGCGTGCTCACGGACACCGCCTTGGTCTCCAGCCGCCAGGCCACCCTCGGTGAGACCCTCGCCGCCGTGCCCGGCGTTTCCTCCACCTACTTTGGCCCCGGATCCAGCCGCCCCATCCTGCGCGGCCTCGGGGCCAACCGCGTGCGCGTGCTCGCCAACTCCACCGACACCCTCGACGCCTCCAACACCTCCCCCGACCACGCCGTTTCCGTCGAGCCCTTCCTCATCAAACGTATCGAGGTCGTGCGCGGTCCCGCATCCCTCCTCTACGGCTCGGCCGCCGTCGGCGGCGTGGTCAACGTCATCGACCACCGTATCGAGTCCGAACTGCCCGCCGGCCCCGTCTCCGGCCTGCTAGACACCAGTGTGACCGACAACGGCCGCGGCTACGCCACCGGCGGCTCCGTCGATGTCGCCCTCTCCCCCGACCGCGCCGCCGAGTCCGGTTTCGTGCTCCACCTCGACGGCCTTCGCCGCGAGGCCGATTCCATCTCAGTGCCCGGTTTCTCCGGCCAGCCCGGCGCGCCCAAAGGCGAACTGGTCAACACCAGCGTGGACAACCAAAGCGCCTCGATTGGCCTCAGCTACGTCAGCGAAGCGCTTGATGCCGGCGTAAACTACAACGGTTTCGACAGCCTCTACGGCGTGCCCAACGAGACCGACGTCTCCATCGACCTGCGCCAGCGCCGCCTCGATACCTCCGCCGACTACACCGGCGACTTCGGCGTCTTCACCGGCGCCCGAGCCAAGCTTGGCTACGCCGATTACCAACACCGCGAACTGGCCGCCGGCCTTGTCGGCACCTCGTTCACCCAGACCGGCTTCGATTCCCGCCTCGAACTCCTCAACGGCGAGATCGCCGGCTGGACCGGCGCGCTCGGCACCCAACTCGGCCAGACCGAACTCTCCGCCGAGGGCGACGAAGCCTTCCTCCCCACCCACACCACCGACACCGGCGCGATCTTCCTCTTCGAGGAACTCGTGCGCGACACCACCACCTGGCAAGTCGGCGCACGCCTCGAAAACCGCCTGATCGACGCCGCCCCCTTCGCCAGCCCCGGCGGCACCACCCACGCCGCCCGTGACGATTCCCGCACCACCGTTTCCGGTTCCTTCGGCCTCGTGCAAACCCTGTCGCCCGCCTACAAAATCGCCGCCAGTCTAAGTTCGACCACCCGCGCACCCAACGGCCAGGAACTCTACGCCGACGGCCCGCATATCGGCACCGCCGCCTACGAAATCGGCGACGCCTCGCTCACTGACGAAACCAGCCTCGGAGCCGAATTCTCCCTGCGCAAAACCACCGGCTTTGTCACCGGCGCGCTCACCGGCTACCTCAACCGCTTCGACGGCTACATCCACGAACAAGCCACCGGCGCGCTCGTCGATGCGACCAACTCCCCCGTCCTCCCCGGCGACCCCGAGGCGCTCACCCAAACCCGCTTCACCCAGACCGACGCCCTCTTTTACGGCGCCGAGGCCGAGGCGATCTGGCACCTGCACGCCAGCAACCGCCACACCCTCGACCTCACCACCGCCCTCGACGCCGTGCGTGCGCTCGACGACCACGACGAAGACCTGCCGCGCACGCCACCGCTCAAAGGCCGCATCGCCCTCGACTGGAAGAAAAACGCCTGGCGCGCCGGCACCGACTTCGTGCTCGTCGTCCGCCAGCCCAACACTGCCGCACGCGAGAGCTCGACCGCTGGCTACGCTCTGCTCGGACTTTCGGCGGGCTATTGCCTGGAAACCGGCCCGGTGACCTACGACTTCTTCGTGCGCGCGGCCAACCTCACCAACGAGGAAGCCCGCCTGCACACCAGCTTCCTCAAAGACGTCGCCCCCCTGCCCGGCCGCGCCTTCACCGCCGGCGTCCGCGCCAACTTCTGACTCCCGCCTCCCTGTAGAACCCCCCATCCCGCGCCGCCCATCCCGGCAAAGTGTAACCAAATTGGTTACACTTTGCCGGACCTCGCCTGACTGCGCGATACGGCGATGCGGCGGCGCGGGCTTTTTTTTGGCCGATTCTGCGCAAACCCATTTTCCCGCTTTTCGCCTCCGCCGCCACCCGTTCATCGTTTCCCCTTTCACCACATCACATGAGCACAACGCCCGTCTCGCGCCCGAAGAAAGTCGCCCTCCTTACCGCCGGAGGCCTCGCCCCTTGCCTCAGCTCCGCCATCGGCGGTCTCATTGAACGCTACACCGAAATCGCTCCCGACATCGAAATCATCGCCTATCACGGCGGCTACAAGGGCCTCCTCCTCGGCGATTCCTACAAAGTCGGCCCCGCCGAGCGCGCCACCGCCGCCACCCTCCACCTCCACGGCGGCTCCCCCATCGGCAACAGCCGCGTAAAACTCACCAACATCAAGGACTGCGTGAAACGCGGCCTGGTCAAAGAAGGCCAGGACCCGCAAAAAGTCGCCGCCGACCAGCTGATCAAGGACGGCGTGGACATCCTCCACACCATCGGCGGAGACGATACCAACACCGCCGCCGCCGATCTCGCCGCCTTCCTCGCCAAGAACAACTACGGCCTCACCGTCATCGGCCTGCCCAAGACGATCGACAACGACGTCTTCCCCATCCGCCAATCCCTCGGCGCCTACACCGCCGCCGAGCACGGCGCCCGCTACTTCCGCAACGTCGTCTCCGAGCACAACGCCAACCCGCGCATGCTCATCATCCACGAGGTCATGGGCCGCTCCTGCGGCTGGCTCACCGCCGCCACCGCCGCCGATTACCGCAAACTCCTCGACCGCGAAGATTTCGTGCCCGGCCTCGGCCTCTCCCGCGCCAACCTCGACGTCCACGCCATCTACCTGCCCGAGCTCGCCATCGACCTCGCCGCCGAGGCCGCCCGCCTCAAGGCCATCATGGATAAACACGACAACGTAAACATCTTCATCTCCGAAGGCGCGGGCGTGGAAGCCATCGTCGCCGAGCTTCAGGCCAAGGGCCAGGAAGTGCCGCGCGACGCCTTCGGCCACATCAAGCTCGACGCCGTCAACCCCGGCAAATGGTTCGGCGAGCAATTCGCCAAAATGCTCGGCGCGGAAAAAGTGCTCGTGCAAAAGAGCGGCTACTATGCCCGCGCCGCCGCCGCCAACGCCGCCGACCTGCGCCTGATCAAGAGCTGCACCGACCTCGCGGTGGAGTGCGCCCTGCGCCGAGAGGGCGGCGTGATCGGCCACGACGAGGATCGCGGCAACGTCCTGCGCGCCATCGAATTCCCCCGCATCAAAGGCGGCAAACCCTTCGATATCACCGCCCCCTGGTTCGTCGAACTGCTCCAATCCATCGGCCAGCCCAAGGGCGAAAAAGTCCACGTCGCGCACTAAGCCTCAGTTTACGTTCAAGTTTAGGCTGATTCCATGGTCCGGGGAGCGCGCCCGTCCCGCGTGCAGGCTTCGGCGTCTCGCCGAAGCCTGTTTGCATGATTATATGGAGACGGCTGAGCGTGCGGCGCCTCGCTCACCGCGCCTGGTTTCCAGCGCGTTGCGGATGATCTTCAGCAGGGCCGAAGAGTTAAACGGTTTCATCAGGAAGCCCGCAGGTAGATTCTGTTTATACCGCTCACGCAATTCTTGCCTGCTGTAGCCGCTAACAATGATAACCGGCAAATCCGCCTTGATGCGCTTCATTTCAATGAACGCCTTGTCACCGTTCATTCGCGGCATGGTTTGATCCATGAGCACCAGGTCGAACCGGCCAGGCTCCGCCGCAAAAAGCTCCACCGCCTGCAATCCATCCACCGCCTGCACGACCTCAAATCCCTCCACGGCTAAAAGATACGCCGTGGTTTCCCGGATGGCGTCGTTATCATCGACCACCAACAGACACGTGTCGGCCGGTACCTTCGCCTCAGGCAGAACCCTCCGGTCAACGACGGCGGACGTCCCCACCATCGCATTGGCCGCCAGCGGCAGGAACATGGTAAAGGTCGTGCCGACCCCGGGCTTCGAGTCGAGCAGCAGCCCGCCCTTGTGCGTGCGCACGATGCCTTGAACCGCCGCCAAACCGAGACCACGCCCGATAAACTTGGTGGTGAAAAAGGGATCAAAGATTTTTGCCTGGATCTCGGTGCTCATGCCACAGCCGGTATCGGACACTTCGAGGCAGGCGTAGAGACCCGCGGGCAAGCTTGTCTCCAGCCCGAGAATGTTGGCGGGAGTGCCGGTCAGTTTGACCAGCCGAGTGCGGATCGCTATGACTCCGGGCGCATCCCCGATGGCTTCGGAGGCATTGATGACGAAGTTCATGATCACCTGCCGCACCTGGGTCTCACCACAAAAGATGCTGAGCGGATTGGGGCCGAGGTGGAGTTGCAGTTGGGTTTTCTTGCCGATGGAGAGTTTCAACAGGCCCTCCGTAGTTTCCACGAGATGCCTCAACGAGTGGTTCGCCATCTCCACCACATCCCTGCCCACGTAAGCGAGCAGCTGCTTGCAGAGGTTTCCCGCCCGCAACGCGGACTCCTTGATTAGATTCAGTTGTGACTGCTCTGGTGCCCATGCCGGGAGGGAGAGCATGATTGTCTCACTCCCCAGCAGAATGCCGCACATGAGATTGTTAAAATCATGCGCGATGCCGCCGGCCATCGTGCCGAGACTTTCGAGCCGTTGCGCTTCCTGCACCTTGCGCTCGAATTGCGCGCGTTCCTGCTGCAGCCGTTTTCGTTCGGAGATGTCGCGATGGCACGCTTGGATGCGCTTCTCGCCGCCGACCGTTATCAGGCTCGCGGTGAGCTCGACCGTAAACTCATGGCCATCCTGATGGCGCTGCTCCACCTCGAGGCGGATGGTTTCACCGTCAAGTATACGCGGCAGCTGCTCCGAAATCAGGCTTTGGCTCGCGGGCGCAATCAGCTGCACCAGGTTCAGTCCGAGCATGCGTTCCACCGGGTAACCGTGCATGCGGGCAAAGGTGCTGTTTGCCTCGAGGATCGTCAGGTCGGGGGACAAGTTCGCGATGCCGTCCGGGGAATTTTCAAAAAGCTTCCGGTAACGCTCCTCGCTGGCGGCCAGCAAGGCGGTGGCGCGCCTGCGCTCGGTGATATCGCGAATGTTGCACTGGATCACCGGGTGGTCGCCAACCAGGTAGAGGTTGCTGACAAACTCCACCGCGATGGGGTGCCCATCCCCGGCGTAGAGCATCCTGTCGTCATGGTAGCTGGCGGAACCTTTCCGCAGCCAGGCCGTATAGTCCGCCTGCTGGCCGACGATATTCCTGAAGCTCGGCAGCTCCCAGATTTTTTCCCCGAGGAACTGCTCGCGCGAACCGCACAGCAGGCTGAGTAGCGACGGATTCACATCCAGAACCCGCCCCGTTTCGGCACTGAAGATAAGGATCCCGTCGCGGGCGGCTTCGAACAAACGGCGGTAGCGGAGCTCGGAAGCGGCAAACTCCTCCCGGTCCCGGAGCTGTCCGTTTCTGAACTCGTGCTCGGCAAGCGCACGGGCCACCGCCGAGCCAAGCCGGGCGAGCCGATCCTTTAACAAATAGTCGGTCGCCCCCTGTTTTATCAACTCAACCGCGCCTTCGTCGGGCAAGATGCCGGAAACCAGGATGAACGGGATGTCGAAGCCCGTCTGCTGCACCATCGCGAGCGCCGCCGCCCCGGTCCAGTTGGGCAGGCTGTAGTCGGCGAGGATTATATCCAAGCTCGGCTCGAGCGCCGCGTAAAAATCGGCCTCGTTGTGCACCCACTGCGACTGAGGTTCATAACCGGCCCGCCGCAGTTCGTGCAGCATGAGCTTCATGTCGCTCTCGCAATCATCGAGGATAAGGACTTTTATGGGTGTGGACATGGGTATTCAGCCTTTCGCGGCAGTGGGGGTCGGAACGACGGGCGGATGATTGAGCAGCAGCCAATACAGGCCGAGCACCCGCGCGGCCTCGGTGAACTGGTCGAAGTCCACCGGTTTCACGATGTAGCTGTTCACGCCCAGTTGGTAGCTGGCGATGATGTCGCGCTCCTCCTTCGACGAGGTGAGCATCACCACCGGGATCGTGCTCGTGCGCGGGTCGCCCCTGATCGCCTTCAACACTTCGAGCCCGTCTATCTTGGGCAGTTTTAAATCGAGCAGGATGAGCTTGGGCGGACACGTGATGTCGCGGTCGGAAAACGCTTCGCGGCAAAAGATAAAATCGAGCGCCTCCTCACCGTCGCGGGCGACTTGGATCTTGTTGGTCAGCTTGTGGACCTCAAAGGCATGGAGGGTGAGCTTCAGGTCGCTGGGGTTGTCCTCGACAAGAAGAATTTCGATGGGCGGGGTCATGATGTTTTCCGGGGTTCGAGCGTGAAGAAAAACGTGGCGCCCTGGTCCACCTCGGCTTCGGCCCAGATGCGGCCGCCGTGGCGATGGATGATGCGCTGCGCCGTCGCGAGGCCGACGCCAGTGCCCTCGAAGTCCTCGGCGCGGTGCAGCCGCTGGAACACGCCGAAGAGCTTGTCCGCGTAGGCCATATTGAAGCCCACGCCGTTGTCGCGGACGAAGTAAACCTGTTCGCCATCATTCCGGCACCCGATCTCGATCTGAGCAGGGTCGCGCGGGCGCGTATATTTGAGGGCGTTGGAGAGCAGGTTCATCCAGACGAGCTTCAGCAGTGCCTCGTCCGCCTCGCAGCCGGGCAGTTCGCCGGTCGAGATCTCCACTCTCCGCCCGGTGGTTTCCGGGCGGAGGGTTTCCAGGCATTCGCGCACCAACGTGCCGGGCGAGACCCGCCGCTTGCGCACCACCTGCCGGCTCATGTGCGAGAATGCCAGCAAGTCGTCGATGAGCCGGCCCATCTGCTGCGCTCCGTCGCGCACCGAGTGCAAGGCCTGCCGCGCTGCGTTGGACAACTCCGTGTCCGGCCGGTCGAGCGCGATCCGGGAGAAACCATCAATCGCGCGCAGCGGGGCCCGCAGATCGTGCGACACCGTATAGGAAAACGCCTCCAGCTCCTTGTTCGCCGCCTCCAACTCGGCGGTACGCTCAAGCACGCGGTGCTCCA
Source organism: Verrucomicrobiota bacterium (assembly GCA_026398135.1). Lineage (GTDB taxonomy): Bacteria > Verrucomicrobiota > Verrucomicrobiia > Opitutales > Opitutaceae > IMCC26134_A. The sequence continues at coordinate 17,527 of JAPLTN010000015.1, forward strand.
GCTCGGCATTGAGCCGGGTGATTTCCTGTTCGGCCTGCTTGCGGTCGGTGATGTCCCGCCAGGAGGCCAGGAGAACCAGCCTGCCTCGGATGGTAATAATCGAAATGGTCACATGGGCCCAAAACTCTTCTCCATCCAGACGCTTATGCATCCATTCGAAATTATTTCTTCCTCGGGTTATGGTATCGTGGATCCGATTCGCGGCCGCCTCCGAGGACAGCTTGCCATCCGGTTGGCGCCTGGGCGAGACATCGGCGATGGCCATGCCCAGGATCTGGGCTCTGCTGCCTCTCAGCATGGCCTCAGTCGCCTTGTTGCAGGCACTGATCTTCCCATAGTCCTTAATCTCCAAGATAAGATAGGCGTCGGGGGAATCCTCGAAGAAAACCCGGAAACGTTCCTCATTCTCCCGCAGGCGGTCATCCGCCTGCTTGCGTCCGGTGATGTCCACAAAACTGATGATCACTTCACTCAGTTCGCCTCGCTGGTCAAAAACGGGGACGCCGTTAACACTCACCCATGCAACGTTCCCGCTCCCCGGCCGGATAATTCCAAGAACCATATCCCTGAGCGCCCTCTTTTCCGCGACGATCCGGTTCACCGGAAACTCATGAGGCAGGAACGGCGTATGGTCGTCATGTAAAAATTTCCAATTGGGATCGATGGCCTGCCGGCCGCTCATTTGCCCTTCGTTTAGGCCCAGCAATGCCATCGCGCGGGGGTTGTTCGTAATGATCGAGGTATCGGGCGCATGAATCACCACTCCGGCCTCCAGATTATTCACCAATTCGCGGTAGCGCTCTTCGCTGCGCCGCAACGCCTTCTCCGCCTGCTTGCGCCCGGTAATGTCCTGGGCGATGCCGCGCAGGCCGGTGACAAGCCCCCGGGCATCCCGCACCTGTTCGCCGCGCACGAGCATCCAGCCCTGGGGACCGTCGGCGCGGACCATCTCGAGTTCCAGTTCATAGGGCACGCCCAAGACCTGTGCGCGAGAGATGGCCGCACTGAGCCGCTGCCAGCTCTCGGGGGTGAACAGCCGGTGGTGCTCGGAGAAGGGCGGCGGGGCAGACGCCGGATCGAGCCCCAGCATGCGGAAAAGTTCCGCCGTCAAGTGCACCTCGTTGGTCGCGGTGTCGAACCACCAACTCCCGATCCGCGAAAGGCGTTGGGCCTCGTTCAGCTCCTGTTCGCTCCGGCGCAGTTCCCCGGCTTGCAACTCCAGTTCGATCTGATGCACCCGCAGCTCGCGGATAATCATCCGCGCGGCCTCGGGCGACGGGGTGGCTTCGGGCGCATTTTTCTCGGCCGGCTCCTTGGCTTTGTAGGCTGCATCGGCCCGCTGGCGCAGCGAAGGCCCGGTGTTTGATCGGCGTCGGTCCTTCTGGTTCGGGGTGGTCATGGTGACGTTCCGTATGCGGTTCCCTCGACCGATGCGTTGGCCCCGTCTTGCAACACCGTGCCTACGGGATGAACGGGGAACAGGCGGGCAATCACGCCGGGCAGTTCCTCGCGCAGACAGGATTTCGAAAGGTAACAGTCCGCCCCGGCGGCGACGCTGGCGGCATTCCACTTCTCGAATTCGTGGAGGGTGATCAGGATGACGCGTACGCCGGGAAACCAGGCACGTATCCGTTGCGTAGCCTGCAGGCCGTTAAGCCAGGGCATCTTCACATCCATCAACACCAAATCGGGCCGTTCGCTCGCCATCAAGGTCAGCGCATACGCCCCATCTTCGGCGGTGCCGATCAACTCGACGCTCGGCATCTGCCGCAGCAGATGTTCGACGGCGCGCAGGAACTCGGGCGAATCGTCTATGACGACGGTGCGAATGCGTTGATACGCGCCCGGGGAGTTAGTGCGTGTGCGTTTCATGGCCGGTTCTCGATCAAGCGCAGCCAAGATACCTCCCTCAGGAGGAAGGTGAACCCTAGCGATTCCCTAGGGTAAACACCCTAGACGCTGCACCCCTTGCCTGGCACCTAAGGCCGGAAGCCGGCCTGCGGCGCAACTCAAGCCTGCACCATGCGATTGCGCACGGCATAAAGCACCAGCTCGCTGACCGAGTGGAGGTCGAGCTTGCGCATGACATTGGCCCGATGCGCGTCGGCCGTCTTCACGCTCAGGCCCAACAGGAGGGCGATGTCCTTGCTCGTCCGCCCCTCGGCAATGAGCTGGACCACCTCGCGCTCGCGCGGCGTAAGCCTATCGGCGGGCGCGGCGCGCTGGTCGCTGGGCTGGTTGGGGTGCAAAAACCGGGCGAGCGCCAGCGCGGAGAGGGAACCCGGGAAAAACGGCTCGTGTTGCGCGAGCGCATACACGGCGGCGGCGATTTGGCTCTTCGCATGGGTCTTCAGGAGCAAGCCGCGCGCGCCGGCCGCCAAGACCTCGTGCGCCAGGGTCTCGGAGTCGTGCATGGTGAGGATGAGCACTTCGGTATCGGGCAGCGCCGCGCGAATCTGGCGGGTGGCCTCCAAGCCATTCAGCTCCGGCATGCTAAAGTCGAGCACCGCCAGGTGGGGTTTCAGTTCCCGCGCCAGGGCCACGGCTTCGCGCCCATTGGAGGCTTCGCCACAGACCCGGAACTCCGCGCGCGTGGCGAGCAGCGACTTAATCCCCTCTCGCACCACATCGTGATCATCGGCGATCAAAATCCGGATGGCCTTCATGCTGTTTTATGTTGCCGAGGGATGAAGGCCCTCACCGTGGTGCCTTGGCCGCACGACTCGAGTTCCAGCCGCCCGCCGAGATGCCGCACCCGCTCCTGCATCCCGGCGATGCCGACCCCCGTCACGCCGCGCCGCGCCTTGATCGCGTCGATCGCGGCGGAGGACATGCCGCAGCCTTGGTCGCTCACCTCGATCACCACCTGCTCCACATCGCAGACCAGGCGGATGTTTGCGGCGGAAGCCCCGGAGTGGCGGTGGATATTGCCGAGGCTTTCCTGGACGATGCGGAACAACATCAGCTCAAGCTCGGCGGGCAACCGTGCGAGATCAGGTGAGGCATCAAACGTGACCTGCACGCCGCTCCGCTTGGAAAAGCCCTCGACGTAGTTGTGGATCGCGCTGGCCAGCCCCAACTCATCCAGCAGCGGAGGATGCAGCAGGTAAGAGAGTGTGCGGACTTCCTTCGCGCATTGCTCGACCATCGTCAGGCAGTTGGCGAAAAGGTCATTTTTATCGCTAGCTGAAACGCTGGTGGCGTCCTGGAGCAGGCCGATAGTCATGCCCAGCGCGGCGAGTTTCTGGCCGGTCGAATCGTGCAGCTCACGGGCGATGCGCCGGCGCTCCATATCCTCGGCGCGATCCAATTGTAACAGCAGCTTGCGCAGCTCGTCCTCCGTGCGCTTCCGCTCGGTGATGTTCGTGTGGACGACAAACACGCCCTCCAGGCCCCCGCCCAAGGGCGTTGCCATCAAGGTAAACCAACGTTGCTCCGTGGGGGAATGGCAGGGATACTCGTGGGTGAAGCTCGGAATGCGTCTCGTTAACACCGCCTGGATGCCGTCATGGACCAGCATCGCATCGCCGGCCGACTCGCCGATGCACTTTCGGCACACGTCCAGATAATTGGCCCCAATGCCGCAACTCCGGGCTTGCCGCTCTCCGGATCGCGCGGGGTTCTCGCACGTAAAACGCTGCCAGGCAGAATTAACCGCTACGATGACCCCGGAGGGATCGAGCACGGCAATGTGCGACGCAACCGAATCGATGAAGGCCTGTTTCAGCTCCTCGGAACGGACCAGCGCCGCTTCGGCCTGCTGGTGCAGCGAGACGCCAACGCTGGGTTTGTCTGAATTGGAGTGACTCATGATGGGGTTATTTTCAGCACAACTCGCGTTGTAAACGACTTCGCCTTGCTGCTGGTACCATGGACTTCCCTGGTTTCTTTCGAGTAGGGATCCGTGATAAAAATCTCAACGGCTTGCGCGACTACTGGGGTGGGGATATGCGCGGGTTTATGTCTGCATAAACCACGAAGAACAAGTGGCTTCTTCCCGGTGCCCGCCCGCACCGGGGTTTTCTTTTGACCGGCTATCCCCGCCCGCAATCAAAGCGTGACGCCTGCCGTCCGCCTCGCGTAACTCCTTCCCCACGTTCGCATGAAAACCATCGCCATCCTCAACGGCCCAAACCTCGACCGCCTCGGCAAACGCGAGCCCGAGATCTATGGCCGCGCCACCCTCGCCGACCTCGAAGCCCAGCTGCGCGCCGAATTCGGTTCGAGCGCCAAACTGGAGTTTTTCCAGAGCAACCACGAGGGCGAGCTGGTGGACAAAATCTCCGCCCTGGCCGACGCCAAGATCGACGGCGTGGTGATCAACGGCGCCGCCCTCACCCATACCAGCGTGGCCCTGCGCGACGCCCTGGCCGGCTCCGGCCTGCGCGCCATCGAGGTCCACATCTCCAACATCTACAAACGCGAGGAGTTCCGTCACAAATCCCTCACCGCCCCGGTCTGCGTTGCGGTGATCACCGGCCTCGGCCTCGAAGGCTACTTCGCCGCCGTCCGCTACCTGCTCAAATAAGCCTGCGCCCGTGGCCGCCGTAATTCCCGACGCCGATCTCCGCATCAAGCTGCCCGTCTTCGAGGGGCCGCTCGATCTCCTGCTGTTTCTCATCCGGAAAAACGAGCTCGATATCTACGACATCCCCATCGTCTCGGTGACCAGGCAATACGTCGCCGTCATCCGCGCCATGCGCGAACTCGACCTCGACGTGGCCGGGGAGTTTTTCGTCATGGCCGCCTCCCTCATGGAGATCAAAAGCCGCATGCTCCTGCCGCGCGGCCAGGCCGCCACGGGCGACACAACGGATGAGGACCCGCTCGATCCGCGCTGGGAGCTGGTGCATCAGCTTCTTCAATACAAAAAATTCAAGGAGGCGGCGGCCAAACTCGACGAACTTGCCGCCTTTCAACGCGACCTGCTCACCCGTCATGTCTCCGCCCTGGCGATTCCGGAAAACGAACTCGTGCTCCAGCCGGTGGACCGGATCGAGCTGTGGAACATGTTTAACCGCGTGCTCCGCCGCCTCGCCGAAAAACTCATCGTCGGCGAAATCAAAGGCGAGGAGGTGACTGTATCGGACAAAATGGAGGAGCTGCTTAATCTGGTGATCACCCGGAAAAAGTTCCGCTTCACCGACCTTTTCGAGGGTCACACCGTCACCGTGCGCGTGCTGGTGGCCACGTTTATCGCCGTGCTGGAACTCACCCGCCTCAAAAAACTGCGCATCCGCCAGGACGAAGCCTACGCCGACATCTTCGTTGAAGTGGTTGAGGACGGACCGCTCGAATTAGTTGCGGCCTTGGACAAGCAAACCGAGAACCCGCTTGAAACACCGCCCGAAGGAGGCACGGTGTCGCCGTGAGCAAGCGCGAACGCAAACCCTCCGCAGGCCAGAAAGCCGCCGCCAAAGCACCCGCCGCCCAAGCGGGTTTGCTCGGGGTGGGCCTCGACAATGCGGACGGCCACAAACGCATCACCACCGGGGATCAATTCGTGCTCGTCGGCGGTTCGGCCGAAACCCACGAACGCATGGCCGAGACCACGATCAAAACCTTCGAGGAACTCAAACGCCGCGACAAACGCCTGGAGACTGTCGATCCGCGCGAGTTGGCCGAGATCCTTCATAAATCGACCCCGCGCTAAGCCCCCACCCTGCCCGCCCCTTTCCCCCATGAGCGACACCCCTGACAACACCCCATCCTCCGCTGCCCCAGCCCCCGAGTCGGACGCACTCACCCCGTCGGCTCCGCCTACGCCCGAGGCTGCCCCGATCGCGCCTGAGGCCGCATCCAAGCCCAAGCTTACCCTTGCCCCCAAGCCCGGCACCTCTGCGCCTTTCGCCGGACGCCCCGGCACCTCAGCGCCGTTTTCCGCCGCCCAAATCGCCGCCGCGCAGAAGTTGCCTTCCGGTAAATTCAGCTCACCGATTCCTCCCGCCGCAGACGAAGACGACGGTCCCTCGCCTGTGCTCACGGTGATTGCCGGACTGGCCGCCGCCGCCGCCATCGCCTTTGCCTACCTTTTGTTCCTGAAAACCAAATAACGAATCCCATCCCTGATTATGTCCGCTGCGATTGCTAACTTCGACGACGCCTCCTTTAAAACCGCCATCTCCGGCAGCACTCCCGTGTTGGTGGACTTTTGGGCCCCTTGGTGCGGCCCTTGCAAAGCCATCGCGCCCATACTGGAGGAGTTGGCCAAGGAATTCTCCGGCAAGCTCGTGATCGGCAAAGTCAACGTGGACGACCACGGCGATCTGGCCAGCACCTACTCCGTGCGCGCCATTCCCACCATGCTGCTCTTCAAGGGCGGCGTCCTGGTCGAAACCCTCGTCGGTATGCAGTCCAAGGACAGCCTCAAAGCCAAGCTGGCCGCCAAGATCTAACGGAAACTCGTCGCGAGCGCTTCCCCCTCGCGTTCCCTACCCGTCGCGCCCTTGGCCGACGGGTTTTTTGTGCGCAAATTCAGACGACTTCGAGCTCACAAAAAAGCCGCGCCCCCAAAAGGAGACGCGGCTGAAAAGTCGCAACAACTACAAGCTGGTTAGCGCTGCAAGAACCAGGCCGCCAGCGGGCCTTGGTAGATGCCGAAAACCACGCTGCCCGTCGCCAAAAGTCCGAGCGCCACACCCATGGGCAGGGAAACCGGAGTCGGGGCCGGACCGGCGGCTTCGACCTCGCCCGAGGGCACCGGCGGGCGCCAGGTGCTGAAGAAGGCGGCCTTGATCCAGCCGAAGTAGTAATAAATCGAAATCACCACGCCCACGATCGCGATGGCCAGCAGCGGGTAGAGCCCGGCTTTGAAGGCGGCGATGAAGATCATGAGTTTGCCCATGAACCCAGCGAGCGGCGGGATGCCCGCCAGCGAACCAAGGCCGATGGCCAGCACGCCGGCGAGGCAGGGGCGTTTCTTGGCGAAATCCGCGTAATGATCGAGGTCCTGCTCGGCGTCGTTCGAGCCCGCGACGTGGGTCATGACGCCAAACACCGCGAAGGAGGCGAGCAGGTAGGAAAAGAGGTAGAAATAGATGCTTCCGACGGCCTGCGGGACGGTCAGCACCGCGACGACGCCCAGCAGGAGGTAGCCTGCGTGAGAAACACCGGAGAGGCCGATCAGGCGTTTGACGTTGTGCTGGGTGAGCGCGGCAAGGTTGCCGAAGAGAATGGTCGCCCCGGCCATGATCGAGAGCACGGTGGTCACCAGTTTTTCGTAAGGCGAAAACACGTAAACCAGGCTGATCAAAACCGCGAAACCGGCGGCCTTGGAGGCGACGGCGAGGAAGGCGGTGACGGGGGTCGGCGCGCCTTGGTAAACGTCGGGAATCCAGATTTGGAAGGGCACCGCGCCGATCTTGAAGGCGACGCCAGCGAGCACGAAAACGATGCCCACGGAGGCGAGGAAGTTGCCGGGGTTGGCCGCGAGGAAGGTGCTCACGGCCTGATAAGCCATGGGGTCCGCGCTGGAGCCGACCAGGGCGGGGTTACCGGCCACGCCGTAAAGCATCACGATACCGAAGAGCAGCATGCCGGAGCTCAAGGCGCCCATGACCAGGTATTTGAGCCCGGCTTCGAGTGAGAGCGGGTTGGTGCGGGTGTAGCTGACGAGGATGTAGAAACCAACCGTGACCGTCTCCAACGCGACGAAGAGCAGGACAAAATTGGCCGCCTGCGCCAGGAGCATCATGGCCGCCGAGACGACAAGCACGATGTGGAAAAACTCGATTTTGGGCATCTTCTGTTTGGCGAGGGCGACCACGCCGAGCATCGAAACCAGAATGGAGCAGGTCAGGAAAAACGCGCGCAGGTATTGGCCGTCGGAAGAGTGGTAAAGCAGGCCGCTAAACGAGGTGCTGCCCAAGTAGGCTGGGCTGAAGTTGGCGAGCAGGCCAATCAACAAGCCAAGCTGGGCGACGATGGAAATGGTGGGGATGAGCGCCTTTTTCTTCGGCAGGAAAATCTCCAAAACAAGGAGGAGCAGCGCGAGCACGCCCATGGAGATCTCGGGCTGGATGTTGACCCAGAGATTGTTGGCGGCGGCGGCTTGAAGTTGTTCGATGGTCATGGGCCGGAAGGGCTGAAGGACGAATAAGTGAAAAGGGAGCGGAAGGCGGCGGGATTATTTACCGGAGTAAAGGGCGGAGACGGCCGTGTTGACGCCTTCGGAAATGCTCTTGGGCCAGAAGCCGACGAAGAGGAGAGCGGCGAGCAGCACGAGGGCCGGGATTTTTTCGCACCAGCAGAGGTCGGTCGGGGCCTTTTCGGCGCTGACCTTGGCCAAGGCCGGGGACGTCTCGCCGAAGAAGACCTTGGCGGCGGAACGCAGGCCGTAAACGGCGGAAATGATCACGCCGGAAATGGCCAGAGTGGTGTAAACCGCCGAGAATTTCCACGCGCCGACGAAGATGGCGAGCTCGCCCCAGAAGTTGGCCAGGCCGGGTAAACCGATGCTGGCGAAGGTGGCGGTGACGAAGAAAGCCGCGAGCACGGGCGTCTGTTTCGCCAGGCCGCCCATGTCGTCCATGTCGAAGGTCTGGGTGCGGTGGTAGATGCTGGTCGAAAGCATGAACAGCAGGGCGACGGAGAAGCCGTGGGCGACCATCATGAGAACCACGCCGCCAATGCCGACGATGTTGAAGGCGGCGATACCTAGGAAGGCGTAGCCCATGTGCATGACCGAGCTGTAACCGATCATCTGCTTGAGGTCGCGCTGGGCGATGGTGACGAAGCCGATGTAGAGCACGTTACCGCCGACTGCGAGGAGGGCGAGCCAGCCGGACCAGTGGCCGACGCCCAAGGGCAGCAGGGGCGCGGCGATCTGCACCAGGCCGTAGAGGCCGAACTTCTTCAAGACGCCGGCGTGCAGCATGGCGGCCGAGCTGGGCGCGGCACCGTAGCCAAGCGGAGCCCAAGTGTGGAAGGGGAAGAGGGAAACGAGGATGCCGAAGCCAAGGAGCAGGAGGCCAAAGATGACGTTTTGGTTGGAGCCGTTGATCGCACCGTCGGCGATGACTTGGCGCAGGGCGATGAGATCGAAGTTTTCCGCCCCGCTCTGATGGTAGAGCGCGATCAAGCCGATCAAGGAAAGCATGGCACCGAGCGTCAGATAAATGGTGAGCTTCATCGCGGCGTAACCCCGGTCACGACCGCCCCAGACGCCGACCATGATGAAGGTCGCGATCAGCGCGAACTCGTGGAAGAAGTAGAAAAAGAACACGTCGATGCTGGCGAACACGCCCATCAAACCGGCCTGCATGACCAGCAAGAGGCCAAGATATAGCGAAGGGCGTTCGGCCTTGGATTGGATGGCGTAGAGCCCGGCGGCCAGACCGACGATGCCGGCGAGCACGAAGAGAGGGAGAGAAATGCCGTTCAGGCCGAGGTGCAGGCTGATGCCCAAGGCGTCCTTCAGTCCGGTATCGTATTGGGTAACGAACTGATAATCAGCGGCGTCGGCCACGGAGAACTGCGCCCAGACGCACAACGCCAGCAGTGCCGGCATGAGAAACCCGACGCCGGCCACGACCTTGCGGGCGAGCGCGGGCATCGGAATCAGGAGCAGGAGCGCGGCGGCCAGGGGCGTCGCGATGGCGATAAGGAGATGGTCGAACACGGCGGACAAAAGTTAGTTAAGCGTTTTTAAGAAAAAGTTGTGGAGGCGGTGGCGAGCTTAGCGCGAGGCGAAGAACCACAGGAAAACCGCGCCGCCGAGGAACCAGTAAACGTAGGCGTGGAGGCTACCGGTATGGAGGGCGCGGGTGGCCAGACCGACCAACCCGGTGACGCCCGCCGTGCCGCGCACAATGATGCCGGAGATACCGATGAGGTCGATGTAGTTGAGCAGCATGGCGAAACGCTGCTGCACCTTGGCCACGTAGTAATCGTAGGCGGCGTCGAAGGATTTTTGCGTAAGCGTCAACGCGGCGAAAGCGCCAGGGACCTTGGTTTGCAAGGTGTCGTCAGCGGAGGGCTTGTAGAAGAGGAATGCGGCTCCGGCACCGACCAGCATTACGGCGAGGGAAACCGCCAGAATGGTGGTATGGTCGCCACCGTGGGGATGGGCGATTTGGCTGAGCACGCCATCGAAGTGGCCGCCGTAAATCGCCTCGTAGCCGCCGACGACGGAAAGCACGGCGAGCACGATCAAAGGCAGGGTCATGCTGATGCCGCCTTCGTGGGCGTGGGCGGCGGCGGCGGAACGCGTTGTGCCGAGGAAAACGAGTTTCCACATACGAATCATGTAAAACGCGGTGAGCACGGCGGTAAGGCAAAGCACGGCGAAGACGGCGGTGTTTTTCTCCATCGCGAGATAGAGGATGGCATCCTTGGAGAAGAATCCGGCCAGCCCGGGGCAGCCGATGATGGCGAGCACGCCGAGGGTGAAGGTGACGAAAGTCAGGGGCATCTTCTTGGACAGGCCGCCCATTTTAAAAATGTCTTGTTCGTGGTGGCAGCCGTGAATGACGGAGCCGGAACCGAGGAACATGAGGGCCTTGAAGAAGGCGTGGGTGGTGAGGTGGAACATCGCCGCCCCGACGCCGGCCGCGAGCACGACTTCGTGCGCGGAGGCCCCGCCGTGGGCGACTTTGAGCGAACCGAGACCGAAGGCGGCCACCATGTAGCCGAGTTGGGACAGGGTGGAGTAAGCCAGGACCTTTTTGATGTCGCGTTGGGTGATGGCGCAGAGTGCGGCATAGAGCGCGGTGGCGGTGCCAACCCACATGACGATGGTGAGAGCGTGGGGCGCGATGGCGAAGAGCGGCTCGATGCGGCAAAGCATGAAAATACCGGCGGCGACCATCGTGGCGGCATGGATGAGGGCGGAGACGGGAGTCGGGCCTTCCATCGCGTCGGGCAGCCAGACTTGGAGGGGAAGCTGGGCGGATTTACCCACCGCGCCACAGAATAGCAGGAGGGGGATCACGTTGTTAACCGCCAGTGTGCCGGCGGCGGAACGGGCGGCGAGTTCGCTCAAGTTGACCGTGCCGTAAAAGTGATAGCAAAGCAGGATGCCGCAGAGGTAGCCGAAGTCGCCCACGCGGTTGGCGATGAAGGCTTTTTTCGAGGCGGCGGCGGCGCTGGGTTTGAAGAAGTAGTGGTTGATCAACAAATAGGAACCGAGACCGACCAGCTCCCAGAAGATAAACATCATGAAAAGGTTGTCGGCGAAAACGATGCCGAGCATGGCGAACATGAAGAGCGAAAGACCGCCGAAGTAGCGGGCCTTGGCGTCGTCGTCGTGCATGTAGCCGAGCGAAAACACATGCACGCACAGGCCGATCACGCCGACGATGCTGAGCATGAGGGCGGAGAGATCGTCGAACTTGAGGCCGAGGGAGAGAGTGAAGCTTCCCAAAGTCAGCCAATCGACCGAGACGGGCGCGGTGACTCCGAACCGCTCGCCGCTAAAGGCCAGATAAAGACCACCCGCCGCGATGAGCGTGGCGGTGAAGGTGGCGACCAAGGCGGCAATGTTGCCCTGCCGACGCAAGGCGAGCGCGATGACGGCGGCCGAGGCAAGCGGCAGCAGGAAAACAAGTTGAGCGATCTGGAGCGGGTTCTGGAACATCGGAAAAGAAAGAGTCTTGGAAAATTTAGCGATTACCCCGGTGGTAGCCGATTTTACGTTTGGTCGCGGGCTCAACCGGAATGGCTAGTTCACGAATGGTTTCGACGATGGCTGTCAGCTGTTCGTCGTGAGCACCGACACGGGCGTCGAGTTCGGAAAGCTTGGCGCGCAGAGTCTTATGGTCGGTCATAAGCGCGCGGAGCTGCACGAAGGCGCGGACTACGGCGATACCCATACGAGTCGCTGCGGGGCTGCTGAGCACGTTGGCGGCTTGGATAGCTCCGTGCTCGGTGAAGGCGAAAGGAAGATGTTGGCGACCACGGTTTTGCGAAACACCGGTCGCATTTTGCGACCACTTATTCACAACTCGTTCATTATCAATGGTTGCATTTCTGGCGGCATTCAATGCAGACACTTCGTCGCGAGTTAACTGGAATACAAAATCTTCCGGAAACTTATCTAAGTTACGCTTTACCTGCTCGATGAGTCGCTTGGTCGGCACCTCGTAAATTTCCGCCAGATCGGCGTCCAGCAGCACGCGTTGGCCCCGGAGCACGCGGATACGGCTCTGTATGCGCTCGGCGGGGACGGTTTCGACGGCAGCTTTCACGGGCGGGGGGGCGGACGTTTAATTCAGCAAGGCGCTCAGTTCTTGAGGGCGTTGAGCTCTTCGACCTGCACCGTTTGACGGCGGCGGAAGAGGGCCACGATGATGGCCAGACCGACCGCGACTTCGGCGGCGGCGACGGTTAAGATAAAGAAAACAAACACGTTGCCATGGAGCACGCCGTTAAAGCGGCTGAAGGCGACCAGCGCCACGGTGCTGGCCACCAGCATCAATTCGAGGCACATGTAGATCACCAAGGTGTTCTTGCGCAGCAAAACCCCGAGAAACCCGATCGCGAAGAGCACGGCGCTCAGGTAGAGGTAGGAATGGAGCGATACGGCGTAAGCCCCGGGCAGGGCAGCGAGCGAGAGAGCGGACATGGCGGATAAAGAGGGGACGAGCAGGCTCATTTAATGTCCTCCAAACCTTCGAACTTTTTGCTCAGGACGATCACGCCCAGCATGGCGATCAGAAGCAGGAACCCTACGATTTGCACCGGAAGCAGATACACGGTGAAAAGCTGTTCGGCGTAGGCGCGGAGGCTGTTGCCCACTACTGGTACCTCGGCGAGGATGGTGGTATGGTTGAGCCCGCGAGTGGCAAAGGAAACCAGGCCGGTAATCAGCAGGCCGCCCGCCACCGTGGAGGAGACCAAGGTGGCCTTGGTAAAGCGCTTGCGGTCGCCGCCCTGCATATCGAGCAACATGATGATAAACAGGAACAAGGCCACGACAGCACCGGCATAAACCAGCACCAGCAAGACCGCCAACAGGAAGGCGTCGAGCAGAACGAAGAGGCCCGCCACGCCCACCAGGCTGAGCAGCAGACAAAGCGCGGAAGCGACGGCGTTTTTATTAAACACCACGCCCAAGGCGCAGGCCACGGTGAAGACCGCGAAGAGGTGAAAGAGAAGGTCGGACATTGCTGGAAAAAGTAGCGGGAAGTGAGTAGCGGGTAGCGAGTAGGTCGGAAATGGGGGGCGGGAAGAGAGAACGTGAACCTTGGCTTGGTATGCTCGCTACTTTTAAAGGGGGTTAGTGGTGTCCGCCGTGGGCGGCGGCCTCTTCGGCGGCTTTTTTCTTGTCCCACTTGAAATGGGTATCGGGGAGGGTGCCGCCGAGTTCGTAGAGGCGCTTCTTGTCGTTGACCATTTCCTCGCGGGTGAGGCCGGTCATGGAATATTGGTTTTGCAGCCAGATCGCCTCCTCGGGGCAAACTTCCTGGCACAGGCCGCAGTAGATGCAGCGCAGCATGTCGATCTTGAACTCTTTCGGAGCTTTTTCGACGTGGGCGTTAGGCGAGTCGGCCGGAATCTCGCCGGGGGTGATACGGATGGCCTTGGGCGGGCAGACAAATTCGCAAAGCTGGCAGGAGACGCACTTTTCACGACCGTGTGGATCGTAAACCAAGGTGGGCACGCCGCGGTATCCGACCGGAATTTCGGGGCGAACCTCGGGGTATTCCAAGGTCTCCGAGGGCTGCACCATGCGTTTGAACGTGGTCGCGAGTCCGGCGGCGATGTTGGGCAGGTAGGTGCGCTCAAGGAAACTGAGCGGTTTGCGTTCTACGGTAATGACGGCCATGGCGCGGTAAAATTAGAGGTTCGGGAAATACAGGTCCTTCACCGCGATTAAGATCGCGTAGAGGACGAGGTTGGCGATGGAGAGCGGCAGGAGTTTTTTCCAGCCGAGGGTCATCACTTGGTCATAGCGGAAACGGGGCAGCGTCCAGCGCACCCACATGAAGAAAAAGATGAAGAAACCGACCTTGAGCAGGAACAGGGTGATGCCGATCACACCCATCACAAGCGGCGAGGCGATCAGGGGCAGGAAACCCGCGCCGAAGTTGACCACGTCAGCCAGCGTAACCCAAGGCAAAGGGTTCCAACCACCGAGGAAGAGCAGACAGAAGATGCCGGAGCCCACGATCATGTGCGCGTATTCAGCGACGAAAAAGAGGGACCACTTGAAGGCGCCGTATTCGGTGTGGAAACCGCCGACCAGATCGGCCTCGGACTCGGGCATGTCGAAGGGCTGGCGGTTGGTCTCGGCAAAGAGCGCGATGAGGAAAATGAAGGCCGAGAGCGGCATCAGGAAAATATACCACATGCCACCGAAGAAGCCGGGCTGGCTCTGGCTCTGCACCACGTCAAAGAGACTCAGGGTGCCGGGACCGCCGGGCGCGTTGACCCAGAGAAACACCGGGAGAACCGAGAGCGTCATCGAGAGCTCGTAGGAGATGAGCTGGGCCGAGGCGCGCACGCCGCCGAGGAAGGGGTATTTCGAGTTGGAGGCCCAACCGGCGAGGATGAGCGAATACACGCCCAGCGAACCCAGGGCGAAAACGGCGAGCAGGCCGACGTCGAGGTTGGTCAGCGCGATGGGAACGAGTTTCATCGTGCCATCGGCGAGTTCGGTAAAATACGCGCCGAAAGGAATAAACGCCACGGTGGTGAGCGCCGGGATCATCGAGGCGATGGGCGCGAGGATGAAGTAAAACGCGTTCACGTGGCCGGGGACGACATCTTCCTTGAAGGTGAATTTACCGCCGTCGGCCGCGAGCTGGAAAATGCCGAGCTTCTGGAGGATCGAGATACCGGGGATCCAAGCGAGGAATGGCGGAACGGTGCGGTTCGGGCCGGGGCGGCCTTGAATCCAGGCCGAGACCTTGCGCTCGGCCATGGAACAGGCGGCGGCGAGCGGGAACAACACGAGGATGACCGCCGTGCCTTGAAGGACGAGGCGGAGGAGGAGCGGAAGCTCAAAGTAAAAGTCGAACATGGCGGAGGCGGAGAAATTTAAACCACGGAGAACACAGAGGGCACGGAGAGAAAAAATTATGGAAGGGATCGCGAGATTGGGTCTCTGTGTATCTCCGTGATCTCCGTGGTTAAATTAATTGGTAATTAGGTAGTTAAAGCGGAGGCAACGGGTTTGAACTTGAGCGTTTCGCCCTCGACGAAGGGCAGACTGGCCCAGGGCGTGGCGTCGAGCAGCAGGCCGGTCTCGGGGATGTTTTTATACAGCATCGTGGCGAGAGCGGGCACGGCGGCGGCAAGGGCGGGCCAAAGCGCCTGCACGTCGCTCGCGGTGGCGGGCGCGCCGAGGGCGACGACCAGCTTGGACAACACGGCGAGATCGTTGGTCGCGCCCTGCGGTCCGGGCACGGCGGCGGCAAACGTCTGGATGCGGAACTGCTGGTTCACGAAAGTGCCGGCCTTCTCAAAGGTGTGCAGGGTGGGCAACACGACCTTGGCGGCGGCGCTGGTGGCGTTGGCGTGGGTGCCGAGATAAATGACCGAAACCTTGGCGAGCTGCGCGGCGGTGAGGCCGGCGGCGAGCAGGTCTTCGCCGTGGGAAACGACGGTCTTGACCTTGCCGGCGTCGATGTCGGCGGCGAGCTGGGTCAACTGGGCGGCGGGCAAGGCGGAGATGAGGCCGGTGACGAGGGCGCCGCGCACGTTGGGGTTGCGGTCGGCGGAGATGAGGAGCGTGTCGCCCTGGCCGGTGCGGGCCACGAGGGCGGCGGACACGCCCAGTTGCTCGGCGAGTTTCTTGAGCAGAAACTGTTCTTCCACCGAGGCGCGGCCCGAGCCGACGACGGCCACGGAACCGGCCTTGAGCAGCTCGGCGGCGGCGTTGATCGCGATGTCGAGACCGGAGGGCGCGCCATTAACGGTGATGGCGGCGAGGCGGTCGGCGGCGGCGACCTGCTTGTAGAGCATGCGGCCGGAGTCGGACATCCAGGTGTCGTTGACCTCGTCGTTGCGGCGCGGAGTGAGGCGGTAGATGACGCCCTCGCGCGACCAGATGACGGCGTTCACGCCGACGGAGGATTCGATGTCGAGGGTGTTGGTCTGCTTGAGGAACCAGACGCGCATCTTGAAGCGGAAGTCGGTGCTGGTGAGCGCGCCGACCGGGCAGATGTCCACCGTGTTGAGCGAGTAGTTGTTTTCCAGCTTCTTGCCGGGGTGGCAGGTGAGCGTGGAGTAGCTGCCGCGATCAACGAAGCCGAGCACGTCGTCCTTGGCGATTTCCTTGGAGAAACGCACGCAGCGGGAGCAGAGGATGCAGCGCTCGTCGTCGAGCGTGACGCGGGGCCCGAGCTGGGTGCGCTTGGGTTTGACGTTTTTCTCCTCGATGAACCGGGAATAACCGCGGCCGTAGCCGGTGGCCTGTTCCTGGAGTTTGCACTCGCCGGCCTGGTCGCAGATCGGGCAGTCGAGCGGGTGGTTGATGAGGAGGAACTCCATCACGCCTTCGCGGGCGTCCTTCACCATGGGCGAGGACGTCTTGATGTGCATGCCGGGGGCGACGGTGGTGCCGCAGCCGATCTGGGGGCGCGGGATCCAGTTGATCCGCTGCTTGCCGGTGGCGGGGTCGATCACCGGGGCCTTGGTGGCGGGATCGACGGCGGGCATGCCCATCTCGACCATGCACATGCGGCAGTTGCCGGCGACGGTGAGCTTGGGATGGTAACAGTAGTGCGGGACGTCCTTCTGGAGCTGCTTGGCGGCCTCGATGACGTTGGTGCCCTTCGGCACGGCGATGTCCACGCCGTCGATGTTGACGGTTACGAGGTCGGGTTTGGGAGCGGCGATCATTGCGGGAAGAGAGAAATTAATTGAAACCGCTAAAGTGCGCTAAGTGTCGCTAAAAAAGGCGTCGGAAGCGGAGGTTTGATTAGCGGAATTTAGCGAGATTTAGCGGTTTATCTTCAGACGAGGGCTAGACGGTCGGCGGGGAGGGTTTTCTTAACCTCGGCGTAGGTTTCGAACTCGTCCTTGAACTTGATCAGGAAACTTTGGGTCGGCCACGAACAGGCTTCGCCAAAGGCGCAGATGGTGCGGCCGGGGATCTGGTCGGCGACGCTCTTGAGCAGGGCGGCGTCTTCCTTGCGGGCCTGGCCGTGGACCATGCGGGAGCTGATTTTTTTCATCCAGAGCGAGCCCTCGCGGCAGGGCGTGCACTGGCCGCAGCTCTCGTGCTGGTAGAAGGCGTTGATGTTGGCCAGGGCCTCGACCATGTTGACCGAGTCGTCCATGACGATCACGCCGCCGGAGCCGCCCATCGATCCGATCATCGCGAGGCAGTCGAAATCCATGGGAACGTCTTCCACGCCCCAATCGTAGTCCACCATGTCGGCGCCGACCTTGCGCTTGCCCTTGTAGCGTTCGCCGAAGCGCAGGACCTTGGCGGAGGAACCGCCGGGGATGACGGCCTTGAACGTGCGACCGGGGAGCGGTCCGCCGCAGACCTCGTTGAGCAGCTGGCCCATGGTGATGGTGCCGGCGGGGAACTCGTAGTAGCCGGGGCGTTGCACGTGGCCGGAGACGCAGAAGATGCGGGTGCCGGTGTTGCCGGGCGTGCCGGTCTTGGCGTAGGCCTCGCCGCCGAGGTCGGCGATGACCTTCACGTGGCACATCGTCTCGACGTTGTTCACAATCGTCGGGCACTGGTAGAGGCCGAGGACGGCGGGGAAGTAGGGCGGCTTGATGCGCGGGTTGGCGCGTTTGCCTTCGAGCGACTCGATCAGGCCGGTTTCCTCGCCGCAGATGTAGGCGCCGGCGCCGCGATGCACGTAGATCTCACAGGAGTAGCCGCTGCCAAGGATGTTGGGGCCGGCGAAGTTGGCGGCGCGGGCCTCGGCGATGGCTTTTTCGAGGATGCGCGCGCCCTCGGGCATCTCGCCGCGGATGTAGATGTAGGCCTGCTTCACGTTGTTGGCGAAGCAGCTCAGGATCGTGCCCTCGATCAGCTGGTGCGGATCCTGGTGCATGATGTAGCGGTCCTTGAAGGTGCCGGGCTCGGACTCGTCGGCGTTGACGATGAGGTAGATGGGCTTGCCGGACTTGCGATCCACCAGGGACCACTTGACGCCGCAGGGGAAGCCCGCACCGCCGCGCCCGCGCAGGCCGGATTTTTTGACCTCTTCGATGAGGTCGGCGGGCGGGCGCGTGATCGACTTTTTGAGCACCTCGTAGCCGCCGTGGCGCACGTAGCACGCCAGGTCGTTGGTGTAGCCGGGCTCGTCAATGTGTTGGAAAATGACGCGGGACTGGGCGGGAGCGGGCATGGCGAAGGGGGCGGGTGAAGGGTTATTTGCGGGCGGCGGCTTCGGAGCGGATTTGCGCGCTGATCTGCCTGGCCTTGGCGGCGTCCACCTTTTCGTGGAGCACCTCGTCGATCAGCACCACCGGCGCGGTGCCGCAGGAGGCCAGACACTCGACGAAGTCCACCGTGACTTCGCCGCAGGGCGAGGTGGCGCCGAGAGTGGTTTTAAACTCCTCCTGGAAGGTCTCGCAGGTCTTGTAGCCGCCGAGCAGGGCGCAGGACAGGGTGCGGCAGACCTTGATGTGGCGGCGGCCGATGGGCGCGCGGCGGAACATTGGGTAAAAGGTCACGACTTCGAGCACGTTGATCGGCTGAAGCTCGAGCTTGGACGCGATCCAGAGAATGGCGTCCTCGGAGATGTAGCCGGCGTCCTCTTGAATGAGGTGCAGCAGCGGCAGCGTGGCGCTGCGCTTGACCGGATAGTGCGTAATAACCTCGTCGATGCGCTGGAAGGTTTCGGGCTTGAGATTCACGAGAACGAAGAAGGGAGAAGTTTGGGAAAATTGACGGCGGCGGCGGGAGGCGCGGGGAAAATCAGCGGTCGCACTCGCCCATCACGAAGTCGAGCGAGCCGAGGATGGAGACGACGTCGGAGACGAGGTTGCCTTGGCAGACCTTGGGCAGGATGGAGAGATTGGAGAAGCTGGGGCTGCGGATCTTCATGCGGTAGGGCACGCCGCCGCCCTTGCTCACGATGAAGAAACCGAGCGCGCCCTTGGGCACCTCGGCCTCGAAATAGACTTCGCCGGCCGGCATCTGCGGGCCCTCGGTGGTGATCATGAAGTTGTTGATCAACTCCTCCATGCTCGTGAGCACCTTCTCCTTGCGGGGGGCGAAAATCCGCACCGCATCCTTCGCATACCAATCGCCCTTGGGGAAGTTTTTGAGCACCTGCTTGATGATGCGAATCGACTGGCGCATCTCCTCGCCGCGCACCAAGTAGCGGTCGTAGCAATCACCGGTGGCGCCCACCGCGACATCGAACTCGTAGCGCTCGTAGCCGGAGTAGGGACGATCCTTGCGTAGGTCGAAGGCCACCCCGGAGCCGCGCAAATTGGGGCCGGTAAGACCGTAGGCGATGGCCTCTTCCTTGCTGATCACGCCCACGCCCTGGGTGCGGTCGATGAAGATTTTATTACGGGTGAGGAGCTTGAGGATGTTCTCCAAGATCGGGAGGAACTGGTCGCAGAAGGCGTCCACGCGGTCGGTCCAGCCCTCGGGCACGTCGCGGGCGACGCCGCCGATGCGGGTGTAACTGGTGGTAAAACGCGCGCCGGTCAGCTCCTCGAAGAGCTTGTACAGCTTTTCGCGCTCGGTGAAGGTGTAGAGGAAAATGGCCCACGCGCCGACGTCGATGCCGTAGGCGCCGAGACCGAGCAAGTGGGCCGAAACGCGCGCCATCTCGGAGCACACGATGCGGATGGCCTGGCAACGCTCCGGCACTTCGAGTTTCGCCAGCCGCTCGACCGCGCAGGCGTAGGCCACGTTGTTGGCCAGCGGCGCGAGATAATCCAACCGGTCCGTGTAAGGCACGAACTGGTTGTAGGTCATGTTTTCGGCGATTTTCTCGTCGCCGCGGTGCAGGTAGCCGAGAACCGGGTCGCACTGGGTCACGATCTCGCCATCGAGCTCCATCTGAAGCCGGAGCACGCCGTGGGTGGACGGATGGGAGGGCCCCATCGAGAGCGACATCTTTTCGGTCTGAAACTCGGGAGCCTCGACGGCATTCGCGGTTTTCGCGGCGCTATCGGGGAAAGCGTAATCGGTGGGCATGTCGGAAAAGGAAAAGGGCTGCGGGTGGTTCGGCGTGAAGCGTGGGCGGGTGGCGTTGGCTCGGTTCGCTCAGAGCGCGGCGGGTTTTTCGCTGCGCTCGTTCCAGGACTCGTCTTTGGCGCGGGGCTCGGCCTCGGTGAGGTTCATCTCGCCGGTCGATGCCACGAAAGGACCGCCCATCATCGGCGCGGGCTTGACCGTCGCGCCGGTGATTTCGCTGACTTCGACGTCGGGCAAAGGCGTCTCGATGCCCGCCAAGGGGAAATCCTTGCGCAGCGGGTGAAACGGGTAGCCGTCCCACATCAAAATCCGCCGCAAATCGGGATGATCGGTAAACCGGATACCCATCAAATCGAAGGTCTCGCGCTCGTGCCAGTTCGCGCCCGCCCAGAGCCCGACCACGCTCGGCGCGGAGGGTTCGGTGTCGCTCAGGCAATCCGCCACGATGCGCACGTAGCCGTGATGCGTGGTGGAGTGCAGGTGCCAGACCACCGAGAAACGCGGGCTCGCCTCGACATCCCAATCGACCGCCGTGACGTCGGTGAGAAAATCGAAACCCTGCTGATCGCGGAGCAACTTCAACGCGGCGGGCACGTCGGCGACGGGCAACTTGAAGGCCGGATGGTCGCCGGTGGGACGCGTGGCGGCGGCGGGAAAGGCGCCTTGCAACAGGGCAAGCAGATCGGTCTCGGAGGCAGCGGCGGCGGGAGCGGAAGCAGACATGGGCGACGGCAAAAGTGGTTGAATTCGAGAAGTTGACCGCGCCGTTCAGGCCGTGAGCAAGCGCTTGGTGGTGCCGCCGGTGCGGGTCATCTTTTCCTGAAGCTTGATCAAGGCATCCAGCAGCGCTTCGGGGCGGGGCGGGCAACCGGAAATGTAGACGTCCACCGGCACGATTTTATCCACGCCCTGCAAGGTGGCATAGCTGCGATACATGCCGCCCGAGGAGGCGCAGGCGCCCATCGCGATCACCCACTTCGGCTCCGCCATCTGGTCGTAGATGCGGCGTAAATGCGGGGCCATTTTATAGGTCACGGTGCCGGCCACGATCATGCAATCGGCCTGGCGGGGCGAAAACCGGAAAACCTCCGAGCCGAAACGGGCGATATCGAAGCGGCTGGAAGCACCGGCCATCAGCTCGATCGCGCAACACGCCAGCCCCATCGGCATCGGCCAGACCGAGTTGGAGCGCAGCCAGTTGATCACGGCGTCGGCACGGGTCACGACGATGTCGCCCTCGATCTTGGTGTTATAGGCCAGCTCGGTGTTAGGAGTTACCATGGTCGTAGTTTGGGTCGGTTGATCGCAGGAGGTCGTAAAAGGCGTGAGGAGAAGCACGCGGCCAGAGGCGCGCAAGCTGCATTTCCCGAACCAGACGCGGTCTTGTCATTTAGAAAAAATCGCAAACCCCGCCGGATGATTTTCACCGTTGACCTTGGCATGCGCGGCCCGCTTTTCTGTCCCTTCGTCCAACGACAAAGGCCTCGCGGCCGGCGTCGGTTAAGCAACCTGGAGAGGTGGCAGAGTGGTCGAATGCGCTCGCTTGGAAAGCGTGTGTAGGGAAACCTACCGAGGGTTCGAATCCCTCCCTCTCCGCCAGTTTTTACCCCTGAGAGAGAAGAGCAGACAGCAGATTTGCCAGTTAACGTGGCAAATCTCACATGGCCCAGGCCTATCAGTTCGTCATCGCAGAATTCACGAATCCCTCCGGGGAGATCGTTTTCCGCGTCACCGGTTGGCTTGACGACAAGCGCATCGGCAAATTCGCCCGCGCGCCATGTTCGTGCGAATCAAACCATCCCTTCCTTGCTGCCCACTGCCTAACCTGTTGCGGTTTGTAACAAAGGATGCCCAAGCAAACCAGCGCAACTACCGGCAGCGAACTCTTCATCGTCGATAACAGTCACCCCGACTGGCAGGCGCAACGTTACCACCATGATCAAATCCATCCATTGCCGTTATTTTAAGCGGTTTGCCGACCAAACTTTTGATTTATCGCCGCTCACCCTGCTGGCCGGTCCCAACAACAGCGGTAAATCCACCCTGCTACACGCCATCATGGTGTGGAATCTAGCCCTGCAAAAATGGCTGGAGCGTCGCGGACCGGATTCCAAGTCAAAGGCGAAGGAGCGCACCGGCGTGCCCATCACCCGGCAAGAGTTCACCGCCATCCCGCTGCCTTCGATGGACCAGCTTTGGACGGATACCTACACCGCCCTGAAAAAAGACGAGTTAGGAGAAGGCCAGAAACTCGGCGCACCTCGCGTGATGTCCATCACCCTTCAGGGTGAAGATAACGGTCAAGAGTGGGAGTTTGGCTTTGAAATCCGGCACTCCGGGCCGGAGCAAATTCACGTCAAGCCACGCGAGGGCGATCTCGCGCACCTCGCCACGGTGCAACGCAACGTAGCCATTGTCTATGTGCCGCCTTTTTCCGGTATCAGCGTCAACGAGACCAGGCATGACCGCCCTTACCAAGACATGCTGCTCGGCCAAGGCAAAGCCGGCGAAATCATTCGCAACCTCTTGCTCGCAGTTTCGGAGCACGAGGACCCCACTCGCTGGACGGAATTGTCGGAGCTGGTTGAAACGATTTTCCGCGTTCGCTTAAAAAAGCCCCGCTATGGTGGGTCGCCCTACATCGCATGCGACTACTGGAAAGGTATTCCCGACGGTCCGGGAAGCAGTGGCTTACCCGTGCTCGACATCTCTACGGCCGGCACCGGGTTTCACCAAGTCCTGCTTATTCTCGGCTTCCTCTTCTCCCGCAAAAGCAGCCTGATCTTGCTAGATGAGCCCGACGCTCACCTGCACGTGATTCTGCAAAAGCAGGTTTATGATCGGCTGCGTTCCATCTGCCTGCGCCAGCAAGGCCAACTGGTTCTCGCTACCCATGCGGAGGTCTTCATCGACGACACCGACCCCACCCAAATCGTCTCCTTTTTTGATCAGCCGCACCGCTTGTTGAACGACACGGAACGGGATCGAGTGAGGGAGGCGCTCAAACGGATCACGTCGCTTGACCTGCTCTTAGCGGAAAAATCCGATGGTGTCCTCTACGTTGAGGGCCACACCGACTTCAATTTGCTCAAGGCATGGGCGCGAGTGTTGAAACACGAATCTCTTGGCTGGTTCGAATCCGTCGCTTTCTGGCACGATAATCAGGGGTGCCATCCGAAGGAGGCAAAGGATCATTTTTTCGCCCTGCGAGGCATCCGGGCCAAAATGCGCGGCGTGTTACTGCTCGACGGCGACAACCGGAACTTACCAGACCGGGAGGTGAAGGCCGACGGCTTGGAAATCCTGCGCTGGGATCGCTATGAGGCCGAAAGTTATCTGCTTCACCCGGCGTCCCTCTCCCGCTTCGCCGCGTCAAAGGCGGGCGGCGAGCTTTTCGCTCAAGGGGTTTCTGAGCAGGTTACAAATTACCTCCGTGGCAAAATGCCTCCGGATGTTTTCCAGAGTCCATTGGCCGATACCTCTGGATACTTCGAGGGTTTGCGCGCCAGCAAAACGCTTCTCCCTGATCTCTTTACCCACCTCGGCTTGGACGTGCCCAAAAGCGATTACTTTCTAATCGCCGAAACCATGCGTGCGGAGGAACTACCAGCGGAAGTTAACACAAAGCTAAATGCGATTTGGGCTGTTTTACGACGCACCGTTTGAGCACCCACAATGGCCTCCGCACCCCAATATCCGCTCAACCTCGTCTGGCCCCAGATCACGGAAATCTACGACCTCCACTTTGGCCCCGAGCAAGGAACCCGCTGGTCTCACGCGCACCCGCTGACACTGGCGCCACGCTTCCCGATTCCCAAAAATAAGAAACCACGGATATAGGAATCTGGCGACTCTCACGGCGCGGGGCCGAGTTTTGTCCGTGGCACAAGAACGGTCATCACGAGATCGCGGAGTCTCAAGCTCAATCACCCGCGCCTGAGGTCCGAAGGGCCGATGAGGTTACTCAAACCGTTGTTTTTGCCTTCACTTTTCCGCATTCTCCTGCTTTTCGCTGGTCATTATAAACCAAACACCATCAAATAATTCCGATTTATTCCGGAACTTATCTGGTAGCGGAGACTCAGGTTCGAATCCCTCCCTCTCCGCCCGTTTTACCTCTGAGGCCGGCATGTGACCGGCCTTATTTCAAAGTGAGGGAGACGGTGTTAACTGACAGGCTTTTAGGCGAAGTGCCTCACCGCGGCAGCGACCGCCTCCACAAACCGCTCCACGTGTGCGCGTGGCGTAGGCACGCCTGGGGTCACGCGCACCCCGCGCACCACCGGGTGCTCGATCCCGACGGTGAATATAGTGTGCTCCTTCATCCAGTAGTCGGCGAGGGCTCGCGGAGCCACCCCGTCAATGGCGATATTGCCCACTGCGCCGTGCCGGGCGGCCGCCGCCGGAGTCAGCACACGAACCCGCGACATCGCACGCACTTCGTTCGCCCAGCTATCGTGCAAATACCTTAAACGCGCCTGCTTACGGCTGGAACCAATCGCCGAGTGGAACCGAATCGCCTCCAAAACGCCGATGTGAGCGGATTCGGGCCGGGTGCCGAGTTTTTCCAACTTACGGATGTCGTCCGCCGCGCGACGCGTATCACCAAAAAGCGGCCAAACCTTGGCGATTTTATCCCGCCGCACGAAGAGCAAGCCCATGCCCAGCGGGGAGCAGAGCCACTTGTGCAAACTGGTGCCAAGGTAATCGCAACCCAGGTCGGAAATCTGGTAATCGATATGCGCGAAGGAATGCGCGGCATCCACCACGACCTCGATCCCGCGCTCATGGGCGGCGTCGCAAATCTTTCGGACCGGCAGCACGTGGCCGGTGATGTTGATCAGGTGAGTCACATGCAGCAACCGGGTGCGGGGCGTGACGGCCGACATGTAGGCCTCGACCACCTCGGCGTCCGATTTCGGGTCGAGCGGAATGGCGACCTTGCGCAGCACGACGCCCTGGCGGCGGGCCTTTTGCTGCAACGCCTCCTCCATGCTGCCGTAATCCTGGTCGCCGTAGATGATTTCGTCGCCGGCGGCCAAATCCAGCCCTTGAATAACGATGTTGAGCGACTCGGTGGTGTTGCGGGTCACTGCAATCTCCTCGGGCGACACCCCGGCCAGCGCCGCCAATGCGGTGCGTGCCGCCTCCTGATCCGGACGCATCTGCACCCGCTTGTAGAAGGAGTTTCGACGGTTGATTTCCCGCGCCGCCCGCAACTCGACCTCAAGCGTGGGCAGTGCGGCGGCATGAAAATAACCGTATTCCAAATTGATGAAATCGGGCGCAGGGGCGAAATCGCGGCTGATCTCGCGCCAAAAATCCTCATCGGCGGCGAGCGCCTCCGGGGTGGCCGTAGCCCGGTCCGCAAGCGCCGCCGATACTCGTTCCGGTCGGCCCAGCCACGCACCCGCCACTGCGAGCGAAGCCGAAGTTTTGACCATGCGTTCCAGGAAGTCGCGGCGTTTCATGACCGCGCCCAGTGCAAGTTCCAGACCAACCCGGGACCGCGTCCGCCTGCTTTCTAACCCGCCCGGTGCTCAGCGCAGCGCGGGGCGCAATTCCCGCCGCAGCGCGCCGGCGAGAATCACCTGGCGGCGACACGACTCATGTTCTGCTTGCGGAGAACCATCCAGCGCAGCCTCCAAACTAAACGCGATTTGCAGTGTTTCGACCGGGGGCAAGGGCGCGGTTTTTAAACGCCGCTCACACTGTTGAAGTAAACTGCCCGCCCGTGATTCGATCACCAAAAACACCTTCTCGCCCGCTTCGCCGCTCGTGAAAACCACCGCCACGCCAAGGGCATCCGCCGGTATTGCGGTGCCGACATCGGCCGCTGCGCACACGGTAAGGCTGAAGCGATCCCGCCAAGACTGGTTTTGATTATCCATCCGGGACCATCCCCGCCGCCCCGGACTTATACAACGCGTTTATTGCCGGTGCGCCCCAAGCCACCTTCCGCGCTCAGGGCGCCAAGGGCAGACGCAGGCGCATCGTGGTCCCGGTCGGACCGGTCGCGTGCAGCGTGATGTCGCCATGATGCGAAAGCAGAATGCGTTTCGCAATGGCTAGGCCGAGGCCGGTACCATCGCTTCGCCCCGATAAAAAGCTGTCGAAGATATGCTCGGCCAACTCCGCGGGCACTCCCTTGCCGGTGTCGATCACGTCGATAAGAACCTGGCGCGCCCCCTCGTGCTCGGTCTGCGAAACCTGAACCGTAATCGAGCCGCCGTGGTCCATGGCCTGGGTCGAATTTAACAACAGATTGAGCAACACCTGCTGCAACTGGCCCTTGTGAACATCCACGTAAATGGGTTTGGCTGGGGGCTCGAAACGCAGGCGTATCTTGCTCTGCGCCAGCTTAAGACGAATCAGCACCAGGGTATCGCCAATCAAATCGGCGATGCTCCACCGCGAATGCATCGAGGACGGAGCCTTGGCGAATTGCAGCACGCGCGAGACAATGGCTTCCAGTTGGTCGAGTTTCTCGCCGATCACGCGTACATCGGTGCGGCGCGGGTCGTCGGCCGGGAAATCCAGGCCCAAGTAACCGTAGAGGAGCTTGATCACCGTGAGCGGATTGCGGATTTCATGGGCGATCTCGGCCGCCAGCAAACCCAGCGTGGTAAGCTGCTCGTTCTTGCGCAGCGTGTCCTCGCTTTGGAAAACACGGGTGTAGAGCCGCGAGTTTTGCAGGGTGACGGCCGCCAGGCTGGCGAACGCGGCGAGCAGGCGCTTCTCGTCGTTGTTAAACCGATGCGGATGGTCGGTGAAAACCGCCAGCACCCCCACCGCCTCGTTTTCCCAGAACATCGGCACCGCCAGCAGCGATCGCAGCGCCGGATGACGCGGCAGATCGACCACGTCGATGTATTCAGCCGACTGCACATTCAAAAACTCCAGATGGCGACGGGTGCTGAGCGTCGCGCCAAGCAGGCAGGAATCGAGCGACAAATCGCCCTCGGGCAGGGGTGTCGAGTCCGCGCCGTCGAGCGAAACCGCGCGCAGGCAGCGCCGGGCCGGAACGTATTCAAAGAGCAAGGATGCCTTGGCGCCCAGCAGCCGGCGGGTATCGCGCGTAATGGCGTCGTGAAGCTCCTGGCGCTCCAGCTTGGTCACCAAGGTGAGCCCGGCATTCACCAAATTCTCCAGCTGCGCCGCCTTGCCGCGCAAGTGCTGCAATTGCCAGAGACGCAGCAGGACGGTGGTGCTCTCCTCCGCCAGCGCGACCAGATCGGCCAGATCGCCGGCGTTGAAGCCGCGCACCGTGTCGCTATCCAGATTGATCACGCCGAGAATCTGGCCGTTTTCCGGCATCAACGGCGCCGTGATCTCGGCGCGCACCTCGGGCCGAACCGGGATGTATCGTGGATCGGCTCGCACATCCGCCACCAACTGGGGACGTCCGTGAAAAGCCACCCATCCGGTGATGCCCTGGCCGGGCCGCAGGGCGACTTCGTCGATACCGGCCGGCATGCCGCGATGCACCTCGATCTCCAGGCGGCCCGTGTCGGGATTTAACAACGAAATCGTGCCGGAAGTGGCCCGGAAGTGGGCGATGGCGAGCCTCAGGATTTCCTCCATCGCCACGCGCGGGGTATCGGCCGTGGCCGAGAGCCTGCTGATCGCATGCAGGAACACCGGGTCGATACGACGGGGTAACGCTAGAGGAGCGGGCGCGGCTGGGGGCGTCGAGGATTCCACAGCGCGTAAGCTGTCTCGCTGCGTCGCGTTCGTAAAGCCCGTGCCGCATGAAAACCCAGGCAAGGCCGCACCCCTGAGTTATTGTTCTTGGCATGCAACAGGCCGGCGCGGTTGCTTGCGTGCACCTAAGCCAACCATGACCGCCGCCATCTTTTTTCGCACCCTCGGATTTCTCCTGATTCTCTTTGTCGTCGTCTATATCGGCACGGAAAACACCCAGCAGGTTAACTTCCATTTTTCGCTCCTGCTGGAAAAGCCCATCAGCACGAATGCCGCCCTCGTTTATTTCGCCATCTTCGCCATCGGCGTCGTCGGCGGCACCCTCCTGAACGCCGGCCAGTCAGCCAAAGCAGACAAAGACTCCTCCGGAAAAACTAAGAAACGCTGAGCGGCGGACCTTCCGCCGCCCGGGCCTGAATCTCGGCATAGAGGCGCGCCAGCTCCGGCGTGGCGACCCCCAGCCTGCGTGCGCGCCGCAGCGGCTCGCCCCAAATCGGCTCCAGCTCCAACGGACGGCCTGCCAGCCAGTCGAGCATGGTCGAGGGTTTGTAAGCCATGCTCCGCGTCCGCTCCACGTTGTCCTCGATAAAGGCATCGGCGATCTCGACTCCCTCGGCCGCCGCCGCCGTCTGCAACTCGCGCATCAACGCACGCACCCGCGCCTCGCGCCCGGCATCGCGCAGGATCTCGTCGCTCAACATGCCGCGCTCGACGACGGACAAGCCATTGAACGGCACGTTCCAAATCAACTTGTGCCAGCGCGCGGAAAGCAGGCTCGGAGCGATCCGCACCTTGGTGCCGCCACGACGAAAGATCTCCGCCACCGCCTCGGTGCGCGCCGTCGGCGCGCCGGAAAACTCACCCAGCACAATGTAGCCCTCGTGCGCGCAAACCGCTTCGCCCGGAGCCACGCGATTTACCCCGACAAAACACAAGGCCCCAAGAGTCCGCTCCGCACCCGCGATGTCGGCCACCGCCTCATCCACGCCCAGCCCATTCTGCAAGTTCAGCACCACGGTGTCTTGCCCGAGCGCGGCGGGTAACAGACGCGGCAAGTCGGCATTCGCGGTCGCCTTCAGCGCGATGACCACCAAATCGACCGCCCCGGCGTCCTCAACCCGCTCCACCACGTTTACTGCGGACAGGTGAAACGCATCCCCGGGGTAAACGAGGCGCAGTCCCTTCTGCCTCAACGCGCCGGCATCGCTGCGTGCCCAAAAAACCACGTCAACGCCCGCCCGCGCCATCCGGCCTCCGTAATAAAGCGCCAGCGCTCCGGACCCCAAAAACAACACGCGCTTCATCGTGCCGCCCCCTCCCCTGCCGTGCCCGCCGCAGGCTTGCGCAGACTCCGCCCCAACGCACGACACGGCCAGACCACGCCCAGTTGATAGACCAGCAACGCCAGACCCATGCCCACTCCGGCATAAATCGCCCCCTCTATCGTGACGGGGACGGCTGGCTTAAAAACCGCCCACGTGCCGCGCGTAATCCCGGCATCGTGTTGCGCCAGAAAAACGAAAGGCCGCGTCCACACCGAAGCCAGACGCAGGGCCTGCTCAGCCATTGCGAGCGTCTCCACCCGGTCCTGCGCCTCGACGATCAATGCGCCCAGCTTCGCCACCGGAGCGGATGATTGAGCACGCGTCGTTTCCACCAACTGGGCGAGCGAGATTCCACTCTCTCGCGCCACCGCTTCGTAACGGGCCAGGACCAAGCGCGCCTCGTCGAGATTGCCCCCCAGCCGCTGGAAATACTGTTGAAAAAACTCCGGTGCCTGCGACAGCGACACGGCGCCAACTACACACAAGGCGCGGTCGAGCAATTGTTGCCCTATGCGACCCAGCGGACGGAGCGGTGCCAGCCATGGAGAATTCGAAGCCATGTGCGAAGTTGCGAAACGCGCGCCCGCACCGCAACGCCAGCCTGCGCGCAAACTTACTCCTCCAACTCCACGTTCCAGTAGGCGAGATCGAGAAAATCCTTCCAGCGCTCCCGTTGCTGGGTGTTGAGCACCAAAGAAATGACCGGCCGCCACTTGGGCCGCACCGGCTTGCAGACCAGGCGCATGTGCGCCTCGTGCGGGAGGCGGTTGGCCTTGCGTGAATTGCATTTGATGCAGGAGCACACGATGTTTTCCCACGTCGTTTTTCCGCCGCGATCACGCGGAATCACGTGGTCGAGATTCAACTCCTCGCGGGTAAAGATTTTGCCGCAATACTGGCACGTCTCCTTGTCGCGCACGAAGACGTTGTTGCGGGTCAACTTCAGCTCCTTGGTCGGCAGTTTGTCGAAGAAAGTCAGGAGTATGACGCGCGGCAGCCGGATGGTGGTGCGCGGCGTACGCACCGTGTCCAAATGCTCGATTGGTGGATTTACCCTCGAAAAATCCATCCAGTCCAAAAACGAGAACACCCGGAAATCCTCGTCGTGATGGTGAATGACGGCCGCATGGCCCCGCGTAAGCAGGGCAAAGGCGCGTTTCGCGCAAATGACGTTCACCGCCTGCCAAAGGCGGTTAAGCACCAACACCGGCTGATCAAGGACGGCCTCCATGTTGGGCCCTATCGGGTAGGGCGCGAGGGGGGTGGTGTCAAGGCATGCGCCCGATGTCGGCAGAATGTTGCTTGGAGTCGCAAAAATCGCATCTGTTTTTCCCGTTTGCTTCGCGCGCCGCGCGTCCGCATGCCTCTGCGTTCCTCTTCTTTCACATGAGTCACGACGCGCCCACGCCCTTGTCCTTTTCCTGTGTCGCCGCCTACCGGATTGGCATCGTGGCCGCCCGCTTCAACCCGGTCCTGGTCGATGCCCTCGTGCAGCGTGCCAGCGCAAAATTGACCGAAGCCGGCCTGCCCGCCGAGGCGATTGAAGTCGTGCGCGTGCCCGGCTCCCACGAAGTCCCCTGGGCCGCGCAGGAACTCGCCACCACCGGACGTTTCCATGCCGTGATCGCGCTGGGGGTTCTTATCGCCGGCGATACCAACCACCACGAAATGGTCGGCGACGCCGTCGCCAACGCCCTCCTCCGCGTCTCCCTCGAAACCCGCGTCCCCGTGATCAACGGCGTCATCGTGGTCAACACCCGCGCCCAGGCCGAAGCCCGCACCACCGGCGAAATCGACCGCGGCGCCGAGTTCGCCGCCGCCTCGCTTGAGATGGCCGCCCTCAAACAATCCCTTTCCTGAGATGAGCAACAAAGCCCTTTTCGCCAAACGCCGTGATGGCCGCGTGGCCGCCCTGCAATTCCTGTTTGCCTGGAGCCTGAATCGCCCGGCCAACCTGGCCGATGACTTGGCGATTTTCTTCACCAATCTGGAGGCCGTGGACGCCAAACCCCGCGAGCACTACGCCTTTGGCGAAGAGATCATCCACGGCGTGATCGAACACTGCGACGAGATCGACGGCCGCATCCGCGGCCTGGCGCAAAACTGGGACTTTGACCGCATCGCCAAAATCGACCTCGCCATCCTCCGGATTGCAATTTTCGAGATGATCCACCGCACCGACATCCCGCCCGTCGTGTCGATCAACGAAGCCATCGACCTCTCCAAACTCTTCTCCAACGCCGACGCCAAACGCTTCATCAACGGCATCCTCGACAAACTGAAGGACCACGTCGGCCGTGACGCCCGCAAAGTCACCTGAAGCCAAGAGCCACCCTGCCCTGCTCCTAGCTCCCGGCTCCCCGCTCCTCCATGTTCAGTCTCTTCAAAAAATTTAAGGACGGTCTCGCCAAAACGGTCGCGGCCATCGCCGGGAAAACCCGTTCCCTTTTCGGCGGCCGCAAGATCGACGCATCCTCGCTCGAAGAACTCGAAGAAGCTCTCATCACCGCCGACTTCGGCGTGGAAACGACCACCGAAATCCTCGACGAAATCAAAGCCGCCTACCGCAAGGACCCGCAGCTTCAGGGTAAACAAGCGGCCGAGCTCGGAGCCGCCGTCCTGACCCGCGTGCTTTCCGGCAGCGCCGGAACCCCCGCACTGACCAAGCGCCCCGACGGCCTGCCCGCCGTGATCGTAATGATCGGCGTCAACGGTTCCGGCAAAACCACCACCACCGCCAAACTCGCCTGGGCGCTCCAACAAGAGGGTAAGTCCGTGCTCGTCGCCGCCTGCGACACCTTCCGCGCCGCCGCCGTCGAGCAGCTCAAGGCCTGGGGTGAAAAACTGGGCCTCGAAGTCATCGCCAGCCACACCGGCGCCGATGCCGCCGCCGTCGCCTACGACGCGCTCCAAGCGGGCAAAAGCCGGGGCAAGGACGTCGTCATCATCGACACCGCCGGCCGCCTCCACACCAAAAGCAACCTCATGGAGGAACTGGCCAAAATTCGCCGCGTGCTGCAAAAACTCGACCCCGCCGCCCCCCATTTTTCGTGGCTCGTCGTCGATGGCTCGCTCGGCAGCAACTCCATCGATCAGGCCCGGGTGTTTCACCAAAGCTTCGGACTCACCGGCCTGGTCGTGACCAAGCTCGACGGCACCAGCCGCGGCGGCGCCGTCGTCGGCATCTGGCGCACCCTGAAACTCCCCATTCATTACGTCGGCCTGGGCGAGCAAAAGGAAGACCTCCAGCCCTTCGCCCCCGAAGCTTACGCCAAAGCCGTTTTCGGCTTGGAGTAAGCGCTCCGGACACGGAGCGTGTTAATCCGCCCCCGGCTACTTTTTCGGTGCGTAAACCGTTTGCTTGAGGCCCTTGGCCAAATGCGCGCGGAAGGTCGCCAAATCCTTCACCGCACCGAGCGCAATCAACTGGCGGGCGACGTTGCCCACGGCCGTACCCTCGAGCGCGAAAGATACCACCGGCACCCCGGCCGCATCCGCCGTCGCCTGGCAGAGCAAGCGGTTCTTGGAGCCGCCACCTACGATCAAGATGCGACTGAACTTCCGCCCCGCCATGCCCTCGAAGCGCAGCATGGCATCGGCGTGTCCGCGCCCGAGTGAGGCGCAGATCAAGCGGGTGTAGCCCGCCAAATCCTTCGGCACCGGCAAACCACGCGCGATCAGATGGGCGTCGATAGCCTTCTTCATCGAGACCGGACTGGTGAACGCAGCGTCGGCCACGTCGATCAAGCCCGCAGGCACAGGCAAGGCCTCGGCGTCTGCGATTAATTTGTCCCAATCCTCACCCGAGACCGGCCGTGAAGCGAAATCCTTCATCACGCCTTCCAGCAGCCAAAGTCCGATCACGTTGGTCAGCGGACGATACGCACCATCGCCGGTGCGTTCGTTGGCCACTCGCGCCGCCAGCGCCTCCGCACCGAGCAACGGGGATGAATTTTCGAAACCCACCAGCGACCACGTGCCCGAACTGATAAACAAATCGCCGCCTCCCGGCGCGGCCGGCATCGCATCGTAAGCGCAGGCCGTATCGTGCCCCGGCACCGCGATGACCCGCGTGCCCTCCAGCGCGGCCCCGCCGAGCATCTCGGCGTTTTTCACCACACCCAAATCGGTTCCGGGAGCGACCGGCTTGGTAAACCACTTGGCCGGCACGCCGAAGTGCTCCAGCGCCTCCGCCGACCAGGCGCGCCCCTTCACCCCCAACAACTGGGACGTGCTAGCGATGGTCAGTTCGTTGGCTGCGCGTCCGCCCAACAGATGGTTAAAATAATCCGGCAAAAACAGACACCGCGCGGCCGCATCCACGATCCAGGGACACGAAGCGACCGTCTCCGCCAACTGGAGTGACGCGTTGTAAAATACATTAGGGATACCCGTCGCCGCGTAAATCCGCTCCAAGTCGGCACGATTTTTAGCCAACCGCTTCAGCCCCGGCTGGGTGCGCGCATCGCGGTAGGCATGCGCGGGAAAAACCAAGCGCCCGCCACGATCCAGCAACACATGGTCCACCCCCCAGCTATCCACACCGACCGATGCCAGTTTGGCCCCCTTGGGCAAGGCCGCCGCCGCCGCTCTCAGCCCCGCCTGAATCTGTTCCCACAGCCCCGCAATATTCCAATAGTCATGCCCGCCGATGGATTGAAACGCATTCGGGAAACGATGTACCTCGCGCAACTCCAGCTGCTTTCCTTTCCATTTACCTAAAATGACGCGACCACTGGTCGCACCAAGATCAACCGCCGCGAGATAAAGGGGTGTAGCCATAAGCATAAAACGAGGAGGGTTTAAGGTGGGTTTAAAGCAGCTAAAATCTTTAACTATAAAAACTCTCAAAATCTACCAAAAACTTTCACTATCTATCAAATGAAGATTGCGCGCATCCGGTATCGCGCTTTTTGTATGATCACCCTACGTCCCCGCTATGTCCCACGCCGAATCCGCCCTGATCACCAGCCCAAACCGCCCCGCCGGAAACCGTGTGCAACTGATGGCCACCTGCCTCTGCGACGCCTTTTATGACGACGTAGCCAAGGCCACGGTCGAAGTGCTCGAACACCTCGGCTGTTCCGTCGAGTTCCCCGAAGGCCAGACCTGCTGCGGACAACCCGCCTTCAACGGCGGCGACTGGGACTCCTCCCGCCGCGTGGTGCGTCACACCGTGAAGGTGTTCTCCGGCGACCTGCCCGTTATCGTCCCCAGTGGCTCCTGCGCCGCGATGATCTTCCACGGCGCGCCCCTTGAATTTGAAAAAGAGCCCGACGCCGCCGAAATCGCCGCCCTCGGCAACCGCACTTGGGAACTGGCCGACTTCATCGTCAATGGTCTCGGCATTAAAAAATGGCCCGGCCGCTACGCCGCCAAGATCGCCTTCCACCGCTCCTGCCACTCGCGCGGCACCTGCAGCGGCCCCGCCTCCCTCACCCTGCTCTCCAGCATCGCCGGCCTAGAAGTCGTGCCCTTCGGAGAAGGCGAACAATGCTGCGGCTTCGGCGGCACCTTCTCCGTTTCCTTTCCCAACGTCTCCGCCGGCATGGGCCACCTGAAACTCGACCACATCCGCGCCATCCAGCCCGACGTCCTCGTCTCCGGCGACATGAGCTGCATGATGCACCTCGGCGGCCTCGCCGAGAAA
This sequence comes from Verrucomicrobiota bacterium, assembly GCA_026398135.1. Classification (GTDB taxonomy): domain Bacteria; phylum Verrucomicrobiota; class Verrucomicrobiia; order Opitutales; family Opitutaceae; genus IMCC26134_A. Next base: position 52,274 of record JAPLTN010000015.1, read on the forward strand.
GAAGGCAAACCGATCAAGACCCAGCACGTCGTGCAAATCCTCCGCGACGCCCTGAAAAACGCCTAAGCCCCCGCCACCCGTCCTCGCTCCAAGCACCCCGTTCCAAGCTCCTAGCTCCCTCCCATGGCCCTCCAGCAAATCGACCAATTCTCCGCCAAGCTCCGTCCCGAAACCCGCGCCTCGGTTTACGACGGCTCCAAAAAAGGCCACGAGAAACGCACCTCCGTCCTCTTCGATCATTACCCCGACCCCGACCACCTGCGCCGCCTCGCCGGCAACATCAAACAGCACGTCGTCGAAAACCTCGACACCCTCCTTCCCGCCGCCGCCGCCGCCCTTGAACGCAACGGCGTAAAAGTCCACTGGGCCTCCACCGCCGAGGAAGCCAACGCCGCCGTGCTCGCCATCATGCGCGCCCGCAACGCCACCAAAATGGTCAAAGCCAAGACCATGGTCTCCGAGGAAACCCACCTCGCCGACTACCTCGGCAAAAACGGCGTCGAATGCGTCGAGACCGATCTTGGCGAATTCATCATCCAAATCGATGGCGACCACCCCTCCCACATCGTCAAACCCATCATCCACAAAAACCGCCGCGACATCGCGACTTCCTTCGAGAAAAACGGCCTCGGAGCCTACAACGACGACCCCCAGACCATCACCCGTCGCGCCCGCGCCCACCTCCGCAAAAAGTACCTCGAAGCCGATGTCGGCCTCACCGGAGCCAACTTCGTTACCACCGACACCGGTCGCCTCGTGCTCGTCACCAACGAGGGCAACTCCCGCTTCTGCCTCGCCGCCACCCCGTGCCACATCGCGATGGTCGGCATCGAAAAACTCCTCCCCCGCGAGACCGACCTCGGCCTTTACCTCAACCTGCTCGCCCGCTCCGGCACCGGCCAGCAACTCACCGTTTACACCGAATTCATCTCCGGCCCCCGCTCCGCCACCCAGCCCGACGGCCCCGAGGAGATGCACGTCATCTTCGTGGACAACGGCCGCACCGACGCCCTCGCCAGCGACTGCCGCGAGATCCTGCGCTGCATCCGTTGCGGCGCGTGCCTGAACGTCTGCCCCGTTTACCGCCAGGCCAGCGGTCACGCCTACCGCAGCGTTTACCCCGGCCCGGTCGGTGCCGTGCTCTCCCCCCTGCTCGCCGGTGAACGTTTCCCCGAGCTGGCCGACCTCCCCAAGGCCTCCTCCCTCTGCGGCGCTTGCAACGAAGTTTGCCCGGTCAACATCCCCATCCCCGACCTCCTCCTTCGCCTGCGCAATCGCGGCAAACAGGAGGGCTCCAAGGCCGCCGCCGCCGGCACCCCGCCCATGGGCGCGTGGTCCCTCCTGGCCTCGCAACCCTTCGTTTGGAAGACCTCCCTGCTCGCCGGCAATAGCCTCAATTACATCCCCAAGAGCCTCATCCCCGTGCCGCCGATGCAAACCTGGCTCCGCGACCGCACCCTGCCCGCCTGGCGCGGCGGCGCCTTCCGAAAATGGCTCGCCAACCGCCCTACCCCGCCCGCCGCCAAATAACCCCGCCCGCGCCCAGCTTCCTGCTCCCCGCTCCCATGCCCTCCCCTCGCGACACCCTTCTCGCCCGCGTCACCTCCGCCCTGGCCCCGCTGCCCAAGCGCGCCCCTCTGCCCAACTGGGACAACGAACTCGTCATCATGCGCCAGGCCCGCGGCCCGGTGGACGCGTGGACCTTCTTCGCCGAACGCCTCAAAGCGGTCAACGGCACCCCGCTCGCCTCCACCACCGACCTCGTCGCCACCCTCACCCAAGGCGGCTGGAAACACGGCTACTGCGACCCCGCGCTCTGGGACGAACTCCGCCCGGCCTTCGACGCCGCCGGTGGCTTCAACGTCGAGACCACCTTTGATCGCGCGCGCATCGACGACTATCAATTCTGCATCACCGCCGCCACTGCCGGCATCGCCGAGACCGGCACCCTCGTGCTCTCCGACCTCGACACCTCCCGCCGCCTCGCCGCCCTCTCTCCCTGGGTGCATGTCGCCGTGCTCCGCCGCGCACAGATCCACATCGACGTCCCCGCCGCCATCGCCGCCCTGCCCCAAGACCCCAACGTAATCTGGTGCACCGGCCCGTCCAAAACCGCCGACGTCGAAGGCATCTTGATCGAGGGCGTGCACGGCCCGGGCATCCAGATCGCCCTCTTGTTGGGCTGATTTTTCTTCGCGCCCGGGTTTGCCGAGCCCGACCGGACTCGCATGGTGACGACACCATGCGTTCATCCGTATCCCCCGCCATCACCCGTCGCCAGGCACTGCGCTGCTTCGGACTCGCCGGCACCGCCCTCCTCGCCGCCAGCCACCTGCGCGCCGCGCCCCTTACCAGCGCCGCGTCTTCCGCCCCCGCCGCCCCCAGTCTGAGCGGCCCGCAAGCCGGTTACTACCGCTTCAAAATCGGCGAGATCGAGGCCCTCGCCCTGCAAGACGGCGGCCTCACCCCGCCCCCCGACCAAGGCCCCTTCGGCGTCGGCGAAAAAACCGGAGCAGTCTCAGCCGCCCTCGACGACGCCCTCCTCCCCACCGACCGCCTCCACCTCGCCTTCAACGTCCTCCTCGTCCGCATCGGCTCCCAGCTTGTGCTCATCGACTCGGGCGCGGGCGCGAACTACGGCCCCGCCGCCGGTTTTCTCCCCGCCAGCCTGGCCAATGCCGGGGTAAAACCGGATCAGATTTCCGCCGTCATTTTGACCCACGCCCACGGCGATCATTTCGGCGGCTTGGTCAACGCGCAGACCGGCGCGCTTAACTTCCCCAACGCCCGGATTTTCATGGCGCGCAAAGAGCACGCCTTCTGGACCCAGACCGCACCCGACCTCTCCGGCATGGCTGTCCCAGCCGACGCCGCCAAGGGCTTCACCGCCGGAGCCCAAGCCGTACTCACCGCCATCAAGCCACGCCTGCAACGGGTGGACGCCGGCGACAAGATCCTCGACGGCATCGAACTTCTGGATACTCCCGGCCACACTCCCGGACACCTTGCCGTCGTCATCAGTTCGGGCCGGGAACAACTCCTGCACTTCGTGGACGCCGCCCACCACCACGCCCTGAGTTTCGCCCATCCCGAATGGCGTTTCGCCTACGATACCGACCCCGCCCTGGCCACCGAGACGCGCAAAAAACTCTTCGACCGCGCCGCCGCCGACCGCCTCCGTCTTTTCGGTGCCCACATGCCCTTCCCCGCCCTCGGCCGCGTGCAAAAAACCGGTGGCGCCTATACCTACCATCAAGAGCCTTTCCTGCTCGGCTAAGCGGCGCACCGGTGCCGATTATCCCCCGCAATTACATACCCTCCTCTATCATTATAATTCATAGTGTAGTATAGTCCACTCGTGGTCATCGGACCACCTGTCAGAAATCAGAGTCAGCTAGGTTAGGCCTCGGAATCGAAAAACTACCCAGTCATCGAAATACTCCGCCAAAACCACCGACGAAGAATAGCGCCATAGCCGCGCCAGCGGCCTCGAGCCGCACCGAAAATGAGCCGCCCCGACTTAGTTCGAGGCGGCTCAATCGTTTTTAACCCTCCGTCTTGGTGCGCGTTGTGCTTCCCCGCCTCCATGACCACACCTTCGCGCCGCACCTTCATCCACGCCCTCGCCACCACCGCCTTGGCCGCGCTTGCCAGCCCAGGCACGATCCAGGCGCAAACCAGCGCGACCACGTCGCCAAACCCTGCCCCACCCGCGGCAGCCCAAACTCCGGGCAAACGCACGGTCGGCATCGTGCTTTTCGACGGTTTTCAATGCCTCGATGTCTTCGGACCGCTGGAAATGCTCAGCATGGTGCGAGACCGTTTCACGTTTGTGATGCTGGCCGAAAAAACCGGGCCCATCCGCAGCGGCCAAGGGCCTGTCGTGATCGCCGACCGCACCCTCACAGACCCTGGCGAAATCGACATCCTCATCGTGCCCGGCGGCATGGGCACCCGGCGCGAGGTCAATAACTCCGCCCTCATCTCGGCGCTCAACGCCCTCGCCCAAGCCACCCCGCACGTCACCAGTGTCTGCACCGGCAGCGCCCTGCTTGCTCGCACCGGTCTGCTGGATGGCAAGCCGGCCACCTCCAACAAACGCGCCTACGCCTGGGCCACCAGTCAGGGCCCGTCCGTCGCTTGGGTAGCGGAAGCGCGCTGGGTCGAGACCGGCAAGTATTTCACCTCCTCCGGAATCTCGGCCGGCATGGATATGGCGCTCGGCCTGGTCGAGCGGCTTTTCGACCGGGAAACCGCCGAGAAAGCCGCTCAAAGCGCCGAATATGAGTGGCACTCGGACTCGCACCGCGACCCCTTTGCCAAACTCAACGGTTTGGTGCCCTGAGCGCGCCGCCGCCTCACGTTTTGGCCGCGCTGCGTCGCAGAGTGATAACCAGAACCGCGCCCAAAATCACCGCGCCCGCCACCGCTGTTCTCGGACCGAGCGGCTCGTCGAGCAACAGCCAGCCGAGCAATACCGCCACCACCGGATTCACGTAGGCGAAAGTCGCGGTTTTCGCCGGAGTGGAATGTTTCGTTAACCACGCGAAGGCGCTATAACCGGCCAAAGACCCGACCAGCACCAGATAGGCAAACGCCGCCCACCCCTGTGGCGTGATTGCCGAGGTATTCCACGCCGCGTAGTCGCCATTTACCCACGCCGCCAGCGCCAGCGCGACGCTGCCGCCCAGCATCTGCGCACCCGCCGTCACAAAGGGCGGCGCAGGATCACGCACATGCCGGCTATAAATCGCACCCATCGCCCACGAGATGGTAGCCAAAGTAATCGCCGCGACCCCGGCCGGATCCAACGCGCCCGCCCCTGTGCGCTCCCACGGCGCAGCCAGCCAGGCCACTCCACCAAAACCTATCAGCATCGCGCCAAAAGTAATCGCATCCGGCCGCGTTCCACCCGGCCAGGCCCACTCCGCCAGCACAACGAAAAGTGGGCCCGCCCCGATCAACAAAGCCGTGATTCCGGAGGGCACCGTCTGTTCGGCCCACGTTACCAACCCATTCCCGCCCAGAAGCAAAAAACACCCCGAAATCGCCGCCGAGCGCCACTGGCGCGGGGTCGGCCACGCCGCGCCCCGCCAAAGCTGAAACGCCAGCAACACCCCGCCCGCCAGCGCAAAACGCGCCGCCGCCATGGCAAAGGGCGGCATCGACTCGACCCCGACCCGAATCGCCAGATAGGTGCTGCCCCACACCAAATACAGAGTGGTGAACGCGAGCACATAGGCCCGAAGCGGCGGCGAGGGAACGGTCATAACGAAATGTGAGCGAAGTCGCGTCCGTGCTGAGGCGCGAGCGAGAAGCCGCCAAGCGTCGGCGCAACGCGCCATTGCTTCGCCAATTGGCGTAACCTTGCTTCTCGGCATGTCAGCTCACGCCCCAGCCGCCTCATCCACCGAATCCCTCACGCCTGTCACCGTCTTCTGCGGATTCCTCGGGGCTGGAAAAACCACCCTGCTCCGCCACCTGCTCGCCCAAACCCCGCACGCCGGCCCCGAAGGCACTCCGGCGAGCTGGGCCGCCGTGGTCAACGACGTCGCCGCCCTGAATATCGACGCCGCCACCGTGCGCGCCGATCTCGCCGCCACCACCGACCTGCCCGGAGCCACCGAACTCGTGGCGCTGGGCAACGGCTGCGTGTGCTGCTCTGGCGCCGACGACCTCGGCGAAGCCATCGCCCGCCTCGCCCGCGACGGCCGTTTTTCCCACCTATGGGTCGAAACCAGCGGTGTCGCCGACCCGCGCGGAATCGTAAATCTCTTCACCCGCAAAAACCCTTTCGGGAAAACGCTCTCCGCCCACGCCCGCCTGGCCGCCTTGGTCACGGTCATCGACGTCGTCGCGCTAGCCACCGAAGCCGACAAAGCCACGCAACGCGGACGCATTCCCACCGCTGGCGGCGAGCGCCCGCTTTTCGAACTCATGCTGGAGCAAATCGAGTGCGCCGACCTCGTGATCCTTAACCAATGTGACCGGGCCACCGAGGAAGGCGCGCATTTGTCGCGGGCCCGCGCCCTGGTGGTAGGATTGAATCCGCGGGCGGAAATTCTGACTACCGAACACGGCCAAGTCGCGGCGGAAATCTTTCTTGGGCGCCAGCGCTTCGATCCGCGCCAAACCCCGGCTTCGGCGCGCTGGATACAAGAACTCAACCGCCTGGCTGGCCCCGTGCCGCTGGCGGCGCTGCGCCCCGACCCGGCACCCGCTTACCATGAGTTAAAATACGGTATCAGCAGCATGGTCTATCGCGCCCGGGCCCCCTTCGACGCCGATAAGTTGGGCGTGCTCTTCGCCACCGGCTTACCCGGCGTTATTCGCGCAAAAGGGTTTTTCTGGACCACGCGTTCTCCCGACGAGATGGGTTTCATCTCTGTCGCCGGGGGTGTGGTGCGCTGGGAAACACTCAGCGTATGGTGGGCAACGCGGATCGCAGCCGGCCGCGCCCGCCTGGAAGACCGCCCCGCCAGCGTGATCGCGAATTGGTCCGAGCCGCACGGCGACCGCCGCCAGGAAATCGTGCTGATCGGGACTGGTATCCGTGAACGTGAAAAGGAACTAAATGCAGCTATTGAAAGCTGCTTAACCCAATGATTTCGTTGGCTATGAACGAAAACGGAGACAGTCAGGTCACAAGAAACGAAGATGCTTTCTTAACAACCCTTGCCGCAGTGTCTCCCCGTCATTCATCCGCGACGAATTTCTGAACCACGAAACCGAATTTGAATTCGGAAAACTTTTTTAATCCGGCAAGTGAGTTTACCCGTCGTAACATCCATTTGATCAGGGATTTCTATACGATGGAGATCGACCGTTGCATGAAAACCGCGCTCGCTAAAAATATCGATAAGGATTGCCAGCGCTATTGGGTCATCAAGCAACAGATCCTCGGTGTTCACCAATGCGACACCTGAAATGGCATGCCGGAGAATGATCGGCATAATCTTCTTATCGATAAAGACGACCACCCGACCAAATAGCTCAGAATGCTCATACTCATAAGTATCGAGTCGTTTCACCAATTCCTGACGAGCATGGATGATAATATCGTTTGCCACAGGAATCGCGCGCAAACGGTCGTGCGTCCGTGGATCCAGTTCCAGCGAACTCTGATACTGCAATTCATGCAGAATATTTTGCTCAACCTCCTCCAGTGCCCCCTGTGCATTAACCAAGTGGTAGTGAAATATTTCGCGAAGCGACTGTAAGGCATCCCACGTCTGTTCCTTGAAAACGCGATACCGACGTCTCGCCAGGTCTACATCATAATCGGTAGCCCGCTCCTCCTGAATTTCTCCGAGTCCCGTGCGCCGCACTTCCTCATTGTGCTTACGAATCTCCAATCCGCGCTTGAGCTGACGCTCAACAGACGTCTTTTCGTCTACGAAGAGGGCCATAATATGGACCGTTGGATGACGAAAATGCGCCCTTAAAGGGGACTTATAAAATTCACGCCGCAAGCCATGCATTTTATCGACCAAAAACTTAAGGCACTCCACCTGCACCTGCGTACGGGGAAATCCATCCAAAATCACGCCATCTCGATAAGTCTCCTGGATAAGCCTGCTGAAGAGTAAGCCAATCACCTGTCTATCTCCAACCATCTGCCCGGCGTCCTTCAAACTTTTTGCTTCAGGGGAGTCAAGCAGTGCACTTACCACAATCGGTTCACAAGTTAAACCACGCGCCTTTAAAATAAATGCGGTATTCGTCCCTTTTCCTGATCCAGGAGCTCCGCCCAGCAATATGATTTCCTTAGGAAACCGTAACTGGTCACGACCAAACCGAGACTCCAAGTCATGCCACACTGCGTCAAAAATCACCTGCGCATCTTTAATTTCTAAATCCTGATGTCGAATAGTTTGTTTGGCGCTATCGGTAGAGGTAGCCGGGACTAATGAATTATTCTCAGATGTCATGGTGTGGGGGCGTGAAAGAAAGCGTGAGGTAATAGGGACAAGCGATTAATGTTAGCCAACTCTTTTAGTAGCCATTTTGATCTGTTTACGAAGTGCTTAAGTACGAAGAAGACCCGAGCATGCTTTCGCATACTCGGGTCATAAACCTGGCAACAACCTACTCTCGCGGGACCTAACGTCCTACTACCATCAGCTGCTCGGGGCTTAACGGCCGTGTTCGGGATGGGAACGGGTGGAACCCCCGGCATATAATCACCAGGAAATTGGTTTGTTACAATATCAGGTCTGATACACTTTATTTGTAAGGAAGTAAATTAAACGACTAGAAACTAGCATTTGCATAAACCGGCAGGCTCATTAGTAACGGTAAACTGAACGCATTACTGCGATTACATTTCCGTCCTATCAACCGGGTGGTCTACCCGGAGCCTGCACCGTCTTGCGACGGATTGTGATCTTATCTTGGGATGGGCTTGGCGCTTAGATGCTTTCAGCGCTTATCCCTTCCGAACATAGCTACCCGGCGCTGCCGCTGACGCGACAACCGGAACACCAGCGGTTCGTCATTCTCGGTCCTCTCGTACTAGAGAATGAACCCCTCAAATCACAAACGCCCACAGCGGATAGAGGACCGAACTGTCTCACGA
>JAPLTN010000043.1 GCA_026398135.1 Verrucomicrobiota bacterium
GAGCAGGAGGGCGACCTTATCCACGCCGGGGCTCACGAAGACATACATCGGCTTGCGGGTGCCGGCGGGGTAATTCCAGTGGCCGGGCAGGAAGACGGCGGGTTTGCCCTCGGTCCAGAGTTCGGGGGTGTTGCTCCACATCGTCTGGTTGTTGATATAAGCATCCTTGGGGATGCGCATGCCATCGACCGGGCCGCTGCGCCGGAAGGTATCGATGCCGCGGGTGAAGGTGTCGGAGTCGTTGAAAAACAACTGGGTGCCGCCATTGCAGACCGCCTCCCCGGTGCCGGGGCGGGCATTGTAATACTGCTCGTGAACGATGGACTGGATCACACACATGTTGTCCTGGTTGCGGTTCCAGCCGCCGGCGTTGTCCACCAGCCTCCACTCGCCCTTGGTGTTAAAATATGGCGGCGACCAGCGGTCCCACCAGCGGCGGGGGCCTTCGTCGCGCAGGAACTCGGTGTCCACCGACAGGCGGTGTTTTTCTTTGCGCACGCCGTACATCCAGGAAACCCACTCTTTGCCCTCGGCGCGGCCGCCCATCTGCCGCCGGTAGCCGCGGGGATCCCAGCGATCACGCAGGTCCACCATCTCCTGGGTATGAGCGGGGATGAGCACGTTGTTGGCCGCCTCCCAGAACACGATGCTGGGATTGTTGCGGCCGTAGATAATCACGTCGCGCATGACCTCGATGCGTATTTCCCACTCGCGGCCGATGGAGTCGTTTTCGCGGTCCGCGCCGGGCATGATTTGCATCAAACCCAAGCGGTCGCAGGAGGCGATGTCTTGCGGCGAGGGCATGTTGTGCATCCAGCGCACGATGCTGGCGTTGCCCTCGACCATCATGCGGTTGGTGTAGTCGTGCAGCCAGTCGGGATAGGCGCTGCCGACGACGGGCCACTCATTCTGGCTGCGCGGGCCGTAGCCGTGGGTCATGAGCACGCGGTTGTTGATAAAAAACTCCGCTCCGCGCACCTCGATCTTGCGGAAGCCGGTCTGGATGCGGCGCACGTCGGGGGCGGCTCCGGGCGCGGCGGTGACGATCGTGTAAACATCGTAGAGATAGGGGTGGCCGGGCTGCCAGAAATTCAAGCCTCCGACGTTGCGGTTGAATACAAAGGTGTGGTTCGCCCCCGGCGCGATGCTCTGGCGGCCGGTGAAGCTCGTGACCTCGACTCCGGCGCGGTCCACCACCACGGCGCGGCACTCGACCTCGCGGGCGGCCGCCTCGTCGTTGCGCACCTGCACTTCGACGCCGATGTCGGCGGTGCGTTTTTCGGTGGAGATGTTTTCGGCGTAAACGTAGGTGCCCTCGGTCTTGAACGACGAGTAGAGCGGAAAGGTGGCGTGGACCTTGGGCAAGACGTGCAGAGTGACGTTGCGGCAGATACCGCCATAGAGCGGGTTAAAGCCGGGGAAAAACCACGACATCGCGGTGCCGGTGCCGAATTCCTTGTCGCTGCAATCGATCTCGGCGTGCAGGGTGTTTTCCGCGCCGAATTTCACATAAGGCGTCAGGTCGTAGCCGAAGGGGGTGACGCCATCGGAGACGCGGCCAAGCAGCCGGCCGTTGAAGTAAAACTGGCCGCGCTGGCGGATGCCCTGGAACTCGATCACCAGCTTACGACCCGCGTAGTCGGCGGGCACGGTGAAGTGCTTTCGGTAGGTAAAGGCACCGAGATCGCGAATACCCGGTTTCATTCCCTGATAGGACTGACGTTCGTGGTAGGTGTGCGGGGTGGCGACGCGCTCCCAGGCGGAGTCGTCCACACCCTCGACCGGATAACTGCCCTTGGCCACGCGCCAGCCGGGGTTGAAGTTTAATTCCAGCGAGGCGGCCGGCGGCGGCGTATAGGCCGCGTGCAGCGGGGAAAGGAACAAGACGGCGGCGAGCAGCAGCAGGGCGATGCGCAGGGGGTGTTTCATGATTGAGATATGAGGTTATTTCCAGGTGCGAAGGGGAGGCCCGGGCTTAGCGGGAGGGATTGGCCTGAGGCGTCGGGATTTCGGCCATCGGCGCAAAGGACGGGCAGAGGTAACGGTTGAGCGCGTAAGCGACGAGGTAGGCGAGGGACGCGCAGGTGAACAGCACGCCGTAGCCCTGGGTCACGTTGCCGGACTGGGTGAACGCATCGAGGACCATGCCGCAGATCACCGGAAAGAGCATGCCGCCGAAAGAGCCGATGAAGCCACCCAGGCCGATGACCGAGGCGACCGCGCTTTTGGGGAAAACGTCGGAGACGGTTGTCATCAGGGTCGCCGACCAGGCCTGGTGGGCGGCCCCGGCGATGCCGATGATAATGACCGCCGTCCAGAGATCGAAATGGCCGATAAAGCCGATCGGCACCACCGTGCAGGCAAAAGTCAGCAGGGCGGCGCGGCGCAGAGCCGTAAGGGAGCTGAAGCGCCCCGCCAACCGGGAGGTGAGCACGCCGCAGGCGATACTGAGCACGGTGACGACCGCATAAATGACCACCAGGGGCAGCCCCATGGTCTTGAGGTCGAGGCCGCGGGTTTTCTTAAAATAATCGGGCAGCCAGATCAGGAGAAACCACCAGACCGGATCGGTCAAAAACTTGGCGCCCACAAAGGCCCAGGTCTGGCGGTAGCGCAGGATCGCTTTCCAGGGTAGTTTAGGTTCGGGGGCCTCGGGCGCGCCACCCGGTCCGGTGGCGGCGAGAGCCTTTTCAGTGGGATCGCGGAAGTAGATATACCAGGCGATCAGCCACACAAAGCCGGCCGCACCGGCGGCGAGAAAGGCGGCGTGCCAGCCGAAAGCCAGGGCAAAGGGCGGGACCAAGGCCGGGGCGATCAGCGCGCCGACATTGGAGCCGGAGTTGAACAAGGTGGTGGCCAGCACGCGGTCTTTTTTGGCGAACCACACCGACACGGCTTTCACCGCCCCGGGGAAATTGCCGCCCTCGCCCAGCCCCAAGGCCACCCGCGCCACGGCAAAGCCGCCAATCGTGTTGGCCAAGGCATGGCCCGCCGCCGCCAGGCTCCAGGCGGCGATCGAAACCGCGTAGCCGATCTTGATTCCGTAGCGGTCGATGAACCAGCCGAAGAACAGATAACTGAAGGCGTAGGCACCCTGGAAGAGCGCGTTGATCCAGCCAAATTCCGCATTGGTCCAGTGCAGCTCATTGTCCAGGATCGGCTTGAGCAGGGACAGGATCTGCCGGTCCACATAATTGATGGTGGTGGCGAAAAACAACAGGGCGCAGATCACCCAGCGGTAGTTGGACTGATGCATTTCGCTGGCTTCCGACGGGCGGGGCACAGGCGGACGGGCGGGGATTGGAGTGGAAGCCATAAAGGAGGAAGATGCTCTTTTTAATCAAACCGAGTATTTAACGCAAAGTCGCGGAGCCGCAGAGAAAGCATTTTCTCCAGCGAATTATGTCGTACCATGCGCCTTGGCGTGGCGCAGAATCAGGGCGGGGTCAGGGAGTTGGGCTTTTCCGCCACCACGAATACGACGTAGTTGTTAAGACCCGCCGGGGGCTGCTCGGTCCAGCTGTTGGTGCCGAGGTAGGTGAGCTCGCCGCCGTTCATGTCGCCGCTGCGGTAGATCGTGTGCGGGCGGCCGTTGATGAGGATTTGGTCTTTGGTTTTCCTGATCGAGGTCGGGCTGCTGACGACGGGGAATTGTACGTTGCCGTCGTCGTAGGCCACGTACACCCGGCCGACCGCGCCGATTTTAAACACCACGCCTTCGCCCGCCGAGGTGCCGGCGTCGTCGTTGGCGACTTGCAGGTAATCCGCTCCCACGAGGTAGGGAGGCAGGCCGGCAAAAGTCCAGGGGCGGTCTTTGTAGATCGTCGCGCCGTCCTTGGCTCCGCCGCTGATGATGGTCGCGCCTTGCGGGAAGGCGGTGCTCAGGCC
>JAPLTN010000014.1 GCA_026398135.1 Verrucomicrobiota bacterium
CAGCAGCTCCGCCCGACTCCGCGCCCAAGGCGACCTTACCGTCGGGAATGTGACGGCGACCAACGTTTCCATCGACTCCGACGCGGGCAGCCTGATCAACGCCGCGTCCTCGACCAAGAACGTCACCGCGACGAACCTGCGCCTCCAGGCCCAGAACAGCATCGGCACCTCCGCCCGCCACCTGACGACCAACATCGACAACGTCACCGCTCTCGCCGCGACAGGTTCGATCTACCTGACCGAAGACAACGGTGCGACCGTGACCAACGTCACCGTCAGTGTCACCGACTTCACCTCCTCCGCAGGCACCACCACCGTTACCGACGCCGCCCAGTCCGACCTGACGACTGGTCTGAACGGCAACATCGTCCTCGTCGCCACCCTCGGCGACCTGACCCTCAACGACGGCAGCGACGCTGACGGCATCACCGTCACCGCCAATGGCACCGGCAACATCCTGCTCGATTCCGTAGCCGGGTCCGTAACCGCCAACGCCGATATCCTGTCCGGGTCTGGCCACATCACGGTCTTGGCCGCGCAGTCCGCGACTTTTGTTGCGACGGCCGACGTAACTACTGGTGGTTCGGGCACGATTTATGTGTCCGGAATAGCAGCCAACGTTACGCAGGCTGACAACAGCCGCTTCACTGCTGTGAACGGTGACGTTCGTATCGTCGCCGGAGGCACGATCACGCTGGGTGGAGTCACCACCAATACGAATCTTTCGCTCATCGCGACGAGCGGTTCGATTGTCGATGCGGGCGACGTTTCCGGCGGCGATGACATCATCGCTGCCTCGTTGAGGGCGATTGCCGGTGTCGGTATCGGCGGCTCTTCCTCCGTGCTTGAAACCGCGCTTGGCACGGTTTCGGCCCAAGCGACTTCCGGCGGTATTTATCTGCGCGAGGCTAACGCGATCACGGTGGGTATCACCACCGCGACCATTCAACAGTTCGGAGCCAACGCCACTCTGACGCCGGTCACCGACGCGGCGCAGGCTGGGTTGGTTACCACGGCTGGAAACGGGGCCATCTCGTTAACCACGCTTGCTGGGTCGATCACGGTTTCCTCGGTGATCACCGCGCATGGGTCCGGTTCCGTCACTCTGGCGGCGGCGGGTTCCTCCAGTGATGTGTCGCTTGGGGCCGTGGTGAGCTCCACCACCGGAGCCATGGGCCTTACCGCAGGCGCGCGTATTTTGGAAACCACTTCGGATGAGAATCCGGTGCTGCGCACGGGCGGCGTGCTGACCTTGAGCGCGACCACTGGTTTGGGCCAGACTGGCCGTGGAGATCTGGATGTCTCCGCCCCCTCCCTCAACTTCACCAACAGTGGTGCGGGCATGGCTTACTTCCGGTCGCATCTCGCCGGTGCCACCGTCACGAGCGCAAGTTTGGCCGGCAACGGCTCACTGATCTTCACCCAGTTAAGCGGTGGTTTGATTCTGGCTGGTCCCGTCACCGTTTCCGGTGGCAGCGCCACCTTCCGTGTGGCGGGTTCGTTGACCTTAAACTCGGTTAATCTTAACGCCTCGGCGGATCTGAATCTGTCGGCTCAGAGCGTAGGTTTGACCAGTTCCAGTCTCACGGCTGGAACCACGGGCAATCTGCGTATCGCGACTTCGGGTGCGTTTGTTTCGGATGCAGGCTCCACCCTGACGGGCGGTAACATCTCGGCTGCCACCGGCGGCGCGCTTACGCTCGGCCAAGTCAACGCGACCGGCCTGCTTGATATACAGGCGGCCGGCAGCGTCACGACCTCGTCTGCTTCCACCAGCTTGGTTGCGGGTCAGTTGCGCTTGGTGACTTCAGGCGACGCCGGGACCACCTTGTTGCCCTTGCGGGTAAATGCCGGGGCTTCCGATGTGCGGGTGAGCGGTCTGCTCAACATCGTAAACCTCAACTCGCTGACCTTGGGTCGCGGCGGCCTGGACTTCACCACCGCGACTGGTGGTGAGCAGGTCATCAGTGTTCAAGGTACCAGCATCAACAGCATCGGTGGTCAAATTCTTGACCACGGCACCGGCACGATCCGGATCGAGGCCGCGTCCGATCTCACCCTGAACACCAAGGTTACTTCGGAAAACGGCTCGATCACGGTCAACGCGACCAGCCTGACCGACGGCACCGTTGATGAAGGCGCCATCTTCAGTGCCGTGAACGGCCGCGTGACCTTGAATACCCAAACGGGCATCGGTGCCTCCGGCGCGGGTGACATCGACTTCGTCGCAAGGGAGATTCAGGCCACTACGCAAACCGGCGATCTGGCGCTTGAGGCTTTGGCTACGACCAAGGTAGCAGGCACCGGCTTGAAGATAGCTTCGTCGGGTGCGAGCGGCAATCTGAGCCTCACCACCAGCACGGGTAATCTCAACGTGTGGGCTGACGTTACCAACGCCGGTTCGGGTGGCATTTCGCTCTCCGTTCCGCAGGGGGCCTTCACCATGACCACGGGTTCCGTGGTCAGCGCGAGCACGGGGACGATCTCTGTTAACTCCTCGGGCTTGATGACGCTTCACCGCGTAACCAACACCACGGGGATCATTTCCCTGGGCTCGCAGGATGCTATTACCACGGTTGCGGTGTTGAACTACGCCAATGTCACCAGCTTGACTCGTCCCAATCTGACCTTGGTCAACTCGATCAACATCATCGTCAACTCCAACTCGGTCTTCGCCACCGGACCTCAATATCCGTCGGGTGTGAACATAAGCCGCGGCGGCTCCGACGACATCGATATGTCGATCTACAGCTCGATCCTAACGGGCAACGACTAACTCATCCACCACCTTATCTTGCATCGTATGAAATCCTTCACCTTCCGTCTGCTGTTCTGGGTCGGCGCATTTATTGGGCTGCTCGGCCCGGCCGCAGCCCAAGGCACGGCCTTGGGCGCGTCGCTCACCGCTTTGGCCAAACCAACCACCGGCGTGGTCGGGCTTGCTCCGGACGGGGCCTTGGTTCGCTCGACCGATAACGGAGCCACCTTTGGCACGGTTCGCCCGGCGGATAGTCCCAAGGCGCTTTACGCCGTTGCGGCCTCGGGCTCGACGGTGATTGCGATGGGAGATGCGGGTTACTTCGTGCGCTCAACCGATAACGGAGCCACCTACTCGACGCTCGGTTCACCGAGTTCCCCGACCATTGTCGGAGCGGTTAATTCCGTGGGTTACGGCAATGGTAAATGGGTGGCGGTGGGTAGAAATAGTGGGAGCACCCATGCGCTGTATTCGATCGATGGTGGCGCGACCTGGTCTACTGCGACCATTAGCTCTCCAAGTTCAGGAGAGTTTAAGAGTGTCGCTTGGTCAGGTGCCCCGGCGAATGTCTGGGTCGCAGTGGGTGGACCGGTGACTACCCCGGCGATGATGGGCGTAGGTTTTACGGGCCTTTATTATACTTCTAACGACGGAATTGTATGGTCCGGCCCCACCACCACAAATGCCTCTCTGAACGCTATCGCGTCCGACGGTGCCGGCAAACTTCTGGCGGTTGGCGAAGCCGGCACCGTTTGGTATTCCACCGCGACGCCGCCTGCATTTTCTGAGGTTGGAAATGGTATTGTATCTGAGACTTTGGGGGCCGTGGTTTACCTCAGCGGCACTAACTGGGCTGCTACTGGCGACGACGGAGTTCAGGTAAATTTTGACGGTTCCAGCACCGCGTTACGAACCATCGGCCTTACGGTCGCAACCGCGTCCAGCCAATTACAGATCAACCTGACCGGCGGGTTTCCCGGGCTTCAATATCACCTTGAGACCACCACCACGCTCGCTTCGTGGACCACGGTTTCCGGCTCCACGCAGAGCTACACCGGCGGGGCTGCCCCGACCTGGACGGCCGCCTTACCCGCCGCCGGTGCGAAGGTTTTTTATCGGGCCAAACTAGGTTCGCCCTAACGTGTTTTTTGCGTCTTCCGTGGCCACTTTGACCCGCGTGACTTTTGTTTGGCAGGCGCATTCCGCCGTTGAGCTGTGCCCTGTCGCGTGCCTGCGTAAAAGCCTGCCGCGTTTGATTTTCCCAATTTAACCCTACTCCAGAACTGTTTTGCCCATGAAATTCCGCCGCCCGTCCCGCCTCGCCTTGTCCCGTAACCGCCGCACCTCCGCAACTTCCCTCGGCTCCGTGGCGTTCGCCGCCGGCGCGCTCTTCGGGCCGCTCACTTCCGGTCTTCAGGCCGCCACCCAGACGCTGCTCACCGACGGCAACTGGGACACGACGACCGCCAACTGGTCCGGCGCGACCACTTGGATCAATGGCAACGACGCCAGCTTCGCCGGCACCACCGCCGCCGTCGAAATCGCCGGGGTCGTCACCGTCTCCGGCATCACGTCTTCCAACGCCTTGGTTTTTAACGATGCCATTCCCGGTGGCACCATCACCTTGGTCGCCGGTGCGGGTCCGACCACGCCGTTTATCACCGGCGGTCGTGATATTACGTTTAATGCCGCTCTTGCCGGCACCGCCGGGCTCAACGTCAACAACACAGGTGCCAAGGTCACCCTCAACGCCGACAACAGCCTCACCGGCCCGCTTACCGTCAGCGCCGGCACCCTCGAACTCGGCGTAAACGGCGCGCTCAACAGCGTCTCTTCCGTGGGTATTTCCGGCGGTGCCGCGCTCACTACCGGCGCGATCAACCAGCTCGCCACCGTCGCCGTGACCAATGCCGGCACGCTCACCCTGGGCGGCAACGACACCGTTGCCAGCTTGGTCAATAACGGCGGAACCATCAACGGTTCCGGCACCCTTCGCGCCGCCACTTACGCGCTCAACAACGGCTCCACCATCATCGCGGATCTCGGCGTTGGCGCCCTCAGCTCGGCCGGCAGCGTCGCGCTCAACGGCAGCTCCGCCGCCACCACCGTTAACATCAACAGCGGCACCCTGACCACCGGTGCGGCCGAACGTCTGGCCAACACCGCCATCGTCACCAACGCCACTCCTGGCTTCGCCGGCACCCTTGCCCTCGGCGGCAACGAGACCATCGGCAGCCTGCAAGGCGATGTCGCGGTCAACCTCAACGCGAATACGCTCACCCTCTCTTCAGGCGCAGGCACCGCTGCCGGCGTGATCAGCGGTACCGGCGGTCTTGATCTGACCACCGGCACCCAGACTCTTTCCGCCGCCAACACCTACACCGGCGCGACCAACGTGAACGGCGGCACTCTCGCCCTTACCGGCTCGCTGACCGGCACCACCGTCAACGTCGGCTCCGGCGCCGCGCTCACCAGCACCGGCGGTCTCGCCGATGCCACCAATCTCACCCTCGTCGGCGGCGGTACGCTCACCCTGACTGGCACCGAGACCCTCGCCAGCCTCTCCGGTGGCACCGGTGCCATCACCGCCACCGGCATCGATCTCACCATCACCGGCCCGCTCAGCACCGCCGGCGCGCTGTCCGTCAAAGACCTCACCGTCGGCACCCTCGGCGGCACCACCACCATCACCAGCTCCGGCACCGTGACCGCGTCCGCCGGCAGCTTCGGCGGCGTTCTCGCCGACGGTGCCTTGGTCAAGACCGGCGGCGGCACCCTCGCCCTCACCGCCGCCCAGGCCAGCACCGACGGCACCACCGTCAACGCCGGCACCCTCTCGCTCGGCCACGCCACCAACACCCTCGCCGACACCGGCGCGGTTGTTGTAAACACCGGCGCGATCCTCGATCTCGGGGCCAACACCGACACCGTCGGCAGCCTCGCCGTCAATGGCGGCACGCTCTCCGGCACCGGCACCCTCACCTCCGCCGCAGGCTATGTTCTCAATGCCGGAGCCACCGTAAACTCCCGTCTCGGCAACGGCCCCATCACCGCCAACGGCGCGGGCGTTTCCATTAATAACGTCACCGGCACCGGCGCGGTTACCGTCCAGTCCGGCGACACCACGCTTTCCGCCGCTGCCGGCTCGACTTCCGTCTCCGTCACCGGAGGCATGCTCACCCTGACCGGCACCGGCTCGCTCACCTCCGCCGCCACCGTGGCGACCAGCGCCGGAGCCACCCTCGCCACCGGCGGGGTCGGCCAGTTTTCCGCTTCCGCCGCCGTCACCAACGCAGGCACCCTCTCCGTCGTCGGCAACCAGACCGTCGGCACCTTCAACAACACTGGCACGATCTCCGGCCCCGGCGTGCTCACCACTGCCAACTATCAACTCGGCACCGGCTCGCTCATCTCCGGCAATCTCGGGACGGGCACCATCAATGTCTCCGGCAACACCAGCATCACCGGCACCGCCGCCGCCGAAACTGTTAATGTCAACACCGGCACGCTCACCCTTTCCGGTAACAACCTCGCGGATACTGCCACGGTTACGAACTCGTCCGTCTTGGCACTCAACGGCAACGACACCGTGAGCACCCTCAGCAACACCGGCACCGTTTCCGGCGCAGGCACCCTGACCGCCACCACCTACAATCTCGGCCCCGGTTCGCTCATCTCCGGCAATCTCGGCGCGGGCGCGCTCAACGTCACCGGCAACGCCAGCATCACCGGCACCGCCGCCGCGACCACCGTCTCCGTTGCCACCGGCACCGCTCTGACCCTCGACGGCGACAATCTGGCCGACACCGCCGCCGTTACCAACGACGGCACCATCGCGCTCAACGGCAACGACACTATCGGCAGTCTGGTCAGCAACGCCGCCACTCTCGACGGCGCGGGCACGCTCACCGCCGCCACCTACTCGCTCAACGCAGGCTCCGTCATCAACGCCAACCTCGGCACCGGTGCCATCACCACCCAGGGCGCGGTCACCCTGAATGGACTCTCCAGCATCGGCGGCGGCTCCCTCACCGTCTCTTCCGGCACCCTGACGCTCAACTCGACCTCCGGCGCCGGCACCATCGCGGTCAATGGCGGTTCGCTCCTCGTCACCGCCGACGGCGAGATCAACAACGCCACCACCGTCGGCATCGCCAATAGCGCGAGCCTGGCCACTTCCGGCATTAACCAGATCGGCAACGCCACCGTCACCAATGCCGGCACGCTCACCCTCGGCGGCAGCGACATCGTTTCCCGTTTGGTCAGCAATGGCGGCACCCTCAACGGCACCGGCTTCACCCTTCGCGCCACCACCGGTTATGCGCTCAACGACGGCTCCACCATTAACGCCAATCTCGGCGCAGGCGATATCGTTGCCAACGGCACCGTGGCTCTCAATGGCACCTCTGGCACCGCTCTCACCGGCGCGACCGACACCCTTTCCGTCCAGTCCGGCACCACCACCCTTGCCGCCACCGCTTTCGCCACCACGGTGGGCGTTTCCAACGGTGCGGCGCTGACCACCACGAGCGCCAATCTGCTCGCCGACACCGCCACGCTGACCAATGCCGGCTCCGTCACCCTCGGTGGTGACGATACCGTGGGTACCTTGGTCAACAGCGGCACGCTCAACGGCACCGGCCGCACCCTGACCGCCGCGACTTACGCTTTGAACGGCGGCGCCACCCTCAACGCCAACCTTGGCGCAGGCATCGTAACGTCCAACGGCGCGGTTGCGCTGAATGGCACCGCCGCCGCCGCGACCGTCAATATCGACTCTGGAACCCTCACCACCGGCTCCGCTGACCGCCTCGCCGACACTGCCATCGTCACCAACACCGTACCCCTGACCGCCGGCACCCTCGCCCTCGGAGGCAACGAGACCATCGGCAGCCTGCAAGGCGACGTCGCGGTCAATCTCAATGCCAATACGCTCACCCTTTCCTCCGGCTCAGGCACCGCCACCGGAATCCTCAGTGGCACCGGCGGCCTCACTCTATCCAGCGGCACGCAGACCCTGACCGGCGCTTCCACCTACACCGGAACCACCACCGTGAGCGGCGGGACTCTGGTGCTAGACACCACCGGCAGCCTCGCCAGCACCGACATGCAAGTCTCCGGCACCGCTAGCCTCAGCACCCAAGGCGGCCTGAGCAACGCGGCCGTGGCCACCCTGGCGGGCACCTCCAACCTGACCCTGACCGGCAACGAAACCCTCCAGGGCCTGGTCAGCGCGGCCAGTGGCACCACCGTGACCCTCGGGGCGAACGCCCTGAGCATCGCCAGCTCGGGCACCGACTCGAGCTTCGCCGGGCAAATCGACGGCACCGGCACCCTCACCAAGTCCGGCAGCGGCACGCTGACCCTGACCAACCCCAATACCTTCACTGGCGGCACCACCGTTTCCGGCGGCACCCTCGCCCTCGGCCACGCGACCAACACTCTGGCCGACACCGGCGCACTGGTGATCAACAACGGCGCAACCGTGAACCTCGGGGCCAACCTCGACACCGTGGCCAGCCTGACCGGCAACGGCGGCACCCTCGCCGGCACCGGCACCCTCACCGCCGCCACCTACGCGTTGAACGACGGCACCACCCTCAACGCCAACCTCGG
>JAPLTN010000115.1 GCA_026398135.1 Verrucomicrobiota bacterium
GCCGACGTCCACACCCTCCTCCGACTGCCCCCGGGCATCTTTTACGCCCCAGGCGTGAAGGCCAACGTCCTCTTCTTCGACCGCAAACCGGCGGCCGACAAAAAAGCCTGGACCGAGAAACTCTGGATCTACGACCTCCGCACCAACCAGCATTTCACCCTTAAGGAAAACACCCTCAAGCGCAGCCACCTCGACGACTTCGTCGCATGCTATTTCGGCAACGTAGGGTCGTCGCTTGCCGACGACCGCTCCGAAACGGTCGCCGGCAAGCGGCGACCCTACACCCGCCACCACCGCGTCGAAACCGAGCGGTTCAAGAGCTTCACCTACGACGAGCTGATCAAGCGCGACAAAGTGAACCTCGATATCTTCTGGCTGAAAGACGAAGCCCTCGAAGACAGCGCCAAGCTCCCCGCCCCCGGCATCATCGCGACCGAGATCGTCGAAGACCTCCGCGCCGCGTTAGCCCAATTCGAAGAAATCGAAGCCGACTTATCCGAGTCCGGGATTGTGCGCTAGGCTGGCTGCTTAAATAACCGTCCCGCGTGAACACCTCCTGGGATACTCTTAAACTTGTCGCCGAGCCCACCCGGCTGCGCATCCTCGCCCTCCTGCTGCGCGAGGAGCTTTCCGTGGCCGAGCTCCAAGAGATTCTCGACATGGCCCAGTCGCGCATCTCGTCATCCCTCGCCCTGCTCCGCTCCGCCGAACTCGTCGCCGACCGCCGCGATGGCAAACGCGCCTACTACCGCCTGCGCGCTCCCCTGCCCCCCGCCACGCTTGCCCTCCTCCGCTCCGCCACCGAAGCCGTGGCCGAGCAACCCGAACTCGCCGCCGACCGCGCCGCCCTCGCTCGCGCCCTCGCCAAACGCCGCGCCCACCAAGAAGAATACTTTAACCTCATCGCGGGTCGTCTGGGTAAAAACTACTGCCCCGGCCGCTCTTGGGAAGCCCTCGGCCACCTCGCCCTGCGCCTCGCCCCGCCCATCGACATCGCCGATCTCGGCGCGGGTGAGGGCCTCGTCTCCCAGCTCCTTGCCCGCCGCGCCCGCCGGGTCTGGTGTATCGACAGCTCGCCCAAAATGGTCGAAGTCGGCACCGCCCTCGCCGAGAAAAACGGCCTCGCCAACCTCACCTATAAACTGGGCGACATCGAAAAAGTCCCCCTGCCCGACGCCTCGGTCGATCTCGCCATCCTCAGCCAGGCTTTGCACCACGCCCGCCACCCGCAGACCGCCGTGGCCGAGGCCGCCCGCATCCTGCGCCCCGGCGGACAACTGCTCGTGCTCGACCTGCGCGAACACGATTTTGAAAAAGCCCGCGAACTCTACGCCGACGTCTGGCTCGGTTTCACCGAAAACACCCTCCACGCCTTCCTCGAAACCGCCGGTTTCCAATCGATCGAAGTCGTCACCGTGGCCCGCGAAGCCGAAGCCCCCCACTTCGAAACCCTGCTCGCCAGCGGCAAAAAGCCCAACGGCTGAAAAAACAGATAACCGCTAACGTCGCTGGAGCATTTTAAATAGAACTGTAGCCATCAAATGCAGGGCGGGGTCGCGGCTACAGTTTTACTTTAAATACGCTAACCGACTCTAAAAAAGGCGGCTATAAACCGTATCCCAGTTCTGATTTAGCGTGTTTTAGCGAAATTTAGCGGTTCCTTCTCTCCGTATTCATGGCGCAGGCCAACCCCGCCCCCGGCCCAAAGTAACCTATTAGGTTACTCGATGTCTTGGTTGCGCGGATGAAATTTTGCGTGTTGCTCGACTAAGCGTTTCTCCTCCACCGCAGTGTATATTTGGGTCGTTTCCAAATTGGCGTGACCGAGCATTTCCTGGATCGAGCGTAGGTCGGCTCCGCCGCCCAACAGGTGCGAGGCAAAACTATGCCGCAGCTGGTGCGGCTTTACTCCGCGCTCGATGCCCGCCGCCGCCGCGTATTTTTGCACCAAATACCACAGCGTCTTGCGCGAAAGCGGACCGCCCCGCTCGCTGAGAAAAACCGCCCCACCGGTTTTCGCGCGCACCAACTTCGGACGCCCCGCGTCCAGATATACCCGCAAGGCCACCACCGCTCGTCCCCCCACCGGCACCACCCGCTCCTTCGCACCTTTGCCAAACACCCGCAAAAAACCGTTGTCCAGATCCAGTTGCTGCAAGCCCAGGCCCGCCAACTCGGAGACGCGCAGACCGCTGGCGTAAAACAGCTCCAGCAAAGCCCGGTCTCGCAACGCCAACTCGTCCCCGCCCTGCGGCGCGGCCAGCAGCCGATTCACCTCGGCCTCGCTCAACATGCCCGGCACCCGTCGCACCAGTTTGGGACCCGACAACAGCGCCGTGAAATCGTCCTCGCGCACCCGTTCGCGCACCAGATGTCGGGCCAGCATGCGCAGGGCGGTGAGCTTGCGCGCCTGGCTCGCCACCGCCAGCTCGTCGCCGGTGAGCGATTGCAGCCAATCGGTCGCCTGCTCCGCCGTCACGTCCCGCCAATCGCTCACCCCGGCATGTCGCGCCAGCCAAGCCGCGCATTGGCTTAGATCCGACTCGTAGGCCGACAAGGTGTGGTCCGAGCGTCCCCGTTCCAAGGTGAGCACGTTGCCGAAGTCCTCGATCCCGGCCTGCATCGCCGCTGGCAGAGGTGGCTTTGTCGCGCCAGCGGGAGCGGCCGCAGCAGTGTCCACGGGAATAACCGGCACCGGCACGACCGGGCTTTTTTTAACCGTCCGCGAGCGAGTCTTTGCAGCGGCGGCTTTGGTTGGCATCGTGACACAAAAAAGCGCTCCGGAAGCGGGAGCGCTAGTTAAACCGGCGGCATACGCACCACGGCCTCGCTTAGTAGCGGCGACGGTAGGTGGGGGTCGGAGAAGGATTGGTCTCGCGCACGCGGTAGGTAATGCGCGCCTTCTCCAAATCGTAGGGACTCATCTCCATTTTAACCCGGTCACCAGTCGAGATGCGGATGAAGTTTTTACGCAGCTTGCCCGAGATATGGGCCAGCACGATATGCCCGTTGGACAACTGAACCTTGAACATCGTGCCCGGAAGCACGGTGACGATCTTGCCTTCGACTTCGATCGATTTGCTGTCAGTGGTTTCAGACATACTGGATGGCGCGTGCGCCCGGGACGAGAATTGGAGTCATGCGTAGAGAGTTCGTAAAGTTCACTTGTAAGCCGCAACCAGCCCTCCCTAGTCAAGGGCTTTCCCCCACCCGACACGCCCGAGCCCGTTTTTTACACCGATGGTCCAGTCCAACCCCACGCCTCCCGCGTGTCCCTTTCCCAAACTTTTCCCCTCTCAACTGGTGCGGGATGACGCCTTCTACATGGCCATGGCCTATAACCAGGCCATCGAGGCTTGGCGGCAGGACGAGGTGCCCATCGGTTGTGTGATCGAACGCGGCGGCGAAATCATCGCCCTGGCCCACAATACCGTGGAGGCGGCCCGCGACCCCACCGCCCACGCCGAGATGCTGGCCATCACCCAGGCTGCCGCCGCGATCGGCGACTGGCGGCTGGAAAACTGCACCCTCTACGTCACCAAGGAGCCCTGCCCGATGTGCAGCGGCGCCACCCTGATGTCCCGCCTTAAACGCGTTTGCTACGCCGTGCCCGACCCCAAAATGGGCTGCCTCGGCGGTGCGACCAACCTCAACGACCTGGCCCGGGTAAACCACCACCTCGAACTCACCGCCGGGGGGGTGCTGGAGGCCGAGTGCAAAGAACTCCTTCAGGCTTTCTTCCGCCTAAAACGCGCCTCACCCGATACGCCCACCGTCCCATAAACCCGACGCCGCTCGCCTGCTCCGAATTTCCGCTTTTCAGCATTTCCGCCTTTTTCCGCCTTTATCGCCCCATGTCCGCCGCTGTTTTCCCCGCACCGACCCGCCGCATTCTCGGCGTGACGTTTTTCGTGGGAACGCTCGACCGGGCTACGGACCACGCGCTGTCGGGCGGCTTGGTAGTCGCCCCCTCCGGGCCGGGAATGGCGGCGGACTTGGTCCATTCCCCGGCCTACCGCGCCGCCCTTACCACCGCCGACCTCGTCATCACCGATTCCAGTTGGATGGTGCTGCTCTGGAGGGCGCTCACCGGCGAGAAACTGCCCCGCCACTCCGGCCTGGCCCTGATGCGCTCCGTGCTTGAGCGCCCCGAGCTCAAAAGACCCGGCGCGGTTTTCTGGGTCATGCCCTCCGCCACCGAGCGCGATCGCAACCTCGTCTGGCTGCGAGCCCAAGGCTTTCCCGTGACCGAGGCCGACACCTACCTCGCGCCCCGTTACCCCGCCACCGGTCCACTTTCCGACCCCGCCCTGCTCGCGCTCCTGAGCCAACGACGCCCCGCCGTCGTGATGCTCGCCATCGGAGGCGGCGTGCAAGAACGCCTAGGCCACACCCTGCGTGCCGAACTCGGCTATCGCCCCGCCATTCTCTGCCTCGGCGCGGCCATCGCGTTTTTAACCGGTGCCCAGACCGCGATTCCACCTTGGGCGGATCGTTGTTACCTCGGATGGTTGATTCGACTCGTGCGCACCCCGCGCAGCTTCTGGCCTCGCCTCTGGAAAGCCCTCCGTCTCGCCCCCCTGCTCCGCCGCTACCGGGACACCCTGCCCGAATTAGTCTAAATCGACACCTTCATGCCCGATCTCGCCGCCCTCGACTGGCCCGCCCTCGAACGCCTCCGCGCCACCTTCCTCGCCCGCGACGCCGCCTCTACTGGTCCGTATTGGCAAACCACTACAGCGCTCGCCGCCTACGACGCCACCTACGCCGAACGCATCGGCTGGAAATGGGACGCCCTGCTGCGCGAACTTCGCCTCCGCCACTGGGCGCCCCCCGCCGGGACGACCCTGCTCGATTTCGGCTGCGGCTCCGGCGTCGCTGGACGACGCGTGCTGACCGCCTTCGGCCCCGGGCATTTCACTTCGCTCGCCCTCACCGACCATAGCCCCGAAGCCGTCGCCTACGCCGCCGAACGCGCTCGCGCCACCTGCCCCGGCCTCAGTGTCACCACGCCGCCCAGCCTCGAACCGGCAAGCTTCGATGCCAGCCGCACCACCCTAGTCGTCAGCCACGTTTTAAACGAGCTAAGCCCCGCCGCGCGCGACACCCTGCTCGACCTCGCCGCCCGTGCCGCCTGCGTCATTTGGGTGGAGCCCGGCACCCATGCTGACAGTCGTGCGCTCGCCGCCGTGCGTAATCAATTGCGCGACGGGCACCGCATCATCGCGCCCTGCACCCACCGGGAAAATTGCCCGCTTTTCCTCGAAGCCAACGCCCGCGATTGGTGCCATTTTTTCGCCGAGCCGCCGCCCGGCGTGCAAAACGACCCCGACTGGGTGCGTTTCTCCCACCGCGCCGGTCTCGATCTACGCAGCCAGGCCTACAGCTGCCTCGTGCTCGAACGCGCCACCGCCACCGCCCCTGCGTCAGTGACATCCGCCCCGGATTCCGCCCCACGCCTCGCCCGCGTGCTGGGCCGTCCCGAAGTGTTTAAGCCCTACGCCCGCCTGCTCGCCTGCGAGGCCGATGGCCTCCACTTCCTCGAACTCGCCAAACGCACCGACCCCGCCTTGGTCAAACGCCTCGACCGCTCCCCGCCCGTGCCCCTCTACGCGCTGGTGCACGACGGCAAGCGCCTGACCTCCGCCACGCCGATGGTGGAAGGCGACGCGTAAACCCCTGCCTGCCAGTTCCGACGGATGGTCCGGGGGTGGCGCACGCGTCTTGCGCGCCGACTTCGGCGTCCCGCCGAAGTTTTCCGATCTCCGGTAAAAGTCCGCCCACCCATCGTGCGCCCGCCTGTGTCGGTCAGGTAACATTCCATGATCCGGCCGGCCACGCACCACTCCGTCCCTTGACCCCGCTGCGCCGCCCCAAAAACCTCCCCGCCACACCAGCCGGACCCGTCTACCTTCTCACCCATCAATTCCTATGCCCGACCAAGATATTTCCAACGAGTTATACCAACGCGTCCAAAACGAAGTGCTCGATGGTCTCGATGAAGAAATGGAGATGGAACTCGTCGAAGCGGAACTTGATGCCGCCGGCGGACGCCCCGGCACCGCGGAAAGCCGCGCCGCCCGCCAAGTCTATTTCAAAGAGCTGTTCCGCATGCAGACCGAGCTCGTAAAACTCCAGGAGTGGATCGTGGCGCACAAAAAGAAGGTCGTCATCCTTTTCGAAGGCCGCGATGCGGCCGGCAAAGGCGGAGTCATCAAACGCATCACCCAGCGACTCAACCCCCGTGTCTGCCGCGTCGCCGCCCTGCCCGCCCCCAACGACCGCGAGAAGACCCAGTGGTATTTCCAACGCTACGTCGCCCACCTGCCCGCCGCCGGCGAAATGGTTCTCTTTGACCGCAGCTGGTATAACCGCTCCGGGGTCGAACGCGTCATGGGTTTCTGCACCGACTCCGAGCTCGAAGAGTATTTCCGCACGGTACCCGAGTTTGAACGCATGTTGATGCGCTCCGGCATCACCCTGATCAAATACTGGTTCTCCATCAGTGACGAAGAGCAGGAGTTCCGCTTCAACAGCCGCATCCACGACCCCCTAAAACAGTGGAAACTCAGTCCCATGGACCTCGAATCCCGCCGCCGCTGGGAGGCCTACACCAAAGCCAAGGAAGAGATGTTTGACCGCACCCACAACGCCGATGCGCCCTGGTGGGTCGTCCCCGCGATCGACAAGAAAATGGCCCGCCTCAACTGCCTCCACCACCTGCTCTCGCAGTTCCCCTACGAAGAGATCCAAAAACCGGAAATCATTCTCCCTGATCGCGTCCGTGACCAAGCCTACCGCCGCAACCCCGTGCGCCCCGAGATGGTCGTGCCCCAGCAATACTAGGGCATTTTAAGCACTTCGGCAGCCCGTGACTCTGTGCCTGCGAAAGGACGGTGTCGGGCCGAAGCGGTCTGTCGGGTGACCGGGCCGAAGCGGTCGGGAAGCTACGTGCTAATTTCCTTCAGATTGGCGTTAGCATCCGCAGACCAAGGTCCATTTAGGGCATATCTACACGCCAACGGTCGCGGAAGGGCCATTCCCTTATAGCTGGCCTTTCCTTCACTTGGAACCGGGTATAAACGTGAGCTCGACATTTCTGTCTGTGCCCCCGCTTGCCAGGCTCCATCACCATCCCATCAGGCATGCATTCCTATGTCACCACCCCGCAGACCTCGCTTTGGATGACACCGCAGCTTCAGATTAGGATTTGACGCTGAAACTGATGTTATGTCGATATAACATTGTTATTGAGCGGCCCATGGCCGAGCCTAACGCACTTTCACCCACCCAGCACCGTGCCTACCTCAACAATCACCTCAATCCGCACCGCGTTCAGTTTCGCCCTCGTCCTCGCCTCTTGCGCCTCGGCGCAACTCCCGTCTCCGAAGGCCTACCCCAATCCCTTGCCCTTCAGTTACACGGAGGGCCAGTCCAAGGAACAGCGCGAGGTGCGCGACCCCTGCATCATCCGCGAAGGCGACACCTACTATCTCATCTTCACGATGCACCCGTTCTCCAATCGCGACCCTGAAAAACTGGACCGCCCCAACCAAGGTGGCTCACCCGGCATAGCCCTTTATTCATCGAAGGACCTCACGTCTTGGACATTCGAGAACTGGCTGGTGAAGTCGTCCGATCTTCCGGAGAACTCACCCTACAAAAACCGCTTCTGGGCGCCCGAAATCCACAAGATCAACGGCAAGTTCTACCTCATCTTCACCGCCGACAACTGGATTAAACCCGAATACAATCCCGCCGGCAACTGGGGCTCGGCCGGCTATGCATTTGTCGGCGTCGCCGACCGGATAACGGGCCCGTATCAACACATCACTTACATCCCCGGCGGTGCCTGCGACACCTCGCTCTTCGCCGACACCGACGGGAAGACCTACGCCGTCATGCCGCGCGGCAACATCGACATCCAGGAGATCGATCTTACGCGGCTATCCGAGGGCAAGATCGCCTTGGTCAACAAGCCCAAGCTCGTCGTCACCGCCAAAAACACCGACATCGGCTCAACCGTCACGCCAGAGTACCTGGAGGGGCCATGGATGGAAAAAATCGACGGCCGTTACTACCTGTTCCATGCGGCCATCTACCGCGACGCCGCGCCGACCGAATGGCGCGGATACTGGGTGAACGTGGCGGTCGCGGACAACATCCTCGGCCCGTACCAAAAAGACCCGCGCGGCCGGCTGTTCCTCGGAGGTCATGCCGCCATTTTCGACCGCCCCGACGGCAGCAAATGGTTCTCCTACCGCAACGAAGTGCTCCAAAGCCCCGAGCACGGCAAGTTGTGCGTGGATCCGTTCATTATCGACGCGCAGGGGCGCATACAGACGCCCGGTCCTGCTCAACAAATTTCCCGTTAATCCTCCCACGACGGGTGCGCCGCATCGGGCGAGTTAATGAAGTCCAGCCTCGGCTCTTGTTATTACCCCATGCCCGGAAAAATCCCGTTGCGCGTAAGTCGTTTCCTTTAGGTCGTTCTTTCGACCGCGTGCATCCTGCTGGCCGGCGACCTCGACGCCGCCGTCCTGGCCCCATCGTCGGGGGCTGCGGGAATGCGACTCAAAGAGGCCAGGAAAGTGATCGCCGCTCTCCAGCCCCAAATCCTCAAGCGCATCGACTACACTGACGAGGAGCTGGCAAAGCTGGCGGAAGAGTTCCAGGTACACTACCGCCGGGAGGTCGTTCCGCGACTGGCCGACATCAGAAACAATATCGACCGCCGTGCCATCCACTGGGTGGACGTGGACATGGACGGCCGGCAGGAGCTGGTTTTCTGAACCGCCGGCATCGTCCCGACTAACCGGGGGCCGAAGCCTTACCTTTTCGTGGTCGCCGCCGCCGACCCCGCCAAGCCCGCAATCGTCGCGGCCGAAGCACTCCCCGACGCCAGCGTGCAGGACGGTTTCCACGGCCGCATCTGGCTGGAACCCAACAAGGACGCGGGTGAAAACGACTTCGTCCGTGCGGTCTTCTCCTGTCTGCAGCTCGGTGCCAGCGGCTCCAACTACCATCATCGAATTGTCGGCTGGAATCGCTACGAGGACAAGCTGGAGATCGACCGCCTATCGACACCGTTCCCGTTCGTAATCCCCGACCGGTGGCGACGCTGACTGGAAAAAGGGAAACGGGCCGAAGGATGCCGCTAGATGCTACTTTCCATCAAATTGGCGTTGGCATCCGCAGACCTGAGGCCAAGCAAGGCACCTCCCGGCCAACGGCGCTGAGCCGCTTATGGCGAATTCCCCGCTCAATCGGAAAAGACTTTCAAAGCGCGTTTTACTGCAACCCTTGAGAACATGCTGAGGTGCTTGAATTCAAATATTGAATTTCAATTTAATCCCACAGCTTGGCGCCATGCGCTTCACGTGAGATCCTGCCAAAGAAGCGGCCAATGCGGCCGCCCATGGCGTAGATTTCGCCATGGCGAAACACGCGTTTGACGATCCGCACGCCTTGGTCGTTTTGACCCGGCACATAGCGACAAACGCGAACTGCGCTGGTGGCTGCTCGGCAAGGTGGACACACGCGTGATGTTGGTCCGTTACCCTCATCGCCCATCGGGCATCATTCGCACCATCGCGCCGGTTACTGGCGTCAAGGAAAGCAACTCTATGAAGACCACTGGAAACAAACCCATTAAGCCTCAATTCGACGCGGACGGCTACCAAACCAACCTATCCGCGCTCAACGGCGAGTCCTTGCCCGTGATCAAACCACAAGACCTGCAACCGCTTCGCGGCGGCGCGCGGGCCGGCGCGGGTCGCAAGCCATCCGGAAAAGTGCCCTTGCTGCTGCGGCTCTCCCCGGCAACCGCGAAACGCCTGCGGGCCGTAGCCAAACGTTCACAACTCACCTTGTCCGAGGTGGCGGAGAATCAACTCGCTGCGCTGCGTTGAATAAATCGCTCTGCCGAAAGCACAGAGTCCCCAAACCTTGGCCGGGACGGCCAACTCTACACCTGAAAGAATCGGCGGTTCGTCGTTTAGCGTTGCCGTCCTCGGCCAAAATCCGGGCTTCAAAACCTCATCCTGCTTGCTTGCGCGCAACACTTGCCCGCGTAAGGCCAGCAGCTTGTCTTATGCTGCAAAAGCGGGACTTCGCAGCTCCCCTGCGTCTCTGCGTTGAAAGCGGAATTCCCGGTTTAATCGGCTCAAGCCAGCACCCGCTCGTGCGTCACGCCGCCCGCCGCCAGTAAGTTGAGCGCCCCAGCCAGCGGCGCGATGCGACCGGCTGCGACGGCCTGCTCGATCTCGCCGCGCATCGCTTTCACCGCCTCGGCGCCATAAAAGTCGGAACGCAGGCGCTCCTCGATCAGCGCGTGCATCCACGCCACCGCCTGGTCGCGCCGCCGCCGCCCGGTCGCGCCGGTTTGCTCACCCGTGGCGAAATACGCCTGCAAACTCGTCCACACGTCGGCCACGCCCGCACCCGTGCGCGCCGAGGCGGTTTGCACGGTGGTTTTCCAGCCTTCGGTCGCCGGCCGCAGGTAATGCAACACCCGTCGCATCTCGGCCAGCGCCGCCGTGCAGCGGGGAATGTTTTCCCCGTCGGCTTTGTTGATCACCATCAAATCGGCCATCTCGATCACGCCTTTTTTGATGCCCTGCATCTCGTCGCCCGCCCCGGCGATGGAGAGCACCACAAAGGCGTCCACCATGGCGCGCACCGCGACTTCGTTTTGCCCCACTCCGACCGTCTCGACGATAACCACATCGTAGCCCGCCGCCTCGCAGACCAGAATGGCCTCGCGGGTCTTGCGCGTAACTCCGCCGAGCGAGCCGCCCGAAGGCGAGGGCCGGATAAACGCGCGCGGATCGCGACCCAGTAACTCCATACGTACCTTGTCGCCCAAAATACTGCCGCCTGTGACGGCGCTCGACGGGTCGATCGCCAGCACCGCCAGCTTGTGCCCTTGCCCGACCAGATGCAGGCCAAAGGCCTCGATAAACGTGCTTTTGCCCGCGCCGGGAATACCGGTCAGCCCGATACGCCTCGCCCGCCCGGTATGCGGCAACAAGGCGGCCAGCAACTCCTGCGCCTGGCGGCGATGGGCGGGCGCGTTGCTCTCCACCAAGGTGATCGCCCGGCCCAGCACGCCCGGATCACAGGCCAGCACACCCTTCACGTAATCCTCGGTGGACAGCGTGGCGCGGCGGCGCGGCGGCGGCACCGCGTTGACCGCGCCGGAAGGGCGCACGCCCTGCATGACCCACGTGGTGAACGTCGGCCCGCAATCGTCCGGCACCCAATCGGGGCGGGGTTGCGGGCAACCATCGTGAAGCTGGAGTGGTTTTTCGGACATGGATTAAGAAATATTTATACCCGGATTAACGGCTCCGGGACCACCGAGGGACAAGGCCACAAAAAAGCACCGGTCAACCGACCGGTGCTTTGATTTACCGCTTACTCAAGCCGCAGGTTCGCTCACGCGCTCCAAGAGCAGCTCCAGCGTGCGCAGCGACGACTTGGTGATCACCGTGCCGGGGCCGAAGATGGCGCTCGCGCCGTTGGCCAGCAGGAAGTCGTAGTCCTGCGCCGGGATGACACCGCCGCACACCAGCATGATGTCCTCGCGACCGAGGGCCTTGAGGGCGTCGCGAAGGGCGGGCAACAGCGTCTTGTGACCGGCGGCGAGCGAGCTCATGGCCACGCAGTGCACGTCGTTTTCCACCGCCTGGCGGGCGGCTTCCTCGGGCGTCTGGAAGAGCGGCCCGATGTCGATGTCGAAGCCCAGATCGGCCATGGCGGTGGCGACCACCTTGGCGCCGCGATCGTGCCCGTCCTGACCGAGCTTGGCGATGAGCAGACGCGGACGGCGACCCTCGATGCCCTCGAACTTGGCCACGAGTTCCTTGATGCGATCAACCGTCTTGTCGGAGCCGAATTCCTGGCGATACACGCCGCTGATCGAGCGGATCTGAGCCTGATAACGGCCGTAAACGACTTCCAGTGCGTCGCTGATCTCGCCCAACGTGGCGCGGGCCTGCGCAGCGGTGACGGCCAGCGCAAGCAGGTTGCCTTCGCCACCCTTGGCGCACGCGGTGAGGGCGGCCAGCGCGGCCTTGACCGCCGGCTCGTTGCGCGCGGCGCGGAGCTCGGCCAGACGCTTGATCTGGGCAATGCGCACGGCGGTGTTGTCCACCTCCAGGATGTCGAGCGGGGCCTCCTGCTTGAGGCGGTGTTTGTTCAGGCCGACGATGGTCTCGCGACCGTTGTCGATGCGGGCCTGGCGGCGGGCGGCGGCTTCCTCAATGCGGAGCTTGGGGATACCGGCCTCGATGGCTTTGGTCATACCACCCATTTTCTCGACTTCGTCGAGGTGGGCGCGGGCCTTTTTGATCAGCTCGTTGGTCAGGTATTCGACGTAGTAGCTGCCGCCGAACGGATCGACCACCGAGCAAATACCCGTCTCCTGCTGGAGGTGGAGCTGGGTGTTGCGGGCGATGCGGGCCGAGAACTCGGTGGGCAACGCGATGGCTTCGTCGAGCGCGTTGGTGTGCAAGGACTGGGTGTGGCCGCAGGCGGCGGCGAGCGCCTCCATGCAGGTGCGGGCGACGTTGTTAAACGGATCCTGCTCGGTGAGCGACCAGCCCGAGGTCTGCGAGTGCGTGCGCAGGGCGCAGGACTTGGGATTCTTGGGGTTGAAGCGGGCGACGATCTCGGCCCAGAGGGTGCGACCGGCGCGCATCTTGGCCACTTCCATGAAGAAGTTTTTGCCAATGGCCCAGAAGAACGAGAGGCGGGGCGCGAACGCGTCCACGCTCAGGCCGGCGGCGACGCCGGTGCGCAGGTAGTCAAGACCGTCAGCCAGGGTGTAGGCCAGCTCCAGATCGGCGGTGGCACCGGCCTCCTGCATGTGGTACCCCGAGATCGAGATGCTGTTGAACTTCGGCATCTGCTGCGAGGTGAAGGAGAAGATGTCCGCGATAATCTTCATCGAGGGCGTGGGCGGGTAGATGTAGGTATTCCGCACCATGAACTCTTTCAAAATGTCGTTCTGAATCGTGCCGGCCAGATCGGTCAGCTTGGCGCCCTGTTCGAGCGCGGCGGCGATGTAGAACGCCATGACGGGCAGCACCGCGCCGTTCATGGTCATGGAGACCGAGACCTTATCGAGCGGGATCGAATCGAAGAGCACTTTCATGTCTTCGACCGAGTCGATGGCCACGCCGGCCTTGCCGACATCGCCCACCACGCGGGGGTGGTCGCTGTCGTAACCGCGATGCGTCGCCAAGTCGAAGGCGACCGAGAGGCCCGCCTGACCGGCCGCGAGATTGCGGCGGTAGAAGGCGTTGGACTCCTCGGCGGTGGAGAAGCCCGCGTATTGGCGGACCGTCCATGGCTTCTGCACATACATCGTGGCGTAGGGGCCACGGGTGAACGGCGTGAGGCCGGGCATGGTGTCGAGCGCGGCGACGGGCGGCAGATCCGCCGAGGTGAAGACCGGCTTGAGCGGGATTTGCTCGTAGTTCTCCGTCAGTTCGGCGGCAGGCGCGGCGGCCGGCGCGCTGGCGGGCACGGCGATGTCGTCGTAGCCGAGACGGCTAAAGTCGGGATTGGTGTTGGGATTCATCAGAGGGCTCCGATTTTCTTGAGCAAGAGGGCGAGGGTTTCTTCCGCAGAGGCGCGGAGGTGGATGAACTGGTCGATACCGGCATCGGCGAAGGCGTTTTTAACCGCTTCGTCGGCGGGCAGACCGGCCAGCACGAGCGTAACATTCGGGCAGGCGGCGCGCGCGGCGGCGGTGAAAGCCGGCACGAGCTGCGGATAGGTTTCGTCGGTCGAGCAAAGCACCGCGACCTCGGCACCGGAAGCGGCGAGGGCCTTGGCGGCCTCGGCGGCGTCGGTGAAGGTCTGCTTGGCCACCAGCTCGAAACCGCCCGGCGCGAAGAATCCGGCGGCGAAATCCGCGCGGCCCTTGTGCTGGATGAGCGGCCCCATCTTGGCGAGGAACACGCGGGGGCGTTTGCCGGTGCGCACCGAGTAGGCGGCGCTGGCGTCGCGCAGTTTTTCAAACCCGGCGGCGGCGCGGAAGGCGACGGCCGGGGTGATCTTTTCCGCCGACCAGGCGGCGGCGGGCGCGGCGGCGAGGATTGCCGAGGCGGGCAAGGGCGTTTCGCGCAGATTGGGGAACAGGTTCGTGCCCACGATTCCACTACGACGCGCGCCGACCGCCTGGGCTTTTTCCTTGGCGGCGGCGGCGGCGAGCTTTTGCAGCTCGCCCGCACGCAGCGCGGCGGAGAAACCGCCCTTGGCCTCGATGCCTTGGAAAAGCTCCCAAGCCTTGCGGGCCAGCTCGTCGGTCAGGCTCTCGATGCACCAGGAACCGCCCGCCGGATCGGCGGGCACCGTGGTGCCGAACTCCTCGGCAAGCATCACGTGGACATTGCGAGCGATGCGGCGGGCGAAACTCTCGCCGGTGCCGACGCCATCGAGTCCGTCATACGGCGCGATATGCAGCGAATCCACGCTGCCCAGCACCGCCGCGAAGGCCTCGGTGGTGACGCGCAGCATGTTCACATGGGCGTCGAGGCGGGTTTTGTTCCAGCGGGTGGTGACGGCATGCACCGTGGCGCGACCGGCCAGCGCGGCGTCGCCGCCCAGCGCGACCACGACGCGGGTCAGGAGCGGACGCCATGCGCGGAATTTGGCCGCTTCCATCAGGAATTGCGGGCCCGCGCCGAAGCTGACGCGCAGGCGTGGCACCGAAACCTCCAGCGGCACGCCGCGATCTCGCAGGGCGCGCAGGGTTTCCACCGTGGCGGAGAGCGCGAAGGCCAGCTCGTGCACGGCGGTGCCACCCGCTTCGGCCCAGAGACCGGCGTTAACCCCGACGGTGCGGAGCGCGGGGGCGGATTGCGCGGCGCGCTTGGTCCAGGCCGCCAACGCATCAAACGCAGCGGGCAAGGCGACGGGCAGCGCGCCAGCGGCGGCCCAAACTCCGAGCGGATCGGCGGTCACCGAACCGGTGAGGGACGAGCCCTTAAAGCCCTGCTTCTGTGTCCAGGCCAGATAGAGGTCACCCGGCACAGTAGCGTCCGCCCCCGCATCGATATGCACGGGCAGCACCCCGGCTTCGACCCCGGCCAGCGCGGCGTCGAGATCGGCGGCGGTTTCCAAAACCAGACCGTTGGGACGCACGGGCGTGGCGGAGAATAGAACCGCCGCATTTTGGCCGGTCATGAGGTCTTCACGCAGGCGTTGGTTAAATTCAGCGGGGGTCGCGGCGGAGATTTCCTGCGCCACTTCCCAGCCCTCGACCGCGTAGCCCGTCGCGCGGGTGCCGCGCAGGTAAGGGGCCGCGCCGGGCGGCTTGGCCAGCAACTCCGCATGAGCGGCGCGCTTGGCAATATCCATGCGGGTGTAGAGTGGTTGCAGCGTGATGCCCTCGAAAGTGCGAGTGAGCAGTTTTTTGTCGAAGGGAACGCCCTTCAACTCGGCCTCTACGGTGCGGCGCCAGGTCGCGATCGAAGCGGCCAGGGTCTCATCCTCGGGCGGGGTGGCTAGTGCGGTAGTGGACATGTTGGTCGTGGATTGAAATTCCGGGGCCGAAACGCCCCGTGATGCTAAGACCATACGAAAAACCGCCGAAGTTTACTGCGCGGATTTTGTGCAAGAAGCGCACGTCTTTAACCAAAGCCCGCGAAGCCGAAACCGGCGCATTCCCGTAATCTCATCCCGTCGTAACCGAAAACCAACACGCCCATGATCACCCGCATCGACCATCTCGGTATCGCCGTCCGCTCGCTCGACGTCGCCATCCCCTACTACGAAAAGGCCCTCGGCCTTAAGTGCGAACACCGCGAGGAGGTCGCGTCCCAGCAGGTGCGCACCGCCTTCTTCAACTGTGGCGAAGTGCACCTCGAATTGCTGGAGCCGATGTCTCCCGACAGCCCCGTCGGCAAATTCATCGAAAAAAACGGCGAGGGCATCCACCATGTCGCTTTCGCCAGCGACAACCTCACCGGCCAGCTTCAGCAGGCCGCCGACGCCGGCGTGAAGCTCATCCACGCCACCCCGTTTGAGGGCGCGGCGGGCAAGATGGTCGCCTTCCTCCACCCCAAATCCACCTTCGGCGTGCTCACCGAATTTTGCGCTCCCAAGGCCTGAGTCGTCCAATCTCTGTAATTCAACAAGTCCACCACCATGGCCATCGACCCAGCACTGCTTAAACAACTCGAAGAAAAACGCCAGAAGGCCTACGCCGCAGGCGGTCTCGAAAAACTCGCCGAGCGCAAAAAGAAGGGACTCATGAGCGCCCGCGAGCGCATCAACGCCCTCTTTCAACCCGACACCTTCATGGAATTCGGTCTTCACGCGCAGCACGACGCCCACCACTTCGGCATGGGCGACAAAGAAATGCCGTGCGACGGTGTCATCACCGGCGTCGGTTACGTGGACGGCCGGCCCGTGGCCGCCTACGCCCAGGACTTCACCGTCGGCGGTGGCGCGGTCGGCCGCATTCACGCCAAAAAAATCTGCGACTTGATGGACTACGCCCAGCAGTCCGGCATCCCCGTAGTGGGAATCAACGACTCGGGCGGCGCTCGCATCCAGGAAGGCGACGTCTCGCTCTCCGGCTACGGCCAGGTGTTTTTCCGCAACGTCCTTCTCTCCGGTTTGGTGCCCCAGATCTCCGTGATCGCCGGCCCCTGCGCCGGTGGCGCGGCCTACTCGCCCGCCCTCACCGACTTCATCATCATGACGAGGAAGAACGCCCAGATGTTCATTTGTGGCCCGGACGTCATCAAGGCCGCCACCGGCGCGACCGTTACCATGGACGAAATCGGCAGCGCCGCCGCCCACGCCTCGGTAAGTGGCAACATCCACTTCATCGCCGAGGACGAAGCCAGTGCCATCGCCTTGGTCCAGAAACTCCACTCCTTCCTGCCGTCCAACAACGTGATGGATCCACCCCATCGCAACAAGTCCGCGCTGATCGTGGAATCCGATGCCGGCATGAACGAGATCGTTCCCGCCGACGCCAAGAACCCGCTCGATGTGCAAAAGGTCATCGCCCGCCTCGTGGACGACGCCGACTTCCTCGAAGTGCAACGCGACTGGGCCAGGAACATCGTCATCGGCTTCGCCCGCATCCAAGGCATCGTCGTCGGCATCGTTGCCAACCAACCCATGGTCAAGGCAGGCACGCTCGACATCGACTCCTCCGACAAGGCCGCGCGTTTCATCCGCACCTGCAACTGCTTTAACGTGCCCATCGTCACCTTGGTGGACATCCCCGGCTTCATGCCCGGCCTGGCCCAGGAGCGCGGCGGCATCATCCGCCACGGCGCGAAAATGCTCTTCGCCTTCGCCGCCGCCACCGTGCCCAAGATCACCATCATCATGCGCAAGTCCTACGGCGGTGCCTACCTCGCCATGTGCTCGAAAGACATGGGTGCCGACCTCGTTTACGCCTGGCCCTGCGCCGAAATCGCGGTCATGGGTGCCGACGGCGCGGTGAACATCCTCTACAAAAAGGAAATCACCTCCGCCGCCGACCCCAAGGCCAAGGCCAGGGAGCTCGCCGCCGATTATCGTGAAAAATTCGCCTCGCCTTACGAAGCCGCCAGCAAGGGCGTGATCACCGACGTGATCGAGCCCGCCCAGACCCGCAGCATCGTGGCCATGGCCCTGCGCAACACGCTCTCCAAGCGCGAGACCCGCCCACCCAAGAAACACGGCAACATCCCGCTCTAATTAACGAACGTTTATCCGAACAATCTCCGCCTACCCGCTCTCACCATGAAAAAACTCCGCGTTACCGTAGAAGGTAAATCTTATGAAGTGCTCGTCGAGATGCTCGACGATGCCGGCGCCGTCGCCGCCCCCCGCCCCGCTGTGCAGGCCGCCCCGGTGCAAGCCGCGCCGGTCAGCGCCCCGGTCTCCGCCCCTGTGTCCTCCGCTCCCGCCAAAGGTCCGGCCGCCGCTGGTGACATCCCAAGTCCGCTCGCGGGCAAAGTCGTCTCGATCGACGTCCAAGTCGGCCAGGCGGTCGCCACCGGTGCGCAAGTCGCGACCGTCGAGGCGATGAAAATGAACACCTACATCTACGCCCCCCAAGCCGGCACCGTCGCCGCCATTCTCGTAAACGCCGGCGACGGCGTGGAAGAAGGCACCGCCTTGCTGCGCATCGCATAAAAAACGCATTCCCTGGCCGGCGCCGCCCTTCAAACGGGGCTGGCCAGAATCCGCTCACGTTCTTCTCCCTCCGCCTCCTTTTCCATGAGCAAAGACACTCCCCTCCCGCCCCAACTTCTGGCCGTGATAGCCGCCGCCATCCATGCCACGTTCGCCGGCAAGGTGCGCATCGTCGCGGTCATTCCCATCTTCGACGCCGACTGGGCCCGCGAAGGCCGCCGCGATATCTTCACCTCGCACCGCCTGCGCTAAGTTCACCTGCTCCGCCCGAGCTCCAGCCACCACCATGACCTCCCTTTTGCCGAACCCGCGCGAAAGCGAAGTTTGTAACAACTGGATGCTCGACGTGGTGCCATCCACTCCAACCACCAACGCCCTCGCCGCCCGCCTGCCCGCCTGGCATGCCGTGCGCGCCGACACCCAGACCGCCGGACGCGGACGCACCGGTCGCCACTGGGTGTCTGATCGCGGAGGACTCTGGCTCTCCGCCGTGCTCCCCTGCCCCGGCCCCCGCGCCACTTGGGAACTCCTTCCCCTGACCGCCGGTTGGGCACTGATCGCCGCCCTCACCGAACTCGGCGCGACCGATCTTCGCCTGCGCTGGCCGAACGACATCCTTTGCGGCTCCCGCAAACTCGCCGGCCTGCTGGTCGAACGCCACACCGCCGACACCGCCGTGGTCGGCATCGGCCTGAATGTCTTTAACCACCCCGAAACCGCCGCCGCCGAACTCGCCGGCACCACCACGCGCCT
Source organism: Verrucomicrobiota bacterium (assembly GCA_026398135.1). GTDB lineage: Bacteria > Verrucomicrobiota > Verrucomicrobiia > Opitutales > Opitutaceae > IMCC26134_A. Next base: position 18,910 of record JAPLTN010000115.1, read on the forward strand.
CGCCGACTTGGCACCGGTCGGCAACCACAGCCTGGACGACATCTCCGGCGTCGTCTTGCGCTCCCTTGCCGTCGCCCACGGAGCGCTCGCCGCCGGCGACTTCCCTCGCATCGCCGAAGAGTTGAACCGATCCTGGCGCGAACCCCGCCGCGTCGCCCTCACCCTCGCCGACGAAACCCGGCCCTTCACCGGCACCTTTCTCGGCATCGACCATGTCGGCCACCTCCGCCTCCGCCTCGCCGACGGCACCGTGCAAACCTACGACGCCCACCGCGTCGCGCTGTTGCGCGAACTCGAAACCTAAGCCTCCCCCCTTCCCGCCTCCTTTCGCCCTCTTTCCCACCATGAAACCCGTCCAATTCAACAACACCGTCCTCCGCGACGGCCACCAGTCCCTCGCCGCCACGCGCATGACCACCGCGCAGATGCTGCCCGCCGCCGCCATTCTGGACGAAATGGGCTTCTCCGGACTCGAAACCTGGGGCGGTGCCACCATCGACTCCTGCCTGCGCTTCCTCGGCGAAAACCCCTTCGACCGCCTCCGCGCCCTCAAAAAAGCCGCGCCCAAAACCCCGCAGCTCATGCTCCTGCGCGGGCAAAACATCGTGCAATACACCTCGTTCCCCGACGACGTGGTCGAGGCCTTCGTGCGCGCCGATGCCGCCGCCGGCCAGGATATTTTCCGCATCTTCGACGCCCTGAACGACACCCGCAACCTCACCACCGCCATCAAGACGGTAAAGGCCTGCGGCAAACATGCCCGCGGCGAAATCTGCTACACCACCAGCCCCGTCCACACCATCGAAGCCTTCGTCAAAATGGGCTCCGAACTGCGCGACCTCGGCTGCAATAGCATCGGCATCAAAGACATGTCCGGCGTCATCGCCCCCCGCATCGCCTACGACATGGTCGCCCAGCTCCGCAAAAAAGTCGGCCTGCCCATCACCCTCCACACCCACGACACCGCCGGCCTCGGCGCCGCCGCCTACCTCGCCGCCATCGACGCCGGTGTGGACATCGTCGAAACCTCCATCGCGCCCTTCGCCAACGGCACCGCCCAGCCTGATACCCTGCGCATGCTCGCCCTGCTCGCCGGCCACGAACGCTGCCCCAGTTTTGACCTCAAAAAACTCGCCGAACTGCGCGAATATTTCACCGGCGTTTACAAGGAACTGGGCAAGTTCACCTCGCCCGACAACGAGCGCGTGGACAGCGACACCCTCATCTACCAAGTCCCCGGCGGCATGCTCTCCAACTTCCGCAATCAGCTCAAAGAGCAGAACATGGGCGACAAGTTCCAGGAGGTTATGGCGGAAATTTTCTTCGTCCGCGAGGCCCTCGGCTGGATTCCGCTCGTCACCCCGACTTCCCAGATCGTCGGCACCCAGGCCATGTTGAACGTGAAGTTTGGCCGCTGGAAGACCATCGCTCCCGCCGCCGCCGACATCGCGCTCAACAAATACGGCCGCCCGCCCGGCAAGGTGGACGCCGAGTTGCTCAAGCTCATTTTCGAACGCACCGGAGCCAAGCCCATCGAAGGCCGCCCGGCCGACGCCCTCTCGCCCCGCATGCCCAAGCTGCGCGAAGAGCTGGCGGCGAAAAACCTGCCCACCGACGACGAAGCCTGCGTGCTGCACGCCATGTTCCCGCAGGAATTCGCCAAGCTGCACGCGCCCAAACCCGCCGCCGTGCCAACGCCTATCATCGCCGTCACCGCCCCGGCTCCCGCCGCCGAACCCGCCCCGGTTAGCGCGGTCAGCACCGCCAAAGCCATCGGCCCCCTGCACCGCTACCGTCTGAACATCGGTGGTCAGGTCAGCGAAGCCTCAGTCGAAGAAATCGCCTGATGCGCCCCACATCCCTCGCCGCCAAACCAGGCGGCGAGGGACAGGAATAATCGACTAATCTTGGCCGGGACGGCCAACACTACACGAAAAACCACCGATTTCTAAGGTGTAGAGTTGGCCGTCTCTGGCCAATTATTCGCTCCCACCCGTTGGAGTCCCGCCTTTAGACGGTCCGGCCAAGGCTTGAACAGTAGCCAAGACCTATAGTTACAAAACTTCCCTCGAAGAACCAAGGCTGAGCCCAAACCTCGGCTTGCCTTAAGCCCACTCGCTAACATTACGTGGTTTTGCGCAGCCAAGCATTTCGCCCACCCGCGCCACTCCCACCCGCCACCCAGCCCACCCAAACCCGGCACATCCCTTTCGCGCAGCTTCGGCTGCTGTCCTGAACGAAACCGCGAATTTCAGAGGACAAGAAAAACGCATCGAGAGCGCCCCGACCTGGGGCGCATCGAAAGCGCTTTTTCACGGGCTCTTAGCGGTGCCTGAGGTAGGGGCGTTAGTAAGTGCGTCCCTCTTTTTATGTCCCGCGTCTCCCTCCTCCCTCTCGCCCGCCTGTTTGGTGTGCTTGCGGCGTGCGTTCCGGCCCACGCCCTGACCTTTTCCGAGTGGCAAAGCGTCCACTTCAACGCCGGCCAACTCGCCAACCCGGCCCTGATCGCGCCCGCTGCCGACCCCGACGCCGACGGCCTGAGCAACCTCGCCGAATACGTCTTCACCGGCGACCCGCTCTTCTCCGACCCCGACCTCCTCCCTAGACTAAGCCTATCCGACGGGCACCTAAGCCTGACTTACCGCGAACGCGCCGACCTCAGTGACGCCGGCGTCTGGCTTCAGAGCAGCGACGACCTCCTCTACTGGACCACATTCAATAACGCCGAGGTAAGCGCCCGCATCCCCGTCACAGTCCCCGACTCCGGCTTCAGTTATGCAGATGTCACCCTGCGCGACCCCGTTGCCTACGACACTTTGGGCAACTCCAAACGCTTCCTCCGCCTCAACCTGCAACTGCGCCCATTTCCGCCCCTGCAAGCCCCGGGGAACTTCGGAGTCGCCGTAGAAAACAATGATCATATCCGGCTGCGTTGGAGCGATTGGA
>JAPLTN010000117.1 GCA_026398135.1 Verrucomicrobiota bacterium
AGACGTGTGCTCTTCCGATCTGCGGCGTGCTCGGCACCGTGCTCGACCGCCTCGCCAAGTTCATGGAAAAGGCCGAGAAGATCAAAGGTAAGGTCAAAGCCGCCATGACCTACCCGATTATCATCATGATGGTAGCCGTGCTGATCGTCTCCGCCCTGATGATATTCGTTATCCCGAAATTCGAGGAAATCTTTGCCAGCCTGCTCAAGGGCGCCTCCCTGCCTGCGCTTACCCAATTTGTCTTGGCGGTGTCCAACTTCATGAAGAACAACCTATTCATAACCATAGGGTTGTGTTTTGGGGCTTCCATCGCATTCAAAGCCTTTCGCAATACCAAGAGGGGCACGCGCATCCTCGATTATATCCAGATCAATGTACCGGCTTTCGGCCCCTTGTTCCTTAAGGCTTCCGTGGGACGCTTTACCCGCACCTTCGGCACCCTGCTTTCGTCCGGCGTGCCGATCCTTCAGGCCCTGACTATCACGAGTGACACTTCCGGCAACGTTCATATCGCCGAGGCGCTCAAGGCGGTTCACGACCGCGTGAAGGAGGGCGAAGGCGTGGGCAAACCCCTCGAAGCCACCGGCATTTTCCCCACCATGGTCACCTCCATGGTCGAGGTCGGCGAGGAAACCGGCGCCCTGCCCGACATGTTGACCCGCATCGCCGATACCTATGACGACGAAGTGGACAACGCCGTGACCTCCATCACGTCGATTATCGAGCCAATCATGATCGTATTCATGGCGGTGGTGGTCGGCACCATCGTGATCGCGCTGTTCCTTCCGCTGGTAAAGATCATCCAGACGCTATCCAGCGGCTGATTTTCCGGATAAAAACTCCGCACTATAAGCCCCGGGTTCACCGCCTGCGGCTTTTCGTTTTAAGCCCAAGAACTTAAAAAAACATTGACGCTTTAAAATACTCCGATTTGCCCTTAAGGGCACTTGGAATAATGCACATTACGGAAATTTACCCGGTTGAAAATTAACAATTTTCAATCGGGTTGTGCCGGAAAAGACCGATTATTCAAAGCACCCTTAAGAATAGTAAAAACATCACTAAATGAACATGAAGAAAATAATAATATCATTAATACTACTGCTGACCTGCCAGCAAGTCTTTTCCCAGGCAAATAAGGGCCCGTGGGTCAAGATTGAGGAATACAAGGGACATTCTGAACACCCCCGAACCTTTGTGATTGTTGACGCGATAAACTGTCCTCCCAGCCCAAAACATATTAAATTACGTCTGCGGTATGAATACACATTCCGAAACGATGTCGGTCTAACTTATGTTGAAACTGTTTATTATGATCATACCATTAACCATACTCCCGGCGATATAACGACTCATACGTTATTCTGGCGGCGGCCGACTGAGGAACGGGTTCATGATTTGGAAAATTTAGGTTATCGTGAACCTAGGACTGGGCCCAGAGTGAGGGTGAGTATAATGGAACGCAATGGTTACAACATAGTGGAAGGTGGCGGCTGGTATGAGGACGGGCGTGAGGTACCAGAGGTTGGGTTTAATAACATTTTTGATGATGCCCCTGATTATTTTACAAGTGCAATGCTTACATTTGGAGCGTACTGGGAAGCGTTGTTTGGCGACGATATGGGTGACGGTTACGGTGGAGAAGGCCGGAATCTCGGTGTAAAGTACGGGATACGCGAAGATATCAGTAACCACAGAAGGCCAAAGACTAAGCTTACTTTTAACGCGACCATGTACAAAGGAGGTGTATCCATGGAGCATTTTTTTATATTATCGCACAAATATATATATACCAGCACGATTCAACCTAAATCTTTTGCCGTGACTATTGATACCATGGTGCAGGCTTTCATTCCAGCAGGTAAGGTGGTTTCAGGCACGGTTGATTATCCAGAGGTGCCATCTAATAAAAGACTCTTTTACTTCTTGAATTTTTATAAATTAACTGCCATCAAGGTTACCATGAAAACCCCGTTTCTGGTGCTTGGATCGGGGAATAACCGGGATGAATATTCCAATGGTCCCGGGTACAATAATAACGATGGAAATAAATGGGATGATCACGTGAATCACACTTGGGCTACTGCGTGTGACCATCCATCGCATGTTTCCCAACCCTATGTCAATGGAACCAACGGTTTAATATTGAACGTAGTTCGCACACGGGTGAACCCTTAGCGCCTGAACACCTCGCGACCTGAAAAGGGGTTGGGGGGCATGGTTGCAAACGTGATTATAAACGATGTTGCAGACGGTCGCCCCCAATCCTTGAGCGCGCCGGCGATAGTTATCTAAGGGAAATAATACAACCTCCCCTTTGCATGTTTTAAGCCCCTGCTTGTTGCTGTTGCCTGACAAAATACGCCGCCGCCTGGGCGCGGCGATCGATGCCCAGTTTATCAAACAAAACCGTGAGTTGGTTCTTCACGGTTTTTTCCGCCAGCCCCAGTTCGTTGCCGATTTCCTTGTTGGTTTTCCCGGCCGTGAGCAAGGCCAGCAATCGATTATCGTGGGCGTTGGTCAGTTGTGGTGCGCGCGGTCCCAGCCGCGCCACTTCCCGCAGATGGGCGCTCACGGCGGGATCGTGCGCTTTGCCGCCGGCGGCGACGTCGAGCACCGCTTGAATGAGGCTTTGGCCGTTCACCTCCTTGAGCAAATAGCCCGAGCCGCCGGCACGAATCGAATCCGCAACCAGCTCGTCGCTGATGGCGGAGGTTAAAAACAGCACCCGCAGTTCGGGCTCGATTTCACGTAAGCGACGGCAGGCCTGCACTCCGTTGCCATCGGGCAGGCGCATATCCATGAGCACCACATCGGGACGGGAGGCGGGCACCACCGCAACCGCCTCGGCCACACTCGCCGCCTCGGCCACCACTTGAATCAAAGTGGGTTGAAGCCCGAGCAAGCTACGCAAACCCAGACGCACCAATTCACTGTCGTCCACCAGCGCGACGCGCACCGGCGGACGTTTCGAGGCGGAGAAACTGGAGGCGGATGACATGGGAAAGTGACGAATTGAGAGTATTTTAAATAAAAACTGCAGCCCATACGATTTCCCCGTGTAGGGCGGGGTTTAATTCTACTTTGTTAAAACGAGCATTGGCCGCAAAAAGTCGCAGAAGTCACAAAAATGAAGGCTTGGTTTTGCGCGTTTTGAGCCTTTTTGCGGCTATTCTCAGGTATTTCCTCCGTAATGTTTCCATCTTAACAAAGTAGAATTAATATAAAATACACAGGCTCAATTCAGCGTGTTTCGGCGGGCAAAGTGAGCGCGATTACGGCGCCCCGGCCTGCGGCCGAATATATTTCCAGCTGCGCGCCCAAGACGCGGGCCCGGGCGGAAAGGTTGTCCAGGCCGTGGCCTCGTTTGATCGACTGGGGATCGAAGCCCGCGCCGTTATCGCGGATGGTGAGGCGCGAGGCTCCATCCGGCGTGCTGGTCATTTCAATTTCGAGCTGGGTGGCCGCGCCGTGGCGCAAGGCGTTGCTGCTCGCCTCGCGGATTATTTGCAGCAACTCGGTCCGCGTCGCGTTCGCATAGCTGGGCAAACCGGGCTCAATCAGCACCCGTCGCTCCTGCAAACGCCCGCCATCCAGGTGATCGAGCAGGGCCGTGATCGCCTCGGGCAAACTCTGGGCCTCAAGCGCATCGCGGGTAAGCCCGCCGATGGCACCGCGCGTTTCGCGGATGGCGGCGTTGATATTGGTCTTGGCGCGCTGAATCAAAGCCGCCGCCTCGGGCGCGTCCGGGGTGGGGGAGGCGAGCCGGGCCGAGGCGGTTTCCAAAACCAGACCGGTGGCGTAGAGGGTCTGAACGAGGCCGTCGTGCAGGTCGCGGCCGAGCGTGATTTGCGTCTGCAGGGCGTGGTTGGCCAGCACTTGCTGGAGGTGGAGATCCTGCTCGGTGCGGTGCCGTGCTTCGCGTTCGGTATCCAGCTCGGCCCGTTGGGCGAGGTTGGCGCGGGCCAGGGTTTCCCAGCCTTGTATTTCGGTCCGCGCCTGCTGCGGATCGGCCTTTTCCGGCGTTAAACTCACCCCGGCGCGAGCGGGCACCAGTGCGATCAAAACCAGTCCGAGCAGGGCCAGGCCGCCCCCGAGCAAAAGGGTCTGCTGGCTGCGGGTGTGGTGCTCGCGCAGCAGACGCCGGGTCTCGTCGCGCGAGAGGGGCTCGGCCGCTTCGGCGAATCGTTTTTCGAGCGCGGCCTCGCGTTGACGCTCTTGCAGGAGCAGCACACCCGTGCCGACGGCCAGCCCGCTTAGGACCAGGATAAAAACGACGAGGCGGAGCAAAGGACCCATGCGCGGTGGAGTAGGGCGGGAGCGTGCAGGTTGTGCCCATGACGTCAAAACCTTCGACAAGCGGCGCGACCGGGCTTTGTTGTCTCGGTTCTGCGCATGAAGACCTTCTACATAACGACCGCGATCGACTACGTGAACGGTTCGCCACACCTGGGCCACGCCTACGAAAAGGTGCTGACGGACGTAATCGCGAGGTTTCGCCGTCAGATGGGCGACTCCGTTTATTTCCTGACCGGCGTCGATGAACACGGCCAGAAGGTCCAGCAAAGCGCGAAAAAACGCGGCATCGCCCCCCAGGCTTTTTGCGACGAAGTCAGCCAGGAGTTCCGCGCCATGTGCGCCAAACTCAACATCTCCAACGACGACTTCATCCGCACCACCGAGCCTCGCCACAAGACCGTGGTCGCGCGCCTGCTCCAGCAGCTCTTCGACCAGGGCGAAATCTACAAGGCGGAATACCAGGGCTTCTACTCCACCCGGCAGGAGCAGTTCTTGCAGGAAAAAGACCGCCAGCCCGACGGCTCCTGGCCGGAGATTTTCGGCGAAGTCACCCAGATCACCGAGTCGAACTACTTCTTCAAACTCGCCAAGTATCAGGACTGGCTGATCCAGCATTTGAAGGAGAACGAGAACTTCATTTTCCCCCGCTACCGCCAGAAGCAGGTGCTCGAATTTCTCTCCGAGCCGCTCAACGACCTTTGCATTTCCCGCCCGCGTGAACGTCTCGAATGGGGCATCGAGCTCCCTTTCGACGCCGGTTACGTGACCTACGTGTGGTTCGACGCCCTCGTGAATTACTACTCCGCCGTCGAGGACAAGCCCGGCATCTGGCCGGCGGATTTTCACGTCATCGGCAAAGACATCCTCGTGCCGCCCCATGCGGTTTACTGGCCCATCATGCTCAAGGCCTGCGGCCTGCCCACGCCGAAGAGCATCCTCGCCCACGGCTGGTGGTCGATCAACGGCACCAAGATGTCCAAGAGCACGGGCAACTTCGTGGAGCCGATGGCCTTCGCCGACCAATACGGGGTGGACGCGCTGCGTTTCTTCATGATCCGCGAGATGAGCGTCGGGCAGGACAGCGACTTTTCGCTCAACCAGTTCCTCTCCCGCTACAACAGCGAGCTGGCCAACAATCTCGGCAATCTGGTCAACCGCACGCTCAACATGACCAACCGCTTCTCGGGCGGCCTGGTGCCCGCGCCCGACGCGGCCTCGCTCGCCCTCGAACCGGAACGCGAGCTGCACGCGCTCTGGGAAAAGACCCGCGAGGAATTCATCACCCTGTGCGAAGGCTTCCAGTTCCACGTCGCGCTGGAACGCGCCTTCGCGTTTGTCACCGCGACCAATCGCTACGTCGAGCAACGCGCCCCGTGGAAGCTGGGCAAATCGACCGGGGCCGCCGACCAGGCCCTGCTCCGCACCTCGCTCGCCACCATGGCCGAGGCGCTGCGCCTCGGGGCCGGCCTGCTGCCCGCCGTCATGCCCACCACCACGGAGAAAATCCACGGCGTACTCGGCTACACGGCGACGGGCAGCTGGCGCGAAGGTCTGGTCTGGGACCACCGCCTGACCGGGGCCAAGGTCGCCGAAACCGCCATCCTCTTTCCGCGTCCGCAAGCACCCGAGGCGGGCGCGGCTAAGGCCTGAGGCGCGGCCGCGGCCCCATGACCATCCTGCCGATCAAGCCTGCCGACGACGCCTCGCCGGAGGCGCTGCGTTCGTTTCTCGCGATTTGCCAGGCCAGGGCCGCCGCAGACGGCGCGCCGGTCTTGGCCAGCATTTCCCTGGTCGTGCCCGCGCTGGATCCGCTCGCGGTGCTGGAGGCGATTTTTGATCCGGCCCAGCCGCATTTCTTTGCCGAGCATCCGTCCGCAGGCAGCGCGTTGGCGGGTGCGGAAGTCGCACTCAGTCTGGATGCGCACGGACCGGACCGCTTCGCCGCCGTGCAGCGTTTCGTGGACGAAACCCTGGCCCGCACCATCGCGGTCGGCGATGTGAACGCGCCTTTTGGCGGGCCGCATTTTTTCGCCACCTTTGCGTTCCATGACGACGTCGAGCCGGGCGAGGCCTTTCCCGCCGCCCGCGTCTTCGTGCCGCGCTGGCAGGTTTCCCGTGCTGGCGAAGTCACCACCGCAGTCGCCAATCTCGCGGTCGAGGTGGACAGCGATTTGGACGCACTGGCCCAGCGGGTTTGGCGCGCCCACGGACGTTTCGCGCGCTTCGAACCCGTGGCGCAGGACCCGGCCGGGGACCGTGAGATCAAGCCCCTGCGTTTCGCCCAAGCCGAGGCGGGGGATTATCTCACGGCAGTGGCGCGCGCACTTGAGTTAATCGCAGCCGGCGACTTCCAGAAAATCGTGCTCGCCCGCGCGCTCGATCTGAAGGCGAACCAAGCCCTGCATCCCCTGACGGTGTTGAACGGCCTGCGTCAGCGCTTCCCCGATTGTTACGCGTTTTCGGCGGCCAACGGCGCGGGGCAAAGTTTCATCGGCGCGTCGCCCGAACGGCTCGTGCGCGTCAGCCAGGGCCGGGTCGAGACCGAGGCGCTGGCCGGTTCGGCGCGACGCGGCGCGGGGGCCAACGAGGACGCCGCGCTGGCGGCGGGGCTCTTGCGCAGCGAGAAGGACCAACGCGAACACCGGCATGTGATCGAGTCGATTCATCGCCGGGTGCGTCCGCTCGGGGTGGAGTTGCATCACCCGTCCGCGCCGGCGATTCGCAAGCTGGCCAATGTGCAGCACCTCCACACTCCGATGCAGGGGCCCTTGCCGTCGGGCGTGCGCTTGCTGGATTTGCTGGCCGTGCTGCATCCGACCCCGGCGGTCGGCGGCACGCCGCGCGAGGCGGCGGTGGCGCGTATCCGGGAACTGGAGGGCTTTCCGCGCGGACTCTACGCCGGCGCCTTGGGCTGGTTGAACGCGCGGGGCGGCGGCGAGTTTCTGGTCGGTCTGCGTTCCGCCTTGGTCGAGGGCGACCGGGCGCGCGTGTATGCCGGGGCCGGCATCGTGGAAGGCTCGGAACCGGAGCGGGAGTGGGCCGAGACCGAATTAAAATTCCAAGCCTTGCTGGCGGCTTTGCGTGGCTAGGCTTTGTTTAAACGCGATGAACCTCGATTTCCGAAATACCAACGCCCTCTGGTGCTCGGTGGCGGCGGAAACGCTCTGGCAGGCCGGAGTGCGGCACGCGGTCATCTCGCCGGGTTCGCGCAACACGCCCCTGACCCTCGCGCTGGTGGCCCATCCGGGCATCGCCACCACGCCGGTGCTCGACGAGCGCTCGGCGGCGTTTTTCGGCCTGGGCATCGCCAAGCGCACCGGCGCGCCGGTGGTTCTGCTTTGCACCAGCGGCTCGGCGGGAGCGCATTACCTGCCCGCGCTGATCGAGGCGCGGGAAAGCGGCGCACCCCTGATCGCGATCACGGCGGATCGTCCGCCCGAGATGCGCGATTGCGCCTCGGGCCAGACCATCGACCAGCAAAAACTCTTCGGTTCGTTCGTGGGGTTTTACCACGAACTGGCCGTGCCCGAGCCGAAAGTGGAGCTGCTCCGCTACCTGCGCCAGACCCTCCGCCATGCCGTGACGCGTGCGATCGCCGACGGTCCGGTGCACCTCAACGCGCCCTTTCGCGACCCGCTGCCGCCGATTTCCGATGGCACCGCCGCCGCGCTGGCGGGAACGGTGGATTGGCCGGTGTTTTTCCAAGTCCCCGACGCCCCCATTCCCGAGCCCGGCGCAACTCTCGAATTGCCCGCCGCGTTTTTGGCATCGCGCGGCATCGTCGTCGCGGGTGGCGGCTGGGACGACGGCGCGATGGCGCGGGCTTTTGGCGCGGCGCTCGGCTGGCCGGTTTTGGCGGATGCGCTGTCCGGCGCACGCTTCGGCGCGGGTGACGGCGAAACGATCATCGCCGGCTACGACGCGATTCTGCGCAGCGCCCACGCGGCCGCCGTCCTGCGCCCCGAGGCGGTTTTGGTTTTCGGTGAGCTTCCGACCAGCAAGGTGCTGCGCTCCTGGCTGGCCGGCGTTGCCGCGCCGACCCTGCATTTTAGCGCGCTCGCCGGTAATCGCGACGGACTTCACGGTCGCACCCGGTCGGTCCACGCCACCCCGGCCAAGGTCAAAATTCCTTCGCTTAACCCGGTCGTTTGCGCAGCCGACTGGAAACGCCGCTGGAGCCAGGCCGAAGCCGCCGCCCAAGACGTGCTCCGCCGCATAGAGAACGACGAACCCACGTTCGAGGGGGCGTTTACCCGCGCCCTTTCTCGAACCTTGGAACGGGGGCAAACGCTCTTCGTTTCGAGCAGCATGCCGGTGCGGGACCTGGAGTATTTCACGCCGGTGCGGCCGAGCGGGCCGCGGATTATGGCCAACCGAGGGGCCAATGGCATCGACGGCATTTTATCGACCGCGCTCGGCGTGGCGCAGGGCGGCGAGCCGGTGGTGTTGCTCACCGGGGATCTTGCGCTGTTGCACGACACGAATGGCTTTCTGACCGCGTCGCGCCTCGTCGGCTCGCTGACCATCGTCGTAATCAACAACGCCGGGGGCGGCATTTTCGGGCACCTGCCCATCGCGAAGTTCAACCCGCCGTTTGAGGAGTATTGGGCGACTCCGCAAACGGTGGACTTTGCGCGGCTGGCCGCCGCTTACGGGGTCGCTTACGAACAGGTGGGCAATCCGGCGGAGCTTTCCGCCCGCCTGCGTGCTCAGGTGGGTGAACCGGGCGTGCGTGTGATCGAAGTGCGCACCGACCGCACCCAGGACGTCGCCACCCGCCAGAAGCTGTTTGCGGCGGCCGCCGAGGCGGCGGGACTCAGCTTGGTTTGAATCAGCGCCAGACCGCCGAGCCACGCCGCCGTAGTCGCGATCAGCGCAACCACCCACAACCCGGGCATGCCGCCGAGCGTGCCGTCTTGCGGGTTTCGGTGGATCACCAAGCCCGCCGCGGCAGCGCCCAGTCCCGAGCCCAGATGATGGGCGAGGTGCGTATGGGTCTGATGCACCGGCAAGTTTACGTTATCCAATTTAGGATTCACCAAGCCGGCCAGCGCGAGGTGACGGGCCGACTGCGTCGCCAAAAAGACCGCGATCAACCCGATCGCTGGAAGCGCCGGGAGCGGCCCGCGCAACGCCAGCAAGCCGGTGATGCTGAGCAGCGAAACGCCCAGGCTGAGCCCCCAAACGAGCCCCGGTGCGCAACGAGCTCCGAGCCCTTGCAGCAGCGGCGGAACCGCCAATCCGAGGAAAGCCCCCAAGATCAACACGGCCGAAATGTGGTATTCCGTATGCCCGGCGTTAAAAACGAGAAAGCCCGACAATACCGTGAGGTAAGCGGCGCTCACCAACGCGAGCGACCCGGTGACAAATAGCGCGCCGGGCAAAGGCTCGGCGGGCTCCGGCGCATCCGTGGCGGGAAGCGCCGCGGAATCGCCGCCCCCCATGCAGGCGACGACCAGAAACCCCACTCCGATCAGGGCAAAACCCTCACGCCAATCCAACCACGTGGCGGCAAAGATGCCCGGCGGCATGCCGAAGGCGACGATTCGCGAGGAGAGCCGGGCGGCGTGACGCGCCGCCGCCCCCGAAATGAGCCGATGCAGCCCCGCAAAGCTGAACCCCGCCGCCGCGCCCGCCACCAGACGACCGACCAGCAGCGAGTCATAACCCGTGGAAAGCGCCGTCGGCAACGCGGCCACGCAGCCGAGCAGGGCCAGTTGGCGGACGGACGAGGCGCGAAAGCTCAGCCGGCGCGCGACCAAACCGCCGATCACCACCGCGAACGGATACGCCGCCACCAGCGTGGCGATACCCGTCACTCCCGGATGCCACAAACGGGTTTGCTGCGGGCCGAGCGGAAAAATCAGCAGGAGCGTCAACCCGTGCAAACCGAGGATCCACGCAAAGCGCCGGTCGTAATCAGGAACAGGAGTGGGCGCGGCGGACACAACCAGCAGGTAGCAGGAAACAGACCTCGTTAAGCAGGACTTCTCTGCTCAGAGCTGGACAGGCAGACCGATCTCTATGATCTGCGAAGGCATCAACCGGTAATAATCCTTCACCGGCGAGGCGTTGCGGCTGAGGAAGGCGTAGAGTTGTTTTTGCCACTCGAACATCCGGGCGCTGCCTCCGGTGATGATCATCTCGCGGTTAAAGTAGAAGGTGGTGGACGCGATGTTCAGGGCCACTCCCTGGCAGCGTATGCGTTCCAGCAGCTGGGTGACATCGGGAGACTCCATGTAGCCATAGCGCCCGATCGCGCGCCAGACTCCCTCGCCCATGTGTTCGAGTGTCATGCGATCCTCATCCGGCACGGAGGGCACTTCCTCGGTCAAGATCGTGAGCAGCACCGTGGTCTGCTGAAGGCATTTGTTGGCCTTCAGATGGTGCAGCAGGGCGAGTGGCGTGCCTTTGGGGGTGGCAACCATGAAGACCGCGCTGCCCGCCACCCGGACGATGTTTTTGCTGCGTGCGATACTGGATAATTCGAGCTCGGCCACGGCGGTGCCATAGACCTTTTCCTGGATTTCGTTTCGCCCGCTTTTCCAGGCGTGCATGATGGCGACCAGCAGCAAGGCGACCACGATGGGGAACCAGCCGCCGTCGGAGAATTTGTGCAGGTTGGCCCCGAAGAAAATCAGATCGAAAAGCATGAAGACCGTGCAGAGCGCACCGGCCTGCCACCAGCGCCACTTCCAGCGACCGCGCATGACGAGGAAGAGCGCGAAGGTGGTTACCGCCATGGTTCCGGTGACGGCGATGCCGTAAGCGGCGGCGAGGGCGGCGGAGGAACCGAATTGCACCACGACGGCAATGGCCCCGGCTGCCAGCATGAAGTTGATCAAGGGGACGTAGATTTGCCCCTCTTGATCGGCGTTCGTATGGAGCACCTTGAGACGCGGGAAATACCCCAGCTGCACCGCCTGGCGGGTGAGCGAAAACGTGCCGGTGATGAGCGCCTGGCTGGCGATGATGGCGGCCAGGATGGAGAGAATCACGAGGCCGAAGCGCAGGGGGCCCTCGGGCGCGAGGGCGAAGAAAATGTTCGTGGAGGAATCGGGATTCTTGATTGCGTAAGCTCCTTGACCGAAGTAATTAAGAATCAATCCGGGGCAGACCACGAAATGCCAGGCCCGGGCTATGGCGGGTCGGCCAAAATGGCCCATATCGGCATAGAGGGCCTCGGCTCCGGTAATGGTCAAAACCACGCTCCCGAGCAAGGCGGCGGAGTGCGCGGGGTGCTCTAACAGGAGCCGAATCCCGTGCATCGGATTCAAGGCGCGAAACACCTCGGGAGCATCGCCCAGATGCACCAATCCCAGAATCCCCAGCACCGCGAACCAGATCAAGATAACCGGTCCGAAAATGCGCCCGATGGTGCGGGTGCCGTGCTTCTGAAAATAAAACAATACCGCCAGAATCGTGACCGCGATGAATACCACGTATTTGGAGAAAAACGGACTGATGTCCTTTAGTCCCTCGGCTGCGCTGAGCACGGAAATGGCCGGCGTGATGATGCCGTCGCCGTAGAGCAGGGCGGCTCCAAACAAGATGACCAGGGTGCCCAGGCCGAGGCCGCGGCGGCGCGGCGCGGTGTTCGCTTCCGCGGTCGAGGCGGACGGGGAGGAGAGCGCCAGCAGCGCGAAGATGCCGCCTTCGCCGCGATTGTCGGCCTTGGTCACGAAGGCGATGTATTTGAAATTCACCGCAAACATCAGCGCCCAGAACATGAGCGAGAGAATGCCGATCACGCCCTGGGTCTTGTCCATCTCCACGTTTTCCAGATGATGGAGACACTCGCGCATGGTGTAGAGCGGGCTGGTTCCGATGTCTCCGAAGACCACGCCCAAAGCGCCCAAGCTGAGGCCAACTTTGGCACGGGTGGATAAGGTGGTCGGCGCGTGGGCGGTGCTCATACAGGTATAAAGTGGTTCATCGTTTCGCTAATACCAACCGGTAGTCAACGAAGCGCATGCGGCGGTGGCAAGGTAAGCGGCGAGCGCCGACATTGACGACCTGTCTTGCCGCGGCACAGTCACCGCCACCATGAGTTTACCCGCCTGGCAGAGCGTTAAAACCTATAGCGATATCCGCTACGAAAAGTCCGACGGCATCGCCAAGGTGACGATCAACCGCCCCCATCGGCGCAACGCCTTTACCCCCGATACGGTGCATCAGCTCTACGCCGCCTTTCTCGATGCGCGCGAAGACCCTTCGATCGGCGTCGTGCTCCTCACCGGCGCCGGCCCCCACACCGATGGGAAATACGCCTTCTGCTCCGGCGGAGACCAAAACGTGCGCGGCCATGCCGGTTACGTGGGCAGCGACGGCGTGCCGCGCCTCAACGTGCTCGATTTGCAAAAACTGATCCGCTCCATGCCCAAGGTTGTCATCGCGCTCGTGGCTGGTTGCGCCATCGGCGGCGGACATGTGCTGCACGTCGTCTGCGACCTGACCATCGCGGCGGATAACGGCATTTTTGGCCAGGTCGGGCCGCGCATGGGCTCGTTCGACGCCGGCTTCGGCAGCAGCTACCTGGCCCGGCTCGTCGGCCAGAAAAAGGCCCGCGAGATCTGGTATCTTTGCCGCCAGTATAATGCGCAGGAAGCGCTCGATATGGGACTGGTCAATACCGTCGTGCCCGTGGCCCGGCTCGAAGCCGAGGGCGTCAAATGGGCGAAGGAAATCCTGGGCCACTCGCCGCTCGCGATTCGCGCCTTGAAGAGTGCGTTTAACGCCGAACTCGACGGCCAGGCCGGCATCCAGGAGCTCGCGGGCAACGCCACCTTGCTCTACTACATGAGCCCCGAGGCGAAGGAGTTTCACGGGGCGCAGCTGGAGAAACGCAAGCCCGACGCACGCAAGTTCCCCTGGCTGCCCTGAGTCAGTGAAGGAGTTCCCGACGCATGTGCGCCTCGCCGTTGGGCCTTGGGCGACGGGCGGAATGCAAACCCGGGCACGCCCTACAGAATCCGCCCCTTCTGTTCTCTGAAAGTGTAGCGTTGGCCGTCCCCGGCCAATCTTCGGGGGCTTTTGACGCGCCCTAAAAAAGTAGAGCCAGGCGCCAGGCGCTGCGGATCACGGCGCGGGGTCGGCCTCGAATACCCGCGAAATCACGCCGCCGCTGGCGTCGAGGGTTTCGATGCGCAACACCGAGAGCGTGGCCGTTTGCGCGGCGAGCAGCGTCGCCAGTGCCGCCCATTCGACGTGGTCCTCGGTCCGGTTCTGCCCGAACTGGCGATATGTCACGCGATAGGCGCTTTCTTGTTCGCTCAATTTTCTCAGTGAAGGCGCGGGTTTGGCGGGGCCAGCGGCTGACGTTGAGCCCAACGGAGCCGTAGTGGCCGGTTTGCGTTTGCCACGCCGGTCGGAGGGCAGGTTTGGCCGGGTGAAGGGAAACGGTTCGCCCAGTAATCGCGTGGCTTCGGACTCCGCCGCGTGGATGCGCAGGAAGAGCTCCTCCCGTTGCAGGAGGAGTTCATTGATCCGGATTTGCTGGTCTCTCCGCACGGGAGCAGGCGCGAGGGTGGGTCAGGCGTCCGACTCGTCGGCCGCGACCTCGCGGGACGGAGGGGGATTTAACTCCGCCTGATCGCGGGCGGCGGCGGCCTGTTCGCGTTCGATGATTTTTTTAATCAGCGAAACGGCGGGAACGGGGGCGCGCAGCAGTATGTCCGCCTTGGCATCGACGCCCGCGACCGGCAGGGGCGGAGTCGGGAACGGGAAGATGCCCGACTCGCCGATCACCTCTTCGATCTCGGTTTCGAGGGCGGCGATGCGGGTGTAGGCGGCTTGGCGCTCGACGATAAGCTCATCGATCCTCGTGCGGGCTTCCAAGGCCTGGCGCAAGGTATCGGAATCGGCCCCGAGCACGAGATCGCGAAAAGAAAGGGAGGTGATGTTGGGCTTTTTAGCCATGGGATGAGAAGAGGTTGGAGAAAGCGGCTGGGGTTAAGCCAATAATTCCGGCTCTTGGGACGCGGGGGGGACCCAAAGTACTGTCCCGTTTGCCTCCTTGGGTGGGGAGATGGTGAAACCATGCAGGGCGGGGTCGCCGTCCCCCGCCGGCGCATCAGTTCCGCAACTCCGAACCTTGGAGTCCCACCGTCAGGCGGTCCGAAGCATCCATCCGTCCCATAGTCCGACATCCGTCATTAGTCATTCCGCTCCCCCTTCCGCGTTTCCGCGTTTCAAAATTTCAAAATTTCAAAATTTCCGCGCCAGCCCTCCCCGCATTCTCGGCGACGCGTCGGCAATGAAGCCTGCCGGGGCACGTAGCCTGCTTCCGGCCCGCATATGCAACCCTGCTCCCCGCGTCGTTTTGCCTCCATCGTGCCGACCCTGCTCCGCCCCCGCGCCGCACTTTGGCTCCTCGCCGCGATCAGCCTCGTTCTGTCCGCGCCACGCCTCTCC
The DNA here is from genome assembly GCA_026398135.1 of Verrucomicrobiota bacterium. Classification (GTDB taxonomy): domain Bacteria; phylum Verrucomicrobiota; class Verrucomicrobiia; order Opitutales; family Opitutaceae; genus IMCC26134_A. Next base: position 14,713 of record JAPLTN010000117.1, read on the forward strand.
GCCACGACCTTCGATCTGTCCAGCGCCACCGTCGCCGACATCCAGGCCGCCTACGCCGCAGGCGCTTTAAACGCCGAAAAACTCACCGCGCTCTGCCTCAAGCGCATCGAAACCTACGAACCCACCCTCAACGCCGTGCTCGCGCTCAACCCCCGCGCCCTCGCCGAGGCCCGCGCGCTCGACGCCGAACGCGCCGCCAAAGGCCCCCGCGGCCCCCTCCACGGCATCCCCGTCGTTTTAAAAGACAACTTCGACACCGCCGACCTCCCGACCACCGGCGGCTTCTTCGGCCTCAAGGGCTCCATCCCCCTGCAAGACGCCACCCTGGTAACGCGTTTGCGGGCGGCCGGCGCCATCATCCTGGCCAAGACCAACATGTCCGAATTCGCCTCCGGCGGGGCCATGAGCTCGGTGGCGGGCGCGATGCGCAATCCCCACGCCCTTGACCGCGCCCCCGGCGGCTCCTCCGGCGGCTCCGGCGTGGCCATCGCCGCCTGCTACGCCCCGCTCGGTTTTGGCACCGACACCGGCGGCTCGATCCGCAGCCCCTCCACCACCAACGGCATCGTCGGCCTGAAACCCACCCTCGGCCTCCTCTCCCGCGCCGGCATCATCCCGCTATCCCTCTCGCTCGACACCGGCGGCCCCATGACCCGCAGCGTTTACGACATAGCCGTCGCCCTCAACGCCACCACCGGCGCGGAAGACCCCCGCGACCCGGTAACCCATGCCGCCCTCGGCCGCACCCCAACCGACTACACCCGCTCCCTCGCCCCGACCGCCCTCCAAGGCGCCCGCATCGGCGTCGCGCGCGGCTTTCTCGGCCAGGATGCCGACGTGGACGCCGTCTTCGACTCCGCCCTCGCCGCCCTCAAAGCGCAAGGCGCTATCCTGGTCGATGTGCAGTATCCCGAAACCGTGCTCAAAATCCGCAACGAACTCTACAACGCCGTGCGCAAACCCGAGTTCAAGGCCCAGATCGCCGATTACCTCGCCACCCTGCGGCCCGGTTATCCCAAGACCCTGATGGAGATCCTCGCCATGTCGGAAAAAGTCGTTTCACCCCGCGCCGACGGCGTGCAGCCCAATCCTGGACGACTGACCCTCTACCGTCAGGAAGTGAAAATGCCCTCGCTCAAGGATCCGATATACCTGGCGGCGGTGGAGCAGGGCATGCCCTTTGTGCGGGATTCGCTGGCGGCGGTATTCGAGGCCAGCCAAGTGGAAGCCATCGTATATCCGACCAACCCGAAATCGACCGCGCGGGTAGGGGAGGAGCCGCCCAGCCCATCCGGCGTGGGCGCAGGCGCCCCGACCAATTCCCCCTACACCTTTGCCAACCTCACCGGTTTCCCCGAGCTCACGATACCGGCGGGCTTTAACAGCAACCGCCTGCCGGTCGGCATCAGCTTCTTTGGCCGGGCCTGGAGCGAACCCAGACTGCTGGCGCTAGGCTACGCCTACGAACAAGCCACCCACGCCCTCCGCGCCCCCGTTCACGCCCCCGCCCTTCCAGGCGAACGTTTCGAGTATTGACCCGAATGTTGCTTGGTTAGGCACGAACGCCCCGAAGGGGCGACCTAACCGGAAACGACGATAACACCCCTTAACTAAGTGCCATACAATATTGACCCGATACCGTCATTCCCCGCTCCGCCCCCCATGTAGGGCGGGGTCGCCGCACCCCGCCGCCGGTCCCCCTTCCGCCCCCATTCTTCCCCTGAATCACACCCGTCCCCCCGCCCGACATCCCGTAATCCTAGAAAAAGCATTTGAAACACAGATTCCACAGAGCGACAGGAATTATTAAGGTGTTATAGAACTCACGTTGTCACCCTGCGGGTGAGTTTTTATTCATAGGTATCGGATCCGCAACTGCCTTTATCCGTGCTCTCTGCAATCCGTGGTTAATTCCTACTGCCGGATTTAGGATTAATCACATCCGTCCCATCGTCCGACATCAGTCATTGGTCATTGGACATACTCCGCCTCTATCAGCCCATCAGCCTACCAGCTTACTAGCTCTACCAGCTTACTAGCCCATCAGCTTCCCCGCCCCCGCTCCGTCCTCCGTGGCCTCTGTGCCCCCTCAAGTGCCCTCTGTGTAAACGTCCGCCCCTCCCGCCTCTACCAGCCCTACCAGCTTACGAGCTGCAGCTCCCGCGCCGCCTTCCGCGTTTTCCGCGTTTTCCGTTTTTCCGCGTTTCCGCATTTCAAATTTTCAAATTTTTTCCTCGCTGCGCCCCCCGGCGCGCCGCTCACCCATCCAACGGCGACCGCACCCCCAGCCCCGGCTTCTGCATCACATGCGTATAAATCTGCGTCGTCTGCACGCTATCGTGGCCCAGTAGATCCTGCACCGTCCGGATATCCGTGCCCGCCTCCAGCAAATGCGTGGCAAACGAATGCCGCAACACATGCGGCGTTACCCGCTTATCGATGCCCGCCCG
>JAPLTN010000033.1 GCA_026398135.1 Verrucomicrobiota bacterium
CGGCCTGCCCGGCCGTATGGGCGCAGCCTGCCCATTTTCCGACGACGGGCTGCTTCCCTCTCTTGGATTTATGCTTTTGGGCGCATCAATTTACCTCTCGAACCCGCCGACTATCAATTAGCAGGTGCGCTGCCGAACACTGATGGGGGCTGAGCCTGGTTTTTAACCCGGAGGCAAAGGGACCCGGAGGCGATTTGAGTTGGAGTCCCGGCTTTAGCCGGTCTGGGCGGGGGACAGATGATTCGGACCGCCTGAAGGCGGGACTCCAAGGTTCGGACTCGCGGAGCGGATGCGGCGGCGGGGTTCGGCGACCCCGCCCTGCATGGTTTCCACTTCTCCCCGCCCTCGGAGGCAAACGTGACATCACTTTGTGTTACAGTCGAGAGAGAGGGATGTGAGGGACGGGGGGGCGAACTTTAGAGCAAAAGTGCGTTTTGTCCGGGATTCTGGATCGACCGACCTTAAGTAACCTATTGGGTTACTTGGCATGGAGCTGATACATCCTCGGATCAAAATGTGGGCGGAGCTGGCTGGTTTATTGGCGGAAGCGGCGGAAGCCGGGGCAAAGGAGCTGGCGAAGGAGGTGGAAAAAAAGCTCAAGCCCAAGCGCCGGGGGACCTACGCCACCCGTAGGCCGGGCTCGGATACTCCGTTGTGGAATGCGTGCGCGCAGTTGCTCGTGGCTGAATTGAAGAAGCGTGGCGCCAAAGTTCAGTTGGCTGGTTATTTAGGCATCCCTAAGCAGCGGGTCACCGACTACTTTCGCGGTAAGCGCCGCATGCCGGATGCGGAGACCTTGCTGCAAATGATGGAGTGGCTGGCGCACAAGCGGGCGGGCATCGATTTATCGGTGGGGGCGCTCGGCGGGCCCAAGCCCAAGCTGCCCAAGTCGGCCGAGAGCGGAAGCGCGGTGCCCGAGGCAAAGTAACCTATTAGGTTACTTGAGGCTGGGGGCTCGGGCGGGTTAAAAATGGGCGGTGAGGGTGAGGCGGATCGCGAGGGGTGAGCCGGGGGTGATGTTGGTGTTGTTGTGGGCGGTGGCGTAGTAGGCGCGGTCGAAAAGGTTTTCGACGTTGAGTTGGGCGCGCAGGTGCTCGCTCAAGCGGTAAAACACGGCGGCATCGAAGCGCACGTAACCAGGGAGGGTGACGGTGTTGTCGGCGGCGGCGAAGAGTTCGGCGCGGTAAGTCGCGCCCAGGCCCGCGCCCCAGGTGGAGTTAAAGTCGTAACGGTTCCAGAGGGAGAAGGTGTTGCGCGGGAGTTGGGGTAAACGCGTGCCGGCGGGAATGGCGCCGTTGGCGGACTGGGTCTCGCCGTCTTGGTAGGCGTAGGCGGCGGTGAGGGTCCAGCGGTCGGTGATCTTGCCGGAGGCACCGAGCTCGATGCCGCGGACTTGCTGGCCGTCCACGAGCATGAGGGTGCCGGGCGGCGGTCCGCCGGGGGTGCCGGCGGCGGGGTCGGTGATGGCTTGATTGAAGCGATCCAGTTGGTAGGCGGCGGCGGTGAGGGAAAGGCGCGGGGTGGCGTCCCATTTTATGCCGATTTCGAGATTTTCGGATTTTTCGGGGTCAAGGGCGGCGTTGGTGGCAGAGAGGGAGCTGAGCTGTTCTCCGGCGCGGGGCAGGTAGGCGAGGGTGTGGCTGGTGTAGAGGGCGAGGGTGGAGATGGGTTTGTAGATGAGGCCGGCGCGGGGGGAGAGGAGATCGTCGGAGGAGGTGAGGGTCTTGCCGGTGCGGTGGTTGCGGAGGTCCACCGCGAAGTGGTCGAGGCGGAGGCCGGCGATGGCTTGGATATTGGGCAGGAGTTGGACTTGGTCCTGAAGGTAAAGGGCGGCGACATCGGCGACGCTGTGGTTATTCGCGTCGGTGGTGTTGGGTCGGAAAAACAAGGGGCCGGTGTAGCGGGGATGGGTGGTGGAGACGTTGCCGAGGGAGGTGGTGCCGGTCGCGGTGGAGGAGCCGGTTAAGCGGAGGTTGTCGGTTTGCTGGCGGCCAAGTTCGAGGCCGACGAGCATCGTGTGTGTGACGGGGCCGGTGGTGAAATCGACAACGTAGTCGGTTTGGTTGAAGAGGTTTTCGCGGTCGGTGGCCTGGTTGTAGGCGGAGATGCCGACGAGGGTGCCGGCGGGGTTTACGGTGCCGGGGAAGACGTTTTGGTAGAACTTGTCGTAGGTGGCGTAACGGGTGGCGTTGCGCAGGGTGGCTCCGTTGGCGAAGGTATGGTCGAGCGAGGCGTTGAAGGCGTAAACGGTGGCGTCGGTGGGGCTGCGGGTCGGGTCGCCGAAGAAGGTGGTTTCGGCGGTTTTGAAGGGGCGGCCGTTGAGGGAGGGGATGCCGCGATCGGCGACGCGTTCGTCGGCGAAATACTCGAAGCCGGCGCGAAGGGTGGTCTGTTTGGAGAGCGCCACGCCGAGGGTGGGGTTGACCCCTTGGCGCTGGAGGTAAACGCCGTCGCGGAAGCTGTCGGAGTCTTCGTAGAGGCCGGTCAGGCGGAGGGAGGCGGCGTGGGCGAGGGACTGGTTGAAATCGAGGGTGCCACGGTATTGGTCCCAGGAACCGGCGAGGGCGGTGATCTCCTGGAAGGACGCGCCGCCGATGACGGCTTGTTTGGTTACGCGGTTGAGCACGCCGCCGGGGCCGCCGCGGCCGAAGATCATGCCGCCGGGGCCTTTTAAGGCTTCGAGGCGCTCGATGTTGTAGAAGTCGCGGTAGTATTGGACGTCGTCGCGCAGGCCATCGACGAAGTAGTCGCCGGTGGAGGTGTTGCCGCGAAGGACGACGGTGTCGCGGTTGCCTTCGCCCTGGGCGGTGCCGACACCGGGAAGGTAGCGTGTGGCTTCGCCGATGCTGGTGACGGCGGTGTCGGAGAGCAGCTCCTGGGTGAGCACGGTGACCGATTGGGGGGTGTCGAGGAGAGGGGTGTCGGTCTTGGTGGCGAGACGGGCCCGGCTGGCGTGGTAGCCGTCCTCGCGCGCGGCCTCGATCCGGACCGGTTCGAGCCTGACCGGCGGTTCGGACGAAGGGCTTTGGGCGGGGAGGCGGACGGTGGTGGCGGCGAGGAGGAGCGCGGCGGCGGCGAGGCGGCGGGCGGATGCGGGGGACGTCATGAGGCGTCCACTTTAGCAGGCGGAGGCGGCGGTTTGCTTACCCGTCCTTGCGGAAGGTTTGCGGAGTCTTGCGTAGGGGGCGGCGGATTGAACGGGGGCGGGGTAACGGCTTAACTACGGAGATTGAAGGCGACGGGCTGGATGACCTGGGTGTCCACGGGGACGCCGTTTTTGATGCCGGGGGAGAACTTCCAGCGGGTGACGGCCTGCAGGGCGGCGGCTTCGAAGGCGAAGTGGGTGGAGCTGACGATGGTGGCGGAGCGCACCTCGCCTTTACGGTCCACGATGAAGCTGACCACGACTTCGCCGCTCAGGCCGGAGCGGCGCATTTCGTGGGGGTATTCGGTGGGAACCTTGAACTTGAGCTGGGGAATTTTATCGAGGGCGCTGAGGGAGAAGATTTTTCCGGGACCGCTGCCGGCGGGACGGGCGGGCGGGCCGACCGGGATGGAGACGAGTTGGGTGCGGGTGGCGGTGCCGAGGGGGGCGGCGGGCTGGAGGGCTTGAACAAAGGGGGAATCGATAACGGCGACGGGGGTGTCGGTCTGGGTGGGCGGGGCGAGGAGTTCGGCGAGTTCGGTCGGGCGGGGGGCGTCGGTGAGTTCCACGAGTTCCGGTTCCTCGGGCGGGGGCGCGGGGAAGTCCAAGGCGATGGTCGGCACCTCCTGGGCGGCTTGCAGCGGGGGGAAGTCGGGGGTGGCGCCGCCGAGGAAAAAGAGGCTCACGTGGGCGGCGACCGACACGGCCAGGCCCGCCAGCATGCGCCGGGAGAGCGTGATGCGTTCGGAGTGGGCGAGGGGATAGTGCGAACTCATGGAGGGGGAGGGTAGTATAAACTCGGTGCGGTACGGGCGCTTACCGGTTCTTGCTTTTTGTTTACGCGTTCTTGCGGGGGAGGAAGGCGCTGGGGGGGCGGCCGTGGTGTTCGTTGAATACGCGGGAAAACTGTCCGAGGCTTTGGTAACCGACGGCAAGCGCGGCTTCGGTGACGTTTGCGTGCCCGGCGGCGAGCAGTCGGGCGGCGTGTTGCATGCGCAGTTGACGGAGGTGGGCGGTGGGGCCGTGACCGAGGGCTTCGGAGAAGGTGCGGCTGAAGTGGGCGGGGCTCTGGGCGGCGGCGGCGGCGAGTTCCGTGAGGCCGATGGGGGCGGCGAGGTGGGCGTCCATGTAGGCCAGCGCGGTCCGGACCGGGGCGGGAAGACCTGAGGCGGAGGTGGGGTCGGGGTGGGTTGCGGAAGATTTGGGCGCCGGGAGGAGGTGGGTCAGGAATTCGACGAGTTTGGCCCCGGCCCAGAGCGAGCGGAGTGCGGGGGCGACGGGGCAGGATCGCAGGCCGAGCACCAGAGCGGCTTCGGCGCGGTGAAGCGGACGCGGACCGGACAGAATGGCAGGCGTGGGCGGCAGCGCCAGGAGGATTTCGGCGAGTTCGGCGGGCAGGGCGGCGGCGGTAAAGCGCCAGGCGAGCAGGCGGGCGGGACGCAGACTGCTGCTGCGCAGGTGCGCGGGGGCGAGGTGGCGAAGCCAGACGAGGTGATCGGGGGCGAGGTGCCAGCCGAGATCGAGGGTGCGGCAGCGCAGGGCGGGACCCCCGAGGCTGAAAAGGAGAAGGAAGTTTTCCCCGGCGGCTTGGGGCTGAAGCGGCGGGAGGGCGTTGTCCACCGTTCCGAGCGTGTATTCGCTCAAGTGCAGGGTAGCGGCGGGCGAGCCGGCTAGGGTTGGTGAAGTGGCGGGGGACAAGGAATCGCGCAAAAAACGAGAATCGGTCTCAATTGGCTAGGATTAAATTGAGACGGTGTCTCAGAACTGGAAGTTTTCGCGTGAAACGGCGTGCGCTGGGCGTGGCGGATGGTTCTGATTCGGACACACATGAACATCGTTGTTGTTGGCGCCGGGGCCTGGGGCACGGCTTTTACTCTGCATCTTTCCCGTCTGGGGCACACGGTTACGTTGGTGCCGAGACGCTTTGAGCAGGCGCTGGCGCTGGCCTCGACGCGCGAGAACCCGGAGTATTTGCCGGGCTTTGCTCTGCCGCAGTCGGTGCAAATCGGGCATGAGCTGGCGCCGGTGTTGATGGAGGCGGAGCTGGTATTGCTGGCGTGCCCTTCGCAGGCTTTGCGGGAAACGGCGGCGCGGGTGCAGGCCGGGCTGGGCGGGGCGACGGGACTGAAGCTGGTGGTGTCGTTGGCCAAAGGACTGGAGCTGGGCACACATCTGCGGCCGAGCGAGGTGCTGGCGGCCACGTTGCCGGGGCTGGCGGTCGGGTGTCTGACCGGGCCGACCAACGCGGCGGAGGTGGCGGCGGGCAAGCCCTCGGCGATGGTCTTGGCGGCGCAGGGGGCGGAGGAAGGATTTTTAGCCGAGGTGCAGGCGGCCTTGAGCGGGCCGACGCTGCGGGTGTATCGCAGCGCGGATGTGGCGGGGGTGGAGTTTGGCGGGTGCCTGAAAAACGTGTATGCGATCGCGGCGGGGTGCTGCGACGGCTTGCGGCTGGGCGACAACGCGAAGGCCGCGCTGCTAACCCGTGCCTTGGCCGAAATGGTGCGGGTGGGCGGGGCCTTGGGGGCGAAGGCGGAGACGTTTTACGGACTGGGCGGCTTTGGCGACTTGGTGGCGACCTGTACCGGGGCGTGGTCGCGCAATCGCACCTTCGGGCAGCGGCTGGGCGAGGGGCGCAAGGCGGTGGAACTGCTGGCCGCAAGCAAAAGCGTGGTGGAGGGCTACCGCACCACCGAGAGTTTTTATGAACTCTGCGCGGAACGCGGGATCGACGCGCCGATTCTGACCGAGACGCACCGCATCCTTTACGCGGGCAAGCCTCCGGCGGAGGCGCTGGCGGCGCTCATGGGGCGGGAGCTGAAACGGGAGTAACTTATATCAATTCCCCCCGTGTTCAGACTTTAACGCAAAGGCGCAGAGCCGCAGAGAAAACGTTTAATCCAATGAGGTTACGTCAGACTCTGCGTTTTTAGCTCTAATTTGTTAACGTAATTCCGAAGCCATCGAATATTGGCCGAGGACGGCCAACTCTACACATTCCCGCCAGCAAAATGGCCGGTTTCTTTTGTAGGGTTGGCCGTCCCCGGCCAAAAAAACGGTGAAGCGAACAGGAGAGGGAACTCCATCTCGGGATTTAAAAAAGTAGAATTAGCGTCTCAGCGTTTAGGGGTCTGAATTGCTGTGTAACTGGTATAACGCGGCGGCGGCGAGGCTGCGGAGAATTACGGGCAATAAAAAAGCCCCGACCTGGAGAGGTCGGGGCTTTTGCGGTCTACGGCGATCAGTTGTTGCCGTGGGACTTGGTGGCGTCGGCGGGTTTGGCGGCCTTGGTGGCGGCCAGTTCGGCCTTGGCGGCGGCGAGCTGGGCCTTGAGGTCGGCTTCGCTGGGTTCGTCGGCGTCTTTGGGGTCTTCGTCTTTGGAGGCTTTTTTGAATTCCTTCATCGACTGGCCCAGGCCCTTGGCCAGCTGGGGCAGCTTGGTGGCGCCGAAGAGCAGAATCAGCACGGCGAGGATGATGAGCAATTCGGGGCCTCCGAGGCCGAAAACGCTGAGGAGTGGATAGTGGAGCGCGGGCATGTTGCGCGGAACTTGGGTTTCCGGCGCGGGCGAGTAAAGGGGGAAACTAGGACCCGCTTTGCTCTTGGACATTTGGCGGGCGGCGGCTTGCTTGCCCCATCTTATGCGCACCGCGATCATCGGCACCGGCATAGCCGGCCTCGGCACCGCCCATTTCCTCCATCGCGCGGGGGACGAAATCACCTGCTTCGGCCCGGAGGATTATGCCGGAGGACACTCCAACACGGTCGAGGCGGTGGAGCCCGGCACGGGGCGCGCAGTGCCGGTCGACACCGGATTCATGGTTTTTAACCGGGTGACTTATCCGCATCTGTGCCGTCTGTTCGACGAACTTAAAGTGCCGGTGAAGCCGACCGACATGAGCTTCGCGGTCCGGGATCTGGATACGGGTTTGGAGTGGTGCGGCTCTTCGTTGAACCATCTGTTCGCGCAGCGGAAAAACCTGGTTAGTCCGCGTTTTATCAAAATGGTTCTGGCGGTGAATCGCTTCAACAAGGAGGCGGTGGAGGCGCTGGACGAGCCGGCCTTGGAGACGGAGAGTCTGGCCGACTACGTGCGGCGGCGGGGCTACGGGAAGGATTTTTGGGATTTGTATCTGGTGCCGATGAGCTCGGCGGTGTGGAGCACGCCGCCGGAGCAGATGATGGCGTTTCCGGCCGCGACCCTGCTGCGGTTTTTCCACAATCACGGGTTCCTCGGGCTGCACACCCAGCATCCGTGGTGGACGGTGGACGGCGGGTCGCGCGAATACGTGAAGCGGTTGACCGCGCCTTTCGCGGAGCGCATCCGCCTGCGGTGTCCGGCGGTGCGGGTGGTGCGGCACGGGGCGGGCAAGGGGGTGACGGTGTTGACCGCCGACGGGCGGGAGCAGGTTTTTGACCGCGTGGTGCTGGCCACGCACGGGGACCAGGCTTTGCGGTTGTTGCTGAATCCGACCCGCGACGAGGCGCGCTTGCTGGGGGCGTTTAAATACCAGGCCAACGTGGCGACGCTGCACACCGATGCGAGCGTGATGCCGCGCACGCGGCTGGCGTGGGCGAGCTGGGTGTATGCGATCGCTCGCGACGAGCTGGGGCGCATCGTGCCGGCGACGCATTACTGGATGAACCGGCTGCAGGGGGTGAGCGAGCGGGAGCAGTATTTTGTCACGATCAACCAGCCGGAGCGGATCGATCCGGCCAAGGTGATCAAACGCATCGACTACACCCACCCCTTGTTCGACGCGGCGGCGCGGGCGGCGCAGTTGGAGTTGCCGGATTTAAATCAGGCGGCGCGGGGTACGACGGAGACGTTTTTCGCCGGAAGCTATTTCCGATACGGGTTTCATGAGGATGCCTTCATGAGCGCGGTGCAGGTGAGTGAGACCCTGCTCGGGCGCGATCCGTGGGCATGAGCGGGCGGCTCAGGCTACATCGTTTCTACTTATACCAAGCACCCGCGATTTCAGAAATTAACGCAAAGACGCAGAGGCATAGAGGTTTCATTCATTTTCAGGCCTTTGCGCTCTTTGCGGCTTGGTGACTTTGCGTTAGAAAAAGCCTGTTTTATAAGGGGTTTTGGGTGTTAGATTTCGGTTTCGCAGCGCACGGCGGCGAGGGCGTAGGCGGCGGCGGTGTCGCAGCGCAGGACGAGCGGGCCGAGGGTGACAGGCGTCCAGCCGGCGGCGAGGGCGGCGGCGACTTCTTCGGCGGTGAGGTCGCCTTCGGGGCCGATCAGCCAGGCCACGGAGCGCGGGGCGTGGCCTTCGTGCGTGGTGCGAAAGTCGGCGAGCGCGCTGCGCAGCGGGCTCGCACCGGGGTGGAGGCTGGCGACGAGCCTGAGTTCGCAGGCGGCCACGAGCGGGTCGGCGAGGAAGGCGGCGAGGGGGCGCACGGGCTCGATGGCGGGGAGAAAGGGGTTGCCGCACTGTTTGGCGGCCTCGATGGCGGCGATGCGCCACTTGTCGGTTTTTTTGTCGGCGCGGTCGGCGTCGAGACGCAGCTCGCTGCGCCGGGTGGCGAGCGGGGCGATGCGGGCGGCGCCGAGCTCGGTGGCCTGGCGCACGATGTCGTCCATGGTGCCGCCTTTGGGCAGGCCCTGGCCGAGGATCAGCGCGCAGGGCAGGGGCGGGCGGGTGGCGGCGGAGCGGACTTCAAGCAGGGCGAGTTTTTTGCCCTCGACGCGGGAGAGTTGGCATTGCCATTCGCGGCCCTGGCCATCGAAGGCGACGACGGGGTCGCCGGGGCGGGCGCGGTTGACGTTAACGAGGTGGTGGGTTTCGGCGGCGGGCAGGGCGATTTCCACCGCGCCGGGCGGCGGGGTACCGGGGAGGAAAACGCGAAAGTCGGCCATGGGGGTGAGCAAGAGTGCTGCGGGTTCTCACGCCAACCCCGTAAATGAGGAGAGGCGGCCTTCGGGAACCACCCCGGGGCCGCCTCTGCCAGCAAACCAAACAACCATTATTGATGACGTCGAGATAGACCGGCTGGGCGGGAAAACATTCAAAAATACCGAAAGTTTTTTTGGGGTTTATTTGGAGATAATTAAACTACTGCAAAGGAAGGAAATGTGAAGTTCCTTGGCTTTCGAGTTTACAAGCCGGTGCGGGAGGCTACGTCTTTGGCCGCTAGTTTTTTCGAAACCCTTGCCCGGGTGGCGGAATTGGCAGACGCAGTAGACTCAAAATCTTCCGGAGAAATCCTTGTGGGTTCGATTCCCACCCCGGGCACCATCACAGATAACGTTGATTATCTGTGTGATAGCCGGGAATTACGGGAGGAACTTCGGGTTTTAGCCGCCGTGTTCGGCCAGCCAGCGTTCGGCCTCGATGGCGGCTTGGCAGCCCATGCCGGCGGCGGTGATGGCCTGGCGGTAAACGTGGTCGGAGCAGTCGCCCGCGACGTAAACGCCGGGGATGTTGGTCTGCACTTGGGAGCCGGCGGCGGGCTTGAAGTAGCCGCCTTCGTCCACCGCGATGGCGGGGGTGAAGGGGCCGGTGTTGGGGGTGTGGCCGATGGCGACGAATACACCCTTCACGGGAAGAACCGACTCGGTGCCGGTTTTGAGGTTTTTGACTTTGAGGCCGCTGACCGAGCCTTCGGGCACGCCGAGCACTTCGACGGGCACGGTGTCCCAGACCATTTGGATTTTCTCATGCGACGTGGCGCGGTCGGACATGATCTTGGACGCGCGCAGGGTGTCGCGGCGATGCACCAAGTAAACCTTGCTGGCGAAACGGGTGAGGAAGAGGGCCTCCTCGGCGGCGCTGTCGCCGCCGCCCAGCACGGCGACTTCCATCTTGCGGTAGAAGGCGCCGTCGCAGGTGGCGCAGGTCGTCACGCCCTTGCCGCCGTAGAGTTCTTTTTCACCGGGGATGCCGGTCATGCGGGGCGAGGCGCCGGTGGCGATGATGACGGCTTTGGCGAAAATCTCGCGGTCGCCGAGCACGAGCTTGCGCGGGTAAACCGAGAAATCCACCGCCGTGACCAGCGACTGTTCGAAACGCGTGCCGAAGCGGGTGGCCTGTTCGCGCATGTTTTGGGTGAGTTGAAAGCCATCCACGCCGTGGGCGAAGCCGGGGAAGTTTTCCACTTCGCTGGTGGTGGTGAGCTGGCCGCCGGGCAGCGGGCCCTCAAGCACGAGCGGGTTGAGGTTGGCGCGACCGGTGTAAATGGCGGCGGTGAGTCCGGCGCAACCGGTGCCCACGATGACGACGTTTTCGACGGGAGAAGACATGGGTAAAAACGGCAGGCCGACACGTTGCCGCCGGGTTGGCAACCCGCAAGCGGCGGATTGCTGTCCCGGGACGTCCCTTATCCAATTCGCAGTCAAGATGAGCAGAATGTCGGAATTGGCCGGGGACGGCCAACGCTACACAAACCACATGATCTGAGTGAGCTATGCATTACATGTAGGGTTGGCCGTCCCGGCCAATTCAGCTCAATTTGAAAGCGCATTAGAATCCTGGAGCAGGGAGGCGCGGGGAGGGAACTAAAACAGGCGCAGCAGCGAACGCGGGCCGAGGTCGATAAAAACGTTCTGGTCCGGGGCGGGGCGGGGCAGGCGGCGCAGCAGGCGGCCTTGGGCGTCGAAGGCGCCGATGGCCGAGCCGTCGGCGAGCGAGGCGAAAAGGGTGCGCTCCACCGCGTCGAAGCCCAGCGAGATGCCGCGCACCGGAGTTTCCAGGGGGATCTCGCCGCGCGCGGTTCCATCCATCGCGAAGCGGTGCACGCGGTCGCTGGTCTCGGCGGCGAGCACGAGCAGTTCTTTGTTCACCAGATCGTAGGCCACGCCGTGGGCCGGGGCGGTGAGGCCGGCGAGGGCGATGCGACGCACGAAGTCGCCGTTGATGTTGGTCTCGATCAAGGCGGGCCCGGAGCCGTCGGTGAAAAAGAAATGCCGGTCGGTCGAGCGGATGGTGAAGTCATGGCCACCTATGGGCAGGCTTGGGGCGGTGAACTCGCGTTTGATTTTGCGCGCCGGGCGATCCACCACGCGAACGAAGCGGCCGGGGAAGATGCGCAGGAAAACGTGGTCGGTGAACGGGTCGTAAACCATGCCGCTAACGGTCTCGTGCGGCTGGATGTAGGCGGGCACGGCCGCCTGTTCTGCGCCGGTTTTTGGGTCGATGTCGCGCACCGTGCCGCCGAGCGCGGGGGAGAAGAGGTAGGCGTGGCTTGGGCCAGGCGTGCTGCACCCGGCGAGGAGCGCGAGCGCCAGGGCAGACAGGGCGGCAAGGGAGGCGCGGGCGGGGTTTGTGCGCTTTGGCTTTGCGCACCCGGCGGGCGTGGTTAAGTCGCGAGCATGAAAATCGCCCTCGTGAGTGGAACCAGTATTCTGCATGCGCCGATCTTCTCAGGGTGGACGCCGCTCACGGTCGAGACCAAATACGGCCCGGTCGCGTTACGAACCCGTGGCGAACACGCGGTGCTCAACCGCCACGGCGAAGGCCCGGCCCCGCTGCCGCCCCATCGCATCAACTTCCGCGCCAACCTGGCCGCGTTGTCCGAGCTCGGTTTCCATGATGTGGTGTCGTTCAACTCGGTGGGCTCGCTCCAGCCGCGCCTCGCGCCGGGCACCTTTGTATCGTGCGCCGACTACGTGGGCCTGCAACAGGGGCCGGCGACTTACTTCGACGACGAGCTGAAGGGCGGGGCGCCCGGCATCGCCAATAATCTGGTGCCGCGCGTGGTCGCTGCGCTCGCGCCCGAGTTCGCCATCGCGACCGGGCAGACCTACGTGCAGATGCGCGGACCGCGTTTCGAGACCAAGGCGGAGATCCGCGTGATCCGCCACTGGGGCGATGTGGTCGGCATGACGCTGGCGCACGAGGCCGATCTGTGCACCGAGCTCGGGCTGCGTTACAACTCGTTCGGTATCGTGGACAACTACGCCAACGGACTGGAAGGCACCGCGATCGACTTCGCGTTGTTCAAGCAACACGTGCAGCACAATCAGGAGCGGGTTAACCGCTTCATTACCCGTCTGCTGGAGGTGTTGTCGTGAGCGCTACACTTACCACCACCACCGGCGAACCGGGCTGCTTTCGCGTCGGGGTGCTCGGGCTGGGCATCATCGGCACGATCTGGGCCGGCCACTACGCGGCGGCGGGTGTGCTCGCGGGCACGTGGAATCGCACCGCCCAGCCGACCGCGCCCGGCTGGCGGGATACGCCCGAAGCGGTGGTGGTGGCGGCGGATGTGGTGCATATCGTGCTGGCTGATCCGCCGGCGGTGCGCGGAGTGTTGGAGCGCATTCGGCCGGCGCTCGGGCCTGGTAAAATCGTGGTGCAGTCGAGCACCATCGACCCGGCTTCGAGCGAGGAATTTCGCGCGTTGGTGACCGCGACCGGGGCGCGTTATCTGGAGGCTCCATTCACCGGGAGCAAACCCGCCGCCGAGCAGCGGCAGACGGTGTTTTATCTTGGCGGCGAGGCGGAGTTGCAGGCGACGCTGGAGCCGACGCTGGCCTTGGTTTCCGCCGTGCGTCTGCCCATCGGCGACCACCGGCAGGCGGCGGCCTTGAAACTGGCGATGAACTTGAATCTGGCGGTGCAGATGCAGGGCTTGCTGGAGGCGCGCGCGCTGGCGGCGGCGGCGGGGATCGGAGACGAGGTGTTTTACGGCGCGCTGGCCCGTAACGTGGGGTATTCCGGGCTGGTGAAGTTGAAAGAGCCGAAATTGAGGGCGGGGGATTTTTCGCCGCAGTTTTCGGTGAAACACCTGCACAAGGACATGCGGCTGGCATCGGGCGCGGCGGGGTGTGCCGAGTTGCCGGCGCTGGATGCGGTGCGCGTGCAGCTCAAAACCGCCGAGGCGCGCGGCTACGGCGACGAGGATTTTATCGCGTTGGCCAAGGTGCTCGGAGCCTGACGGCCCCTGCGTTGAAGACGAGCGCGGGGCTTTTTTGAGGTCGGCGCGGTGAACGGACGCGTTTCGGCACGGGCATTGCTGTGGGTGACGGGCGTTTTCGTCTAACAAACCACCCGTAAGCCAACCACACACATGCAAGCCTCCCTGTTCAGCCCCTCTCGCCGCGCCCTCGCGACCACGGCGATTTTGTCCTTTGCCGCCTTCATCGGCAGCACCGCCTTCGCCGGCAAGCCCACCCTGAACGACGGTAACATCCGCATCAGCAGCAACGAGAACGCCTTCGGCTTCTCCCCCAAGGCGCTGGAGCGCATGAAAGAAGTGCTCGATAGCGGTAACTATTATAACAACAACGAGTCCGGCGAGTTGGCCAAGGTCTTGGCCGAATACGAAGGCGTTCCCCGTGAGTTTATCATGCCCACCGCCGGCTCCGGTCCGGTGCTGGATCTGGCCGCCATGTCCCACGCCGCCGCCGGCTTGAACGTGGTGAGCACCGAGACCGGTTACGGTCAATTGGTCACCCGCTTCAAGGCCTTCGGTGGCGACGTGAAGCTCGCTCCTCTGAGCGAGAAGATGGGTTATGACTTCAAGGCCCTCGGCAAGCTCATCGATGACAAGACCGCCATCGTTTACATCTGCAATCCGAACAATCCGACCGGCGTGCTGGCCGATCCCGTCGAGCTTAAGAACTTCATCCTTTCCGTGCCTGAGAACGTGCTCGTGTTCATGGACGAAGCTTACTTGGAGCTGTCCGACACCGGTCTGGCCGCCAACACCCAGGCTGCCCTGGTGAAGGTGCGCAAGAACATGGTGGTGTCCCGCACTTTCTCCAAGGCTCACGCCATGGCCGGTCTGCGCGTCGGTTACGCCATCGGCAATCCCGAGGTGCTGACCAAGCTGCGCAAGTATTCCAGCGGCGGCCCCAGCTACCTCGCCTGCGTCGGTGCCATCGAGTCCATCAAGGACAAGGAGCACATGGCTTCCAACGTGAAGAAGTACATCGAGGTTCGTAACTACGTGAAGGCCGAGTTCGACCGCATGGGCATCAAATACGCCCAACCCTCCGGCTCCTTCGTCTATTTCAACGCCGGCATGAAGCGTAACGACGTCGTGAAGAAGCTGCAGGCATCCAAAGTCATTATCGGCGGCATCCGTGGCGGCGTTGAAGACACGACCGGTGGCGGCGACTGGACCCGCGTCAGCCTCGGGACCATGGAAGAGATGAGCATCTTCATCGGCGAACTCTCCAAGATCCTCGGCAAGTCGTAACCCCTCGCTTCGGATTGTAGCGAATTTCAGGGCGCCTTCGGGCGCCCTTTTTTA
>JAPLTN010000089.1 GCA_026398135.1 Verrucomicrobiota bacterium
CTCTGCGCTTCGCCTGACATGGGCGACGTGATCGGGGCCTTTTGGGCTGCTTGGGAAGTTTCCATCCCAAGCCTATGTCTGCTATCGCATATAAAGTACAGTAAAAGAATGCCTTAACGGCATTGAGCCTAGCCGCCGAAGTGACCCAGATGTTCCTGTCTGTGCTCAGGCTGCCGGGCTCCGCGACAAACCCACAGGCAAGAACCACAGGCAAGAATGCCTGTGTCACCACCGGAGCTGACATCCGTTTGGGTTACACCCCTCCGCCCACCCCGTGCGACTTCCCGCTCGCCCATGCCCGATATGCCGTTTGCATCGGCCCGCATGCTTCAAGCCATCCGCTACCTGATCGACTTCGTCCTGCACATTGACACCCACCTGGCCGAGATCATAGCCCAATACGGGGCGTGGACCTACGCCGTGCTCTTCGGCATCATCTTTGTGGAAACCGGCCTGGTCATCATGCCCTTCCTGCCCGGCGACTCCCTGCTATTCGCCGCCGGTGCCTTCGCCGCCCGCCCCGACACCGGGCTCAATGTCCACCTGCTGGCCGTCCTGCTCTGGGTCGCCGCCGTGCTGGGCGACTCGCTCAACTACGCCATCGGCGCGCGTCTAGGCCCCGCTGTGTTTAACCGCGCCGACTCCCGCTTCCTCCGCCAGGCCCACCTGCGCCGCGCGCACGGGTTTTTTGAACGCTACGGCGGCCGCGCCATCGTGCTCGCCCGCTTCGTGCCCATCGTGCGCACCTTCGTGCCTTTTGTTGCCGGCGTCGGCCAGATGGATTACCGCCGTTTCCTCGCCTTCAATGTCGTCGGCGGCTTTATCTGGATCTACGCCTTCGCCTACCTCGGCTTCGCCTTCGGCAACCAGCCCATCGTGCAAAGCAACTTCAAGTTCGTCATCCTCGGCATCATGGTCGTCTCCGTCCTGCCCATCCTCATCGAAGTCCTCCGCGCCCGCCTCGCGCCCGCCTCGCCGACCGCTCCCAAGCCCCCCGGCTGCTCCGCCGCCTGACGCGCCCTCATTCCATGGATTTTCCCCTCGATAGCCGCCACGCCCAGCCCTCCGAATCGTCCGTTCCCTCGATTGATTTCCGCGCCGAGCTCAACGACGAGCAATTCGCCGCCGTCACCGCCGAGCCCGGCCCGCTCCTCGTCCTTGCCGGCGCCGGTTCCGGCAAGACCCGCACCCTCACCTACCGCGTCGCCTACCTGCTCTCCATGGGCGTGCGCCCGGGCGAAATCCTCCTCCTCACCTTCACCAACAAGGCCTCCAAGGAAATGCTCGCCCGCGTCGAGCAACTCACCGGCGTCGAGCCCCGCCGCTTCTGGGGCGGCACCTTCCACTCCCTCGGCAGCCGCGTCCTGCGCATCTACGGCGACGCCCTCGGCCTCCCGAAAAACTTCACCATCCTCGACGCCGACGAAGCCGAATCCCTGCTGAAAACCGCCGTCGAGTCCGAGGACAAACTCTTCTTCAAGGACAAGACCCACCCCAAAACCGGCCCCCCCCACAACGTCATCTCCCTCTCGCGCAACACCCGCCTCGACCTGCTCGAAACCGTCAAACGCAACTTCCCCCAATACGACGAGATTGCCCACCGCCTGCCCGCCTTCGCCGCCGCCTACGCCGCCCGCAAACGCGAGCAAAACGTGCTCGACTACGATGATCTGCTCGAACTCTGGCTCGAACTCCTGATCAAGGCCCCCGACATCGCCACCTACTTCGCCAACCGCTTCCGCCACGTCCTGGTGGACGAGTATCAGGATACCAACACCCTCCAGTCCGAGATCGTGGACCGCATGGCCGCCCACCACTGCGTCATGGCCGTGGGCGACGACGCCCAGTGCATCTACTCCTGGCGCGGCGCGAACTTTGAAAACATCATGACCTTCCCCGACCGCCACCCGGGCACCGTCATCCACCGCATCGAGACCAACTACCGCTCCACCCCCCAGATCCTCGCCCTCGCCAACGGCGTGCTCGAAGCCCAGCCCAAGGGCCGCCATTTCGAGAAGAAACTCATCGCCGCCCGCGCCAACTCCACCAAGCCCTACGTCGTCCAGGCCATGGACGACCGCGAACAGGCCGACTTCGTGCTCAAACGCATCCGCAGCCTCATCGAGGACGACGGCGTCTCCCCCTCCGAAATCGCCATCCTCTACCGCTCCCACTTCGTCGCCTTGGAGATCCAGCTCACCCTCTCCCGCGCCGCCATTCCCTACACCATCACCAGCGGGGTTAAATTCTTTGAACGCCAGCACGTCCGCGACCTCGTCGGCCTGATCAACTTCGTTTACAATCCCGCCAACACCCTCGCCTGGGAACGCATCGCCATCCTCCTTCCCAAGGTCGGCGAGAAAGGCGCGGCCAAGATCCACGCCGCCGCCCTCGACCACGCCCGTTTCCTCCAGCAGGACTTCATCGACGCCCTCGCCTCCGACGAAGTCAAAGCCAAGGTCCCCGCCGCCGCCAAGGACGACTGGTCCCAATTCTGCGCCTCCCTGCGCGAGGTCGCCCACGCCATGCGCGACGAGAAGCCCGCCCGCGCCATCGAGCTCGCCATCGAGGGCTGGTATGGCGACCACATGAAGGGTGCCTACGCCGACTACGTGGACCGCTACGAAGAGCTCAAAGCCCTCGTCGGCTTCGCCGCCCGTTTCGACGAGATGCAGGAAATGCTCGCCCAGATCGTGCTGCTCAACGGCGAAACCAGCGACAAGGAGGTCGCCCCCAGCCAGGACGCGATCAAACTCACCACCGTCCACCAGTCCAAGGGTCTTGAATACGACGCCGTCTTCGTCATCGGCCTGGCCGACGGCATGTTCCCCGGCCGCCGCTCCATCGAGGACGGCGACGTGGAGGAAGAGCGCCGCCTCTTCTACGTGGCCGTCACCCGGGCCAAAAACGAGCTCTACCTCTGTTACCCGAAAATCGCCTCCCGTGCCGGCCCCGGCGGCATGATGCTCAACCCCAGCCGCTTCCTCACCGAACTCTCGCCCAGCCTCTACGAACCCCTCCGCATCAAGCGCCAGTTCGGTTGGTAAACACGCTCTCCTCCCGCGCACCGCCGCCCGCACCGCTGCTTATGCTCAACCGCCAAGCCTACTTCATCCGCGAACACGTAGGACTCCTGAAACTCACCGACGCCTACGACATCCTCGACCCGGTCTCGAAAACCAAACTCGGCGAGGCCCGCGAAGAAATCAGCGGCCTGGTAAAATTCTTCCGCCTCCTGCTCGGCAAAGCACTCCTGCCCACCCGCGTGGCGGTTTACGAAGGCGGCGAACCCGCTGCCGCCGACCGCCGCGTGCTCTTTTCCCTCCGGCGCGGCGTCGCCCTTTTCCGCCCTCGCGTAGAAATCCTCGACGCCCACGGGGCCTCGCTCGGCTACCTGCAAGCCATGGCCTTTTCCCTCGGCGGAGCCTTTCGGGTTTTTACCGCCGACAACCAGGAAGTCGCCCTCGTGCAAGGTGACTGGAAGGGCTGGAACTTCCGCTTCCTCAGCGGCCAGACCGAACTCGGCGTGATCACCAAAAAATGGGCCGGCCTGGGCAAGGAGCTCTTCACCACCGCCGACAGCTATATGATCAGCATAAACGGTACCCCCGCCCCCGAGATCAACCTGCTCCTCCTCGCCGCCGGCCTCGCCATCGACACCGTGCTCAAGGAGAAAGACTAGCCCAAACGCCCGCCGCGAGCCGCCATTCATCGTTGGACAAGCGCCCGGCATCGTTTCCATCCTGCCATCGTGTCTCCCGCCAACGCCACGCTCGCCCGCCGCCTTTTATCGGCACTCGGCAACGGGCTCCTCTTTGGCCTTTGGCTGCTGCTCCTCACCGCCCTTGCGCTGCAACTCCGCATCGTCGCCGACGGCGGCCTGCGCCTGCCGGATTTCGTCGTCGAACGCCTGACCGCCAGCCTGCGCGCTCGCGGCCTCGCCCTCCAAGCCGAGGCCATCTGGCTCGACCCGCAAGGACGCGTCCTGGTGCGAGCACCCACCGTCTCCCTCGCCGTCGCCTCCGGTGAAACTCCCGCTCCCTTCGCCAGCGCCGCCGCCATCTACCTGCAACTCGACCGCGCCGCCCTGCGCTCCGGCAAAGTCGAAATCAACCGCGCCGAAATCACCGGCCTCGCACTCACTCTGCCCGCACTGCACTCCCCCACCGGCGCACCGCAAAGTCTCCTCAACGCCGGTGAATTTCGTCTCACCCACGCCACCGGCGCCGCCCTCTGGCAACTCGACCAAGCCAGCGCCCGCGTGCTCGACGTGCCCACCGCCTTCTTCGGTGCCTTGCCCTCCCGTCCCGCCGCCAATTCGACCGCACCCGCCACCGATCTCACTCCCCTGATCAGCCGCACCCTAATCCAAGCCGGTGCCCTCTACCGCCAGCTCGCCACCCTGCCGCTTGCCTCGGTCAAAATCCTTCGCCTCGACCTCGCGCCCGACCGCTTTATCGCCTCCGCCGAAATCGCCTCCCTCCTCGTCCCCGCCCACCCCGCGCTCCCTCCCGCCCTAGCCGGAGCCACCCTCACCACCGCCCGCCTCTCGGCCAGCCTCCCCTTCGATGACCCCGCCGGCGAGGAGCTGCGCATCGACGCCGCCCACTTCTCGGCCCCGCCACCTCTGGCATTGGAAGTGGATCAACTGGCCGCCCGCCTGCGCCATCCGTCGGGCGGTCCCCTGCTCGCCGATCTCGCCCTTGGCCGCGTCCATAAAACCGATACCGCCGTCCCTGCCGCCCCCTTGGTCGCCACCCTGCGCTACGAACCCGCCTCCGGTAATCTCGCCGGTTCCCTCTCCACCCGTCTGGTCGATGCTCCTTGGTCCATCACCTTCGACGGCCAGACCTCCACGCGCGCCGGAGACCTCTCCGCCGAGGGTGAACTCACCCCCGCCCTGCTCCCTGTGGTCGCCTCCTATCTTCCGGAGAAAACCCGCCGCATCCTTGAGCTCACCGATCCCGTGCAACTCTCTCTGGCGGCCGACTTCGGCCCCAACCTGGAGCTACGCTCCGCCCGCGCCCTCGTCTCCGGCGGACGCGCCGTGGCCGGCCAGGTCGTCTTCCGCGGAGCCACCGCCGAGCTCCTCTACGAACCGCTTGCCCACCGCTTTACCGCAGCGCCCGTTCTGCTCCACCTGCCCGAATCTTCCGCCTCCGGCAGTTACGAGATGGATACCCAGACCCTCGCCTTCCGCTTCCTCCTCGGCGGCGGCCTGCGCCCCATGGCCATCGAGGGCTGGTTCTCCGAATGGTGGGACCGCCTTTGGGAAGACTTCCACTTCGGACCCGTCCCGCCCGCCGCCGAGGTGGACATTCAAGGGACTTGGGGAGAGCCGGACGAAACCACCGTGTTTGTCGGTGCGGCTTCCGGTCCCATGGCCCTGCGCGAACTCGCCCTCGATACCGTGGCCACCCGCGTGATGGTACAGCACAACCATATCGACATCCTCGGCTTTCGCATCACCCAAGGCCCCCGCGCCGCCGCCGGCAACCTCTCGCGCCGCCTCGCGCCCGGCGGCGCCGCCTGGGAACGCCTCGATTTCGACCTGCGCTCCGACCTTCCTCTCACCGCTCTCACCGACCTGTTTCGCAATGACGGCCAGGAAATCGTCGCCCCCTTCGCCCTCACCGTCCCGCCCCGCCTGCGCTTGGTCGGCCAGGCCTTCGGACCCGACGCCGGCACCTTGGCCGGCGCGCAACGCTACAGCCTCGATCTCGAAGTGCCCGGTGCTCTGCGTTACCACAATTTCCCCTTGGACAACCTGGCCGTTCGCATCCTCCGCCAAGATTCCGCTATCCGTTTGGAAAGCATCCGCGCCGGCTTCGCTTCGGGTGTCGTCTCCGGCACCGCCACCCTTGACGGTCCCGCCGACGCCCGTCTCCTCGCCTTCGATGCCGTGGCCACCGACGCCAGCCTCGACCTCACCCTCGCCAAATGGCGCGAGTTCCAAGCCGCCCGCACGCCCCCGCCTGCCCTCCCCGACTCCCCCACGCCCGCCACCCCGACCAAACCCGAATCGCGCGAAAAACCCCTGGGCGGCACCCTCCAACTCCGCCTCGCCGCCAAAGGTCCCGCCGACGACCCGCTCGGCTTCACCGGCCAGGGCTCCGCGATTGTCACCGGGGCCGACCTCGCCCGCATTCGCCTCTTCGGGCTTTTTTCCCAATTGCTCAGCGAACTCGGCATCGGCCTCACCACCCTCAAACTCACCGACGCCGACGCCCGTTTCACGCTCGACCGGCAACGCCTCGCCTTCTCGGAGCTCAACCTCAAGGGCGCGTCCACCCTGGTCGAAACCCACGGCGACTACTCCTTGGCCGACGGCAAACTCGCCTTCACCGCCAAAGTCCGCCCCTTCGAACGCAGCGGCAACCTCCTCGGCTCAACCGTAAACCTCGTGCTCAGCCCGCTCTCGACCGTGTTGGAAGTGGAGCTTGGCGGCACCCTGGATCAACCCGACTGGACCTTCGCCCTGGGCCCCACCCGCCTGCTGCGCCGCATCACCGGCTTCGGGCCCAAAGCCGCCGAGCCACCCTCGCCAGTGCCTGCCCCCGCACCCGCGCCGCTTTCCCCTCGCTTGGAAGCCCCGACCCCCTAACGGCTATCTCACTGCCATGACCCGCGTGCCGCACCCCATTTTGGAGCCGCTGCCCAGGACCCAAAAACTCGCACTGGGCCTGAGCAACCTCGTCATCATCTGCGGTTGCCTGGTCTCGATCGGCTGGTGGCTCCGCATGGATACGCTGGTCCAGTTCCGCCCCAGTCTCGATCCCGTCAAGGCCAACGCCGCCATCGCTCTCGCCCTTCTGGGCTTCGCCCTGCGCGCCCTGCTGCTCAGCCCGGGGAAATATTCCTGGCTCGGACTTCTGCCCGCCTCCGTCGGACTTGCCTCCGTCCTGCAGGACTTGCTCGGCGTAAACCTCGGAATCGACGAGCTCCTGGTGCGCGATTACCTCTCCGCCCCCGGCGTGGCCAACCCGGGCCGCATGGCTCCCGCCGCCGCCTTCTGCCTTTTCCTGACCGGCATCGTGCTCACCCCCTTGCTCGGTCGCGGCACCGCCCGCCGCGCCTTGGGCCTGGGCCTGGCCGGCTCCCTCGCCACCGCCATCGGCACCGCCGGCGTGCTCGGTTACCTGCTCAATCTTCCCGGCGGCCTCGGCTGGAATGCGGGCGGCAGTCTCTCCCCCTTTTCCGGCGGTCTCGCCATCCTCCTCGGCGTGGCCTTGCTCGCCGCCGCCTGGCGGGTGCACGAAAACACCGACGACACGCCTCCCGTCTGGATGCCCCTGCCCGTCATCGTCGCCTCCTGCGCCCTCACCCTCATCCTCTACACCGGCCTGCGCGAACGGGAACGTTACTACGCCGCCGTCACCTCGAAAAACACCCTCGATAGCCTCGGCTCCGCCATCCACCTCGAAATCGAGCGCCAGTCCGCCGCCCTCGAACGCATCGCCCGCCGCTGGAGCCTGCTCGAAAGCGCCAGCCCCGTCGTGCGCGAAGCCGACGCCGTCAACTACCTCAACGAGGCCCCCGGCGCCCGCGCCCTCGCCTGGACCTCCGCCGAGGGCCTTAACCGCTGGCTTTACCCCCTCTCCGGCAACGAGGCGCTCGACCGCTTCGACCACACCCGCGAACCCTTGCGCAACGACGCCATTCTGCGCGCCCGCGGCACCGGCCTGCCCGCCGTGTCCGCCACCCTCCAGATTCCCGGCCTGGGCCAGGGCTTCGCCATCTACGCCCCCATCCTCACCGTCAACGGCCCCGCCGGCTTCGCCACCGCCGACTACCCCTACCCCCGCTTCTTTGCCGCCCTCGACACCCGCCTGAAACGCAGCACCGAGGGCTACGATTACATCATCGAAATAGGCGGCGTTAACGTCTTCGACTCCCGCGATCCTTTGCTGCGCGAGGCCGCCCTGCCCTACGCCCTAGAATCCATCTTCCCCATCTTCGAACGTCGCGTCCGCATCACCCTCGCGCCCGTCGCGGAAGCCGTAACCCTCAACCGCCGCCGCCTGCCCGAGGTCGCCCTCTTCACCGGCTTCGGCATCACCCTGCTCCTCGGCCTCTCCGTCCACTTCGCCCGCGTCGCCCGCGCCGGCCAGCGCCAGACCGAACACACCAACGATAAACTCCGCGCCGAGGTCGAAGACCGCCGCCAGGCCGAGGCCGCCCTCCGCGCCTCCCAGCTCGCCGAACGCAAACTCGGCCTCGTCGCCGCCCGCACCGACAACCTGGTCATCATCGCCCGCCCCGACGGCGCCATCGAGTGGGTCAACGACGCCTTCACCCGCCTCCTCGAACGCACCCTCGCCGAGGTCGGAGGCCACCCCGCCCTCGATCTCCTCGGCCAAAGCGACCCCGCCGCCAGCATGCGCCTCCGCCAGGCCTTCGACGACGGCGACCCCCTCTCCACCGACCTCTCCTGCCGCTCCCGCTCCGGCCGCCAATACGACCTCTCCCTCGACCTCCAACCCGTTTACGGCACCGACGGCCGCCTCGAAAACTACATCTTCCTCGCCGCCGACATCACCCAGCGCGTCGAGACCGAACGCGAACTCCGCCGCGCCAAAATCGAGGCCGACGCCGCCTCCCGCGCCAAGAGCGACTTCCTCGCCTCCATGTCGCACGAGATCCGCACCCCCATGAACGGCGTCATCGGCATGACCAGCCTCCTCCTCCACACCCAGCTCACTCCCGACCAGCGCGATTCGGTCAACACCATCCGCCAATCCGGCGAGACCCTCCTCACCATCATCAACGACATCCTCGATTTCTCCAAAATCGAGTCCGGCCAGCTCGAACTCGAAACCCTTCCCTTCGACCTCGGCTCCCTCGCCGAAGAGACCCTCGATCTCTTCGCCCCCCTCGCCGCCGCCCGCAACCTCGACCTCGCCTACCGCATCGACCCCACCCTCCCCCCCTGGATCGAAGGCGACCCCACCCGCCTGCGCCAGATCCTCGCCAACCTCGTCAACAACGCCATCAAGTTCACCCCCTCCGGCTCCGTCTCCCTCGAAATCATACCCGTCGCCCCCCAGCCCTCCGCCCGCGCCCCCCACGCCGGCAACTCCCCCCGCGCCCTCGAATTCATCATCCGAGACACCGGCATCGGCATCGCCCCCGACCGCGTGGACCGCCTCTTCAAGGCCTTCTCCCAAGTGGACTCCTCCACCACCCGCAAATACGGGGGCACCGGCCTCGGCCTCGTCATCTGCCAACGTCTCACCCAGCTTATGGGCGGCCAGATCGAGGTCGAAAGCGAGGTCGGTCGCGGCTCCACCTTCCGCTTCAGCCTTCCCCTGCGCCCCTCCACCACCCCCGCCGAATCGCTCCCCCTCCTGCCCCCGGCGCACCGCTCCACCGTCCTCCTCCTCGAAACCCACCCCCTCAACCGCCGCCGTCTCGTCGAGCAAATCTCCGCCCAGTTCGGACCCGTCATCGCCCCGCCCGACCCCGCCGCCCTCGAAACCCTTCTCTCCGGCGCCGCCACCCTCGTGCCCACCCTCATCGTGGCCGACGCCGCCTACTTCTTCCCCGACCCCAACCACGCCCTCGCCGCCCGCCTCCGCGCCCTCCACCTGCCCGTGCTCTGGCTTCACCCCCCCGGCCACCCCTCGACCGACGAAGCCTCGCTCGGCCCCGTGCACGCCCGCCTCGCCCGCCCCGCCCGCACCGCCCTGGTCATCTCCGCCCTCCGCCGCCACCTTGGCGTGGATACCCCGCGCAGCAGCTCTCGCCTCCCCCTCGAAATCGAGCAACTGGCCAAATCCATCCCGCTCTCCATCCTCCTGGTCGAAGACAACCTCGTTAACCAAAAGGTCGCCCTCCGCTTCCTCGACCGCCTCGGTTATCGCGCCGACGCCGTCGCCAACGGCCTCGAAGCCGTGCGCTCCGTGCAGGACCGCCCCTACGACCTCGTCTTCATGGACCTGCAAATGCCGGAAATGGACGGCTTCGAAGCCTCCCGCGAAATCCGCCACTCCGTGCCCGCCGACCGCCAGCCGCGCATCATCGCCCTCACCGCCAACGCCCTCCAAGGCGACCGCGAAGCCTGCCTCGCCGCCGGCATGGACGACTACATCACCAAGCCGATCAAACTCCAGGACCTCGCCGCCAGCATCCAGCGCCAGTTCGCCCCGCCTACGCCTCCCGAAGCCACGCTTTAAACGCCCGCAGCTTCACCGGCGTGCCGAGCGCCAGCAACTCGTCCCCGGTCCGCAACAACTCGTCCCCGCCCGGGTTCAAAATCCGCCGCCCCCCTCGCTTCACCCCCGCGATCTGCACCCCGTGCGTCGCCGAAGGCGCGAGCGTTGCCAAGGTCACCTCCGCCGCCCGGCTGCCCTCCGGTACCATCACCGTCTCCAAACCCACCACGTCAAAGTCCGAGCTATCCCCCGCCGCCACCGCGCCCAAGGCCGCCTTCGCCGCCGCCCACTGCCCCGGCGCACCCAGCAACAGCACCTTGTCCCGGGGGAACAAGGCCTCCCCCGGCCCCGGCAGCGTGATCATGCAGCCCTGCCGCTCGATCCCCACCACCGTGCACCCGAAACGCGAACGCAGCTCCAGCTGCGCCAGCGTGCGCCCGGAACACGCCGCCAGATCCGGCAGCACGCAATCCGTCACCCCCATCGCCCACTCCTCGTGCTTGGTGCCGGCCCACGGCACCGAGGTCGCGCTCATGCGCTGCCCCGTGCTCTCGCTCAGCACATCCTGCAAACCCACCTCCAGTTCGCTGTGCCAGTAAATCAGCCGCCGCCGCAGCAAACCCAACACCGCCACCACCACCAGCACGCTGCCCAGCAAGGTCCACCGCGCCGAACCCGTCGGCGCGAACGAGGCCACCCACACCACCAGCGCCACCGTCGCCACCAGTCGGATACCGTTGGCGATCAGCCCGCGCAGCCGTTCCTGCCGGCTCGCCGCCTGCCCTTGGGTGGAAAACTCCGCCACGATCAAGGCCAGCGCGCCCACATTCCGCCACACCGCAAACAGCGGCACCAGCGCCACCCCCACCAAACCCAGCCAGAACAGCAGCCTCGGCCCGCCCGTGATCAACCAGTTCGCGCCCAGCCAGCCCGTCAACGCCGCCTCCATCGGCTCGGCAAACACCAGCAAGCCCGCCACGAACAGCAGCTCCACCCCGATCTGGATCACCCGCTTGCGCGTCAGCTTCCACAGCATGCTGCCCGCCTGCCGCTCCCTCAACCGCTCCAAACCCTCCTGATACGAGGTCAGCACCGTCACCAGCCACTGCGGCCGCCGCCGCAGGATCGCATCCGCGATAGGCTCGGCCCGCCGGGTCAAAAACGGCGCGGTCAACGAGGTCATCAACGAGAGCCCCACCGCCAGCGGATAATACACCGCCGGCACCACCGCCGCCGCCACCCCCAGCTGCGCGATGATAAACGAAAACTCCCCGATCGGCGTCGTCACCAGCCCCGTGCGCAACGCATCCCGGTGCGGCGTGCCGATCAGGGTCAACCCGGTCGAAATCGCCCCCACCCGCACCACCAGCGTAAACACCGTCAGCCCCAGGATCAGCCACCACGCCTCGCCCAGCGCCTGCACATCGATTTGCAAACCTATCGCCACGAAAAACACCGCGCTAAACACATCCCGCATACCTTCGAAAATCCGCTCCACCTGATGCCGGTGCGGCGTCTCCGCCACGATGCATCCCAGCAAAAACGCCCCCAGCGCCAGCGAGTAACCCGCCCGATACGCCACGATCGCCAGCCCGAACAACAACGCCGCCGTCGCCAGCGTCTGCAACTCCTCGTCCGCATTGATGCTCAAAACCCGCAGCAACCACGGCACGATCAGCAAGCCCATCACCCCCGCAAACACCACAAACGCCCCGAACCCGCCCAGCGTCGCCCCCAAGCCCGCCCCCGCCGCCGTCGCGCCTTCCACCCCTCCCGTTCCCAAGACCACAAAAGAGTTCAGCACCGTCAGCATCACCACCGCCACCACGTCCTCCAACACCGTCACCCCCATCGCCAGTTGCGAAGACCGCTCATGCCCCGCCCCCGTCTCGTGCAACACCTTGCCGATGATCGCCGACGACGACACCATCAGCATCGCGGCCAAAAACAGCGTCTCCGTCCCGTCCAGCCCCACCGCCACCCCCAGCCCGCGCGTAGCGTAGTAAGTCATCACCGCCCCCAGCCCCACCGCCAGCAGCAAGCCCGCCCCCAGCCGCTGCAAACGCCGCAGGCTCAACCGCAGCCCGATTGAAAACATCAGGAAAACCAGCCCCACCTGCGCCGCCGTCGCGATGCTCGCGTCATCCGTCACCAACGAAAACGGCGGCGTGTACGGCCCCACCACCATGCCCGCCACCAAGTAACCCACCACCGCCGACAAACCCGCCCGCTGACACAGCCAGCCCAGCGCCGCCGCCGCCGCGAGGATGATCGCCAAATCCTGAATGAAGATAACGCCGGTTTCCATAGATCAGCCAAGTTAAGGACCTTTCCCCGCCCACTCCAATCCGCGATACAAAATCCACCCAAGAGCCAAATCCCCCGCCTCCGCGTGTAGCGTTGGGCGTCCCCGGCCAAAACTCAGCCCCTTCCTTTTCCGTCCGTCCTTCCGTCCCTTCGCGCCCCTTCGGTTCGTCTTCGTGGTTAAAAAAATCAGCCGAGCCGCCAATGCAGCGGAATCAAGGATTCGATCCCATGGTTCACCAACCGGTAATACATCCAGAACACCAGGGCACCCAGCCCGATCAAAAACCACGCCTCGCCCGCCCCGCCCGCCTGCGAACGGCTCACCCGCTGCAACCACCGCACAAACCCCTCCAAAGCCGGCGACACCACAAACGCCACCAACGAGGACCCGCCCAGCACCAGTCCCATCACCGCCAACGTGCGCAACCAGGGATCGTCAATCCGCTCGGCTTGATACCCCACGAACGCATTCACCAGATTCAAAAGCAGCAGGCAGCACGGCAACACATAGTAAACCCGCAGATTGATCAAAGGCTTGGCCATAAGCCCCCAACCCAACGCGCCCCAAGCAGATTTCAACCCCGCCGATACCTGTTTTACGTTTTTAATACCCGCCCCGCAGCATTTAAAAAACCCGCGGCATCGACGTGATCAACGCCAGCTCCAGCCAGCTCGACCAAGTTACCCAGGACACCGCCGCCCACGCCCAGGAAAGCGCCCGCGCGACCGAAGAACTCCAAGCTCAGGCCGGGCAACTCCGCGCCGTATCCACCCAACTCGCCCGTCTCATAGGCCTCCGCCTGACTTGATCGTCACCAATCGAGCCGGATAAACGGACACTACATCAGGCTCAAAGCCCGCAGTCACATACTTTACCTTTCAAAGCCAGCAGGTAGCTGTTTGGCAATTCGCACCCGGGCAGGCTCTTTCTCCTTACTGTTTCGCCTCCAGACTCGCGAACTGGAATAATTAAGTTTTCATGCCGGTAAATGATCAGGAGCCCGCGCTCACGTCTCCTTGGCACTCTGGTAATTTTAACCTTTGGACTCGGCCTCGCGCTGGGCGTGGCCACACGCCAAAAAAGCGGAATAGACATTACATCGGCACCCGCCCTGTCGCCATCTGCCCTATCAAAGCCCGGCCGGCCGGCCCCGGTGTCCGCCTGGCAAGAACGCGTGCCGGCCCTCGCCGTGGCCGAAGCGCGGCATCCGAACGTGCCAGACCCCGGTTTTTCCAAGCGCCTTCGGCACGCAAGCCGGGTGCGTGCGGTCTCCGTCGCACCCAACCTGAAATTAGAAAAAGGCGTGGCCGTCACCCTGCCGCTCTTTGAAGGACGAGTATTGGAGGGCACGATCACCCTGCTTCGCGATCAATCCGGCGGACGTCGGCTGGCTGGCGGCACCTTGACGGGTGGCGGTCACTTCGTGCTCGCCCACGGACCGGCAGGCTTGTCTGCCATGCTATACCCCGCAGGCGATGAAAACGTATATCAGCTCACCACCGACGACTACGGCGGCGGAGTTTTGGCCGCTATCCCGCGCGGTTACGTCCTGTGCGCCAGCCTCCCGACCTCCCCCCGATCGCGGACTTACCCAAACTCGGTTCGCACCGCCGCTGCCGGTTCTGCGTTGCAAGCCTTGCCGGTGGTCGTGCCCGTTCTCGAGAGCCGCCCGGACGCGGAGCCGGTTTACTTTCTGGATTTCGACGGAGCCACCATAGTCGATCCCACTTGGAGCGCACAACCCATCGAGGCGGCCGAAAGCGGACTCAGCGCAGAGCAAATCACCCGCGTCTGGCGACGCGTAGCGGAGGATTTCCGCCCCTTCCGTATCAACGTTACGACAGATCCGGCACGTTACGCCGCCGCCCGTCCCATGCAGCGTATGCGCTGTATCATCACGACTACGAGTGCTTGGTATGGCGATTACGGCGGCGTGGCGAAGCTCTTCTCCTGGCGCGAGGCGGGAGTCGAAACCCTTGCCGATGACATCCCCTGTTGGGCCTTTTCCGATCAAAATACCCTCCCCGAAGAAATCGCCCTGGCGGTCACCCATGAGGCGGGGCACACCCTGGGCCTTTCCCACGATGGGTCGAAAAACGCCTTTGGAGAAAAAACCGCCGAGTATTACGCGGGCCACGGAAGCGGCGATTCGACATGGGGGCCGATCATGGGTGCGCCCTATGGCCGGAAAATCATTCAGTGGAACGCAGGTGACTATCGGCACGGCTCAGACTTTGCCGACAACACCGAGGACGACGTCGCCGAGATCGCAAGTGTGGCCAACCACACCGGCTTTTCCGCCGACCGCAGCTCTTCCACACTGGCTGAAGCGGGCAGACTGGCAATCGCGGCTGACGGCGTGACCGTGGATCATCGCGGCGTGATCACCAGCGGCGGCACCGAGTCATGGCTACTCCTGGCGACAGGAGCCGGTCCGCTCAGTTTGGCGCTCGCGGCGGATGACCCCGGCGACCCTGACACGAGTAACTTCGATGGTTCGCTTACCTTGGCGACGACATCCGGCGAGACGCTGGCCAGCGTCGACACCAGCGGCACACGGTTCCCACAGCTAAACACCACGGTAGCTGGAGGCGTGTATGTGTTACGCGTGCGTTCGGTCGGGGAAGGCAGTCCGACCGAGGGTGGTTACTCGGCTTACGGCAGCATTGGTCGTTTCCGGGTGACGGGAACGGTAAGCTCTTCGACCGGCATCGCTCCTTGGGTAGGCGGCGCAATCCGGGTTGAAGGTCGTGCGGGAGAACTCATCTCCTATTCCATCGAAGCTGCGGGTTCGAACCTCGCCTACTCGGCCGTAAACCTGCCGGAAGGCTTGGCGGTCACGGCCGATGGCCGCGTCACCGGCACGCCCACGCAAGGCGGCGTTTTCACCGCGACGGTATCGGCAACAAATGCGTCCGGCTCCAGTAACCGCGATGTGATTTTCGCTATCGCAGCCGCTAATTATGCAGCCGCGCTGGATGCGCCGACGCTGACATTTACCAGCGGCGGTGAACGCCCATGGCTTACCGTCGCCGAGGCGGATGCGCCAAGCGGCGGATCGGCGGCCCGCAGCGGAGAAATCCTCGACGATTACCAGACTAGCTGGATTCAGACTTCGGTTACCGGCCCTGGACGCCTGAAATGGCGATGGAAAGTCTCTTCGGAACTCGACTACGACTTTTTCCATGCGCGAGTGGACGACACTTCCGTGGCTACGATATCAGGTGCAACCGCCTGGGCTGAACGAACCCTCAACCTCGCAGCAGGACCGCATACCGTACGCTGGAGTTTTGAAAAAGATCCCTACCTGGCGGTGGGCACCGATTCCGCTTGGTTGGACGATGTTCGGTGGGCGCGCGGCTTCGAACTGTGGTCCGAAGCCTCCGCGCTTGCCGGCCCTGCCGCGGAGTCCGGCGCCGACAACGATGGCGATGGTCTGCCAAATCTAATCGAATACGGCTTTGATCGTAACCCAGCGCTCCCTGACGGCCTGGACGGTGTAGTGATTAGCACGCTCTCCACCACACCAGGTGAGGAGGCTTCACTAGAACTTGTTTTCGACCGACCTGCGGGACGCGAGGATCTGCTCTATACCGTGGAAGTATCGGGGGATTTAATCACCTGGACGCAAGGCCACGCCTACGGCGCGGGGATTGTGAACGGGGTCGGGCTGCCGACGCAGGAAGTGTCGCGCACCCCGACCGCGGGCGGGGGAGAACGTATCTGCGTGCGGGATGCCTACGGCCAGGGAGCATCCCGCCGGTTCATGCGCATACGCCTGCAACGCGTGGACTAGGGTGCATTTCAAGCTTACCTCCACCCCACTCGCCCGCATCGTCGACCTCCGCCTGGCCTGAACCGCCCTGACTCAGCCGGAGTCGGTATCTTCGGTTTTTACCTTTTGACACCTCTGGGAGCGGCACTTGCAGTAAGTTCACGCTGAGCGGCGGCCCCCGTCGTCCCCTCCGCGCCCTTTCTACTACGCAACCATGTCCTCCTTCTTCGGTTACTTCTCCAACGACATCGGCATCGACCTGGGCACCGCCAACACCCTCGTCTACGTGAAGGATAAAGGCATCGTGCTGCGCGAACCCTCCGTCGTCGCTCTCGATACCGTCACCCGCAAAGTCCGCGCCGTCGGCGACGAAGCCAAGAAGATGCTCGGCCGCACCCCCGGCAACATCACCGCCATCCGCCCCATGAAGGACGGCGTCATCGCCGACTTCGACGTCACCGAGGCGATGCTGCGCTACTTCATCCGCAAGGTGCACAACAACGCCCTGCGCGTTAACCCCCGCGTCGTCATCGCCATCCCCTCCGGCATCACCGAGGTCGAGAAACGCGCGGTCAAAGACTCCGCCACCCACGCCGGCGCGCGCGACGTCATCACCATCCCCGAACCCATGGCCGCCGCCATCGGCGTGGGCCTGCCCATCGACGAACCCGCCGCCAACATGATCGTGGACATCGGCGGCGGCACCACCGAAATCGCCATCATTTCCCTCTCCGGCATCGTATTCAGCAAATCGATCCGCGTCGCCGGCGACGAGCTCGACAGCGCCATCGTCAACTACATGAAGCGCGCCTACAACCTGCTCATTGGCGAGCGCACCGCCGAGGAGATCAAGGTCCGCGTCGGCTCCGCCTACCCGCTCGACGAAGAACTCGGCATGGAGGTCAAGGGCCGCGACTCCGTGGCAGGCCTGCCCAAGACCATTCACATCACCTCCCAGGAAATCCGCGAGGCCCTCAGCGACCCCATCTCCGCCATCGTGGACGCCGTGCGCGGCACCCTCGAACGCTGCCCGCCCGAACTCTCCGCCGACCTCGTGGACCGCGGCTTCGTCATGGCCGGCGGCGGCGCCCTCATCCGCGGCATCGATCGCCTCCTCTCCGAAAAGACCGGCCTCCCCGTCATCGTGGCCGACGACCCGCTCTCCGCCGTGGCCAACGGCACCGGCGCCGTCCTCGACGATCTTAACTGGGTGCTGCAAAACGTCTGACCGCCGACGCGCCCGCCCGCGCCGCGATCCGCTCCCCTCCTCCCGTAGCCCGTGCCCCGTCGCTTCGATCAGGCCCGCCCCTTCCTCACGCTCGGGATCGTGCTACTCGCCTGGCTGCTCCTGCCCGCCCTCTTCAAACGCTTCGCCCGCCTAAGCCTCTACGAACTCCAGGCCCCGGTCGAAGTCAGCGCCTCCTACGTGCGCGACCTGCAGGAATTCTGGTCCGAAAAAACCCGCTCCAAAAACGAGCTTATCGAGGCCGCCCGCGACCTCTCCCGCCTCAACTCCGCCTACGAACTTCGCCTCGCCGAGGATGACCGCCTGCGCGCCGAGATCGACCGCCTCGAAGCCCTCCTCCGCCTCCCCTCCTACGGCGAATTCCGCGCCGAACCCGCCCGCGTGGTCCGGCGCGATTTCACCGCCTGGTGGCAACGCCTCGTCATTCGCAAGGGCGGCAACCACGGCCTCATCGTCGGCTCGCCGGTCATTTACTCCGGCGGCCTCGCCGGACGCATCTCCGAGGTCCACGCCACCACCGCCGTCGTCGAACTCATCAGCAGCCCCGGCCTGCGCCTCGCCGCCGTGTTCGAGGGCGACGACCGCCCGGTCAGCTTCCAAGGCGGCGTCAATCCCCCGCTTCGCCCGGCCGAGGGCCTGCTCGAATTCGTCCCCCTCGATATCTTCGCCACCCCGTCCTCACCCCGCCGCCTGGTGACCTCCGGACTCGGCGGCGTTTACCCGCCCGGCCTGGCCGTGGCAGAGGTCTTCCAATTGGAACCCAGCACCGACGGCCTCTTTAAAAGCGGGCGCGCCCGGCTCGACCCCCGCCTCAGCCGCCTCAGCGAGGTGACGGTTCTCGTCCCGCTCGACGGCGACTTCGACCCGCCCGCCGCCCGCAAGCCATGAGCGCTGCCGCACTCCGCCAAATCCTCGTCCTGCTCGCCTGCGCCGGGGGTCTCATCGCCCTGCTCGGCCAGGCCAACCACGAACTCTCCCCCTTCGCCCTCACCCTCGCCACTCCGGGCCTGCTGGTGGTTTACGCCGCCCTGCGCCTGCCTCTGACGCGCGGCCTCGCCGTCGCCGGCCTCACCGGACTTCTCCTCGACGCCGCCGCCCCCGTGCCCTTCGGCAGCCACGCCCTCCTGCTCGGTCTCGGCTTCTGCGCCCTCCACGGCGTGCGCGCCCGCCTGCCCCGCGAGGAGACAATGGTCGGCGTCGTCGCCGCGCTCTTTATCAACCTCGCCCTCTTCGTCGTGCTCGCCTTCGTCCGCCTGGGCGATCTGCCCGACCCCGGCTCCGCCGCCCTTCGCCTGCTGACCGATTTGCTCGTCTCGCAACTCGCCACCGCCCTGCTCGGCCCCTGGTTTCTGGCCCTGCAAAGCCGCGCCCTCGAACTGGCTGGCGTCGCGCCTTCCGCCGTTCCCGCCTGGTCGCGCCGCTTCGGTTAACTCCACCCGCCGCGCTCCCCGCCATGGCCTACGCCCCCCACTCTTCCACGCCCGACCGCGCCGGCTCGATGGTGGAGTCCCATCGCGGTTACGACCCCCGCCTCTGGCTTTTCTACGGCCTCGCCGTGCTCCTCCTCGGCGTGCTCGCCGCCGGCCTCGCCTACCAGCAGCTCGGCCGCACCGATCAACACCGCGAACGCGAAACCGTGCAAAGCCAGCGCCGCGTCGTCGTGCCCGGCCCCCGCGGCAACCTCTTTGACCGCGAGGGCCGCCTCCTCGTCGGCAACCGCCCCCGCTTCGCGGTAACGCTCAACCTCGACGAACTCCGCTCCGAGTTCCGCAAGGAATACCTCCGCATCCGCCGCAACTACCGCGACAGCGGCGACAAGGACCTGCCTACCGCCGCGCAGATGGAACGCATCGCCCGCGTCTCCGTTGTCCAAGGCTACCTCAACATCGTCAACCGTGCCCTCGGCAGCCGTCACCGGGTGGACGACGACGTCCTCGACCGCCACTACCGCCAGGCCCGCATCCTGCCCTACCTGCTGCTCGAAGACATCAGCTCGGCCGATTACGCCCGGCTCCTGGAACAACTTCCCGTCACGTCGCCCCTCCAGGTTTACACCGCCAGCACCCGCAATTACCCGCACGGCTCCCTCGCCGCCCACACCCTCGGCTACACCGCAGCGGACGACGACCTTGCCGTCGGCGCCGACCTGCCCGGCGCCGATCTCACCACCTTCAAAATGCGCGGCAGCATCGGCCGCCAGGGCCTCGAAGCCGCGCTTGACGCCCGCCTCCAAGGCCAGGCTGGCGGTGCCATCTACCGCGTCGATCCGGCCGGCTACCGCATCCAGCCTCCGCTCCAAAAACGCCGCCCCGTGCAAGGCGGCGACGTCATGGTAAGCCTCGACCTCGACCTCCAGCGCGCCGCCGAAGCCCAACTCGCCGAAACCGGCCTGGCCGGAGCCGCCGTCGCCCTCGACATCGCGACCGGCGAAGTCCTCGCCCTGGTCAGCAAACCCGACTACGACCTCAACGCCTTCACTCCCCGTCTCTCCAACGCGACCGCCGCCGACATCCAGACCCGCGGCGCCTGGATCAACCGCGCCACCCAGGGCCTCTATCCGCCCGGCTCCACCTTCAAACTGCTCACCGCCATCGCCGGCCTGCGCAGCGGCCACATCCAGCCCGATTCTAGCGTCGAGTGCACCGGCACCTACCGCGTCGGCGGCCGCATCTTCGTGTGCAACAACCACCGCGACCGCGGCACCGTCACCCTGGCCCAGGCGATCGAGAAAAGCTGCAACACCTTCTTCTACGATTACGGACTAAAAAGCGGGATCGACGCCATCGCCGCCGAAGCCCGCCGCCACGGCCTCGATGCGCCCACCGGCGTGGAGCTCCCCTTCGAGACCCGCGGCATGCTCGTGCCCGACCCCGCCTGGAAAGAAACCCGCCGCCAGGAACGCTGGTTCCCGGGCGACACCGCCAACGTCTCCATCGGCCAGGGCGACCTTGCCCTCACCCCGCTGCAAATGGCGTGTTTCGCCGCCTCGCTCGCGCGCGGCGAGACCACCACCCGTCCCACCCTGCTGCACCAAGCCGACGCCCCGCGCCAGCACAGCGAGCCCGACGGCCTCACCCCCGCGCAACGCGGCGCGATCCTCGCCGGCATGGAAGCCGTGACCAACACCGGCACCGGCCGCATCCTGCAAACCCCGCGCTACCGCGTGCCCGGCCTGCGCCTGGCGGGCAAGACCGGCACCGCGCAAAAACGCACCTCGGAAGGCACGCTCAACTTCGCCTGGTTCGTGGGATTTCTCCCGATTGACAACCCGCAGATCGCCATCGCGGTGATCGTCGAGGGCGACACCCCCGGCGAAGACGTGGCGGGCGGCCGCTACGCCGCCCCGGTGGCCGGCGCGATCATCAAAGCCTGGGCCGACAAAACCGGCCGCTACGCCCCCCCCCCCCCCCCCCCCCCCCCCCCCCCCCCCCCCCCCCACAAAGTAACCGATTAGGTTACTTTGTGTTGGAGGCAAAAGCCGAGAGAGTGAAATCGCGAGAAAGGACGGCCAAAATTCGAAACGCGCGAAAATCCGGGCGGCATCAAAATCGCCCTTGATTCGTAAGATCGAGGACGACAGGTTCCGCCCTCCCCGATAGCCGGACGCCTAGCTCAGTTGGTTAGAGCACATCCTTCACACGGATGGGGTCACAGGTTCGAGTCCTGTGGCGTCCACCATTTTAAAAAACCTAAGTCAACGAGAGACTTAGGTTTTTTGCTTTTCTGGGTTTCCACCAAACTGACAACGCTAACTGACAACGCGCACGTTGAAATCCGATAATGTCGCCAAATCCTTAAATAGCATAAAACCAAACATTCAAATGTCGCAGAGGTGCTAAAATGCCCGTGTGGCATCAAAACATAATTCACCCAACGCCACCGTAATCGATCCGGCTGAAGCCGCTACAGCATCGATTGCGTTCAATCGGCTATCGACGGACAGCCTAGGTTGTGTGTCCCTTCCATTTTATGTGTCTCATGCACCAATTCAGCTCGTCCAACTCGGTGCCGAGTCAGGCACACCATGACGAACCGTATTCCGCCCTGAACCGCTGCGTTGGATAATTCCCCCATAATCAACTCCGCCCATGTCACTAATTGAAGGCATTAAAATCCGCAATTACCGCGCTTTGCGCGAGGTCAGTCTCGGTCACTTCTGGAATGATAAATCTGGCAAGCCGCTTAGCTCCATGACTGTGGTCATCGGTAAAAACGGCGTCGGTAAATCCAGTTTATTCGATGCTTTCGGTTTCCTCGCCGACTGCTTGCGCACCGGTGTGGAGGAAGCTTGCGATTCGCGCGGACGGGGTGGCTTTCACCGCATCCGCTCGCGTGGGCAGTCGGGCCCCATCGAGTTTGAAGTTTATTACCGTGGTGAAGGCTTCGCTTCACCTATCACTTACGAGCTGTCCATAGACCTTGACCGTCAGGGCAGGCCCTACATCGCCCGAGAACGGCTACGCCAACGCAGGCGCGGCCAAACCACCGGACGGCCGCTATCTTTTCTCTGGCTGCAAAACGGCAAAGGTCTCGTCTGGAAAGGGGCCACCGCAACTGCCAGTAAATCAATCGACACCGACGCAGCCGAGTTTGACTTCGAGTCCCTCATTCAGGGAGCTGTAGAAAGCGCCGACACCGAATCTGTGGAACTGGAGGACAAACGCCGCCTCGGTATCGCCACCCTCGGCGCACTAAAGCAGCACCCGCGCATCGCCGCTTTTCGCCGCTTCATCGAGGGTTGGTATCTGAGTTACTTCACCCCGGACGCAGCCCGCAGCTTACCCTTGGCTGGCCCGCAAAAACAACTCAACGCCAAGGGAGACAATCTCGGGAATGTCGTGCAATTCATGGAGCGCGAGCACCGAGCGAAATTCCAACGCATTCTCGACCGCATCGCCACCAAGATACCTGGCATAACCAAGATCGATACCCACAAGAGTGACGACGGTCGCCTGCTTCTACGCTTTAACAATCAGGGTTTCACCGACCCCTTCTATGCGCAGGAGATGTCAGATGGCACCCTCAAGATATTCGCTTACCTGCTCCTTTTGGAGGACCCCACCCCGCCTCCCTTCATCGGCATAGAAGAACCGGAGAACGGACTCTATCACAAGTTACTCGAATCTCTCGCCGTGGAATTTCGCACCTTTGCCAAGGCCCGAAGAAATAACTCCCAAGTGTTCGTAACTACCCACCAACCTTACTTTGTAAACGCCCTGCTTCCTGAGGAAGTTTGGATTTTGGAAAAAGGGAATGATGGATTTTCCACTATTCGCCGAGCTAGTGAACACCCGCTGGTAAACGCCATGGTCGAACAAGGTCTTCCTCTAGGTGGCCTATGGTATAGCGATTACCTCGAATCGAAGTAAGCTATGCACTTTGCGATACTCGTCGAAGACGCCTCGGGCAAGGTGATGCTTGAAACCCTGGTGCCGAAAATCCTCGGCCCAGACACCCCGCACAGCTTTGAAATCAAAGCCTACAAAGGCATAGGCCACATCCCAAAAAACCTCGCCTACAAATCAGATCCTGCGAAACGCTTGCTCCTCGCCGAACTGCCGCGAGTCATAGCGGGCTACGGACGCTGGTTTTCCGAACTCCCGGCGGATTGTCCGGGCGCGGTCATAGTGGTCTGCGACCTCGACGACAGGAACCGGAAAAAATTCACCGAGGAACTGCGTGCGTTGCTGAAACCCATGCACCCCGCGCCCAACACTACCTTCTGTCTGGCCATCGAGGAAGGCGAAGCCTGGTTGCTCGGAGATCTGACGGCGGTATTTACGGCCTACCCCAAGGCAAAACGACAGGTTTTTGCGGATTATGAGAACGACGCAATTTGCGGCACGTGGGAGCTCTTGGCCGATGCAGTTTATCCCGGCGGCAATAAAAAGCTTAACCCTCAAGGCTACCGAGTAATCGGCGCAGAAAAGGCGCGTTGGGCGCGTGAAATCAGTCCGCACATCAATGTAGAGCGCAACCAGTCACCGAGCTTTGGCGAGTTCGTAATGGCCTTAAAAACAACGGCCGAATAAATCCCTCCCCCAAATCTGTTCGAATCTCACATCAGCCGGATCCCGGCGGTTCAGCTATTCCAGCAATTGGGCTTTGTGTATCTCTCGCCCGAGGAAGCGTTGCACCATGCTTACGTTGGGCTACCCCCGATAAAACAGACACGAGATGAGCGTGTTATTGGTTAATTAGTTTAGGTTGGATTCGCAGTCGAGAGGGCTTTTGAGAGCCGAGGGAAGCGCAGGTCGCTTAGCGCCCGAAGGTAAACGAAGCCGCCGTGGTTTGAAACTCGGACCCGGCCACGCCCAGGCTGGCGCTCGGCGACGCCCCATAACGCGCCACCGTAGTCGCATCGACGCTCCAAGCCGGCCGGTTTTCGCCCCGCGCCCATGCGGCGGCACGTTCGGCTTCCTGAACTGTCGCCTCATCCAAAACGTAACTCCAGCGCGACACCGCCCCGACTTCGTGGCTCTCATTGGCGATGCCCACCGCCGCCAAGGTCAGACGCGGGGCCAGCCCTCGCTCGGGCACGAGTGAACTCATGCCCGACGGGCGGGCGGCGGGAAACTCCGCCACCTTGGCCAAAATCACCGGCTCCGGCTCAGCCTGCGCCACGGAGGCCAGCGTGGTCTCCGGCGCATCCGCCGTGACACTCATCACCGGGGGACTGACGCGCACCATCAGCACCGTAAACAACGCGGCCGCCCCGGCCAGACCACCTCCCGCCGCCCAGTTCCAGTTCCAAGCCCAGCCGCGTGAACGCTCGGGCGCGTTCACCTTGCGATCCGCCTCGCGCAGCGCGCGGAGCATGCGCTGCGAGGCCGGAGCCCCTGCAACGGAACGCCGGAACAGTTCTTCGCAGCCTCCCTGCATGGCCCGGTACATCGCCAGCTCGCGCCGACGCGCGGGTTCGGCCTGCAAGAGCATCTCCAACTCCAAGGCCTCGCCCGGGTTCAGCCGGTGGTCGAGGTAGAGGTTAACCAGTTCCTTAAACCTGGGGTCCGTGTTTCTCATTGATCATCCTTTCCGATTAGCTCCCGGAGGCTGTCGCGCGCGCGGGCGATCCGACTTTTGACCGTTCCCACCGAGATGCCCAAAATCACGGCGATCTCTTCGTAGGAGAGGTTTTTAACGTTTCTTAAAATCAAAATCTCCCGATGGCGGGCGCTGAGCTTTTCCATACCCACCGCGATGCGGTCCACCAGTTCCTGCGTGACCGTGAGGTCTCCCGGCGACTCGGCGTCACCGGCAAACACCTCGGCGAACGTCGTGGTATTGTCCTCCCCCACCGGCTGATCGAAGGAGACGGTGTGGTCGCGTTTGCGCCGCCACCAATACCAGTAGCGATTCCGCGCCAGATTGGTCGCGATCTGGTAAAGCCAGGTGGAAAACGCCGAATCGCCGCGAAAATTGGCCAGGCCGCGATGCGCGCGGATAAAGGCGTCCTGCGTCACTTCCTCGGCGTCCTGCGGATTGCGCAGCAGCTGGTGCACCATCGCATAGATGCGGTCCCAGTGCCGGTTAACCATTTCCTCGAAGGCGGCGGCGTCGCCATTGCGAAAGCGATCCACCAGAATTCGGTCGAGAGCTACTTCTTGGGCGCGGGCAGACATAGTTTGGTCTGCACTCTGACGCGCCTCCTCGGCGAATGTTCCCTCGGTTTTTTTCGGTGCCGGAACCGACGCCGAAACCGCCGGCACAGAAGCGGCCGCCAGAGGTAACGTTTGCGGCAAGGTGCTCATCGAAGGGGCCTAAAAGCCGCTTTTTGCCCCCCCCTGTCAACCGGCTTGTCCCCGCCTCCGGCAAAAAACCCTTGCCAACGTCCGCCGTGAAATCATCCAAAGCACCCTCACAGCGCACGGGGGTCGATAGCTCAATGGTAGAGCAGCATCCTTTTAAGTTGTTGGTTCCGGGTTCGAATCCCGGTCGACCCACCAAGCGCTGGCTCCGGCCGGGAGCTCAAAAATCCTGCAAGCGCTGCTCTCCCGCCCCTCGGTCCGGCTCCAGCCGGGCCACCACTTCGCCGAGCAGATAAATCGATCCGGTCACCACCAGCACATCCCCCGGCCCGCCCGCCGCGCACACGCCCGGCCCCGGAAAAAGCCCTTCCACCGTCGCCCGGTGGATTTGCCCGCCGCCCGTCGCCGCGCGCGAAAAAAACTCCGCCGGCACCAGGGCCTCCAATTCCTCAAAGGTGCTCGCCCTCGCCTGCTGGGGTCGCGCGAGGTGGATTTCCCTCGCGTGCCGCCCCACCACCGCCAGCAAGGGCGCGGCGCGGCTCACCCCCAGCACACCGGTGATCACCACCGGGCGGCGGCCGGTCTCGGTCACCAGTTTGCCCAGCAAATCATCCAGCACCGCCGCCCCCTCGGGGTTGTGCGAGGCGTCGAGCACCAGCAAACGGCCATCGGCCAGCCGCGTGCGTTGCCAGCGCCCCGGCCAGCTCACGTTGGTCAGACCGGCTTGCAGGTGCGATTCCGTCAGCCCGAAACGCCCGGCCAGCAGCCGCGCCACCAGAGTCGCGGTGGCGGCGTTGAGGCGTTGATAATCCCCCTCCAGCCCGGCCTGAGGATACGCCGCTATGTCCTCGCCAAATACCTCGCGCACACTGGTCAGCGGCGCGCCGCGTTCGGCCGCGATGGCCCGCACCACCGCCTCGGCCTCCAGCGGCAAGCGCCCCATGACCACGGGCACGCCCGGCTTGATGATCCCGGCTTTTTCCGCCGCGATTTTTTCCAGCGTGTCGCCCAGCAATTCGCAGTGGTCCAGCCCGATGCTGGTGATCACGCTCACCTCCGGGAGGATGATGTTGGTGGCATCCAGCCGCCCGCCCAGCCCGACTTCGATAATCGCCACGTCGCAAGCCCGGCGGGCAAACTGCAAAAACGCCATCGCGGTCATTAACTCGAAGAAACTCGGCGCCTCCCCCGGTGCGCCGCGCTCCAAACCCGCGACCACCGGCGCCAACTCGCCGTAATAAGCCACGATCTCCGGCTCCGAGAGCGCCACGCCGTCCACCTGCACGCGTTCCCCCAGGCGCACGAGGTGCGGCGAGGTGTAAAGCCCGGTGCGCCGCCCGGCCGCGCGCAGGATGCTCGCCAGCATGGCGGAGACCGACCCTTTGCCGTTGGTGCCCGCGACGTGGATCAGCGGCACCGCCCGCTCCGGCTGACCCAGCAGCCGGGTAAACGCCCGCATGCGATCAATCCCGAACGACACCCCGCGCGCCTTCAGCGCATAAAGCCGCTCGCAGACGGCGGCGTATTCGGCCGGGGAAACTGGGTAAGCGCTGCTCAAAAACGGTAAAGCCTGGTTCGCGTTCAACGTAGCTTAATTCCGAAGCTCGAAACGGTCCGGGGAGCGCACCCGTCCCGGGTGCTTAGCCGGGCGTCCCGCCCGGCGATCCGAGTTTCCGGCGGGACGCCGGAAACAGCCTGCGAGACGCAGGCGCTCCCCGGACCCGTTAAACCAAGCTTGAACGCACATTGGAATAAGCCCCGAACCCGCCCGCCCTCAGGCCGCCGCCGGGGCCTTGCGCGTGTGCAGCGCGCACAGGACGCCGCGCAGGGTGTCGCGCATTTCCAGACGGGGCACGATCAGATCGATCAAGCCCTTCTTTTGCAGGAATTCAGCGGTTTGAAACCCGGCCGGCAGGGTCTGCTTGACCGTGTCCTTGATCACGCGCGCCCCGGCAAAGCCGATCAAGGCACCGGGCTCGGCTATGTTCACATCGCCCAAAACCGCGAAACTGGCGGTCACGCCACCCATGGTCGGATGGGTCAACACCGAGATGTAGGGCAGCTTGGCCTCGGCCAGACGCCCCAGCGCCGCGCTCGTTTTGGCCATTTGCATAAGCGAGAAAATGCCTTCCTGCATGCGCGCGCCGCCCGAAGCGGAGAAGATGATGCAGGGGATTTTCTCCGCCATCGCGCGCTCGATCGCACGGGTGATCTTTTCCCCGGCGGCCGAACCCATGGCCCCGCCGCAAAACCGGAAATCCATCACCGCGACCGACACCGTGATGCCGTGGATGGCCCCGACGCCGCAAATCACCGCCTCGGGCAAACCGCTGTCCCGTTCGTATTTCTTTATCCGCTCGGGATAGGGCGCGGAATCCACGAACTTCAGCGGATCGGCCGAACGTACCGAGGCATCGTGCTCGACGAAGGTATCGGCATCGAACAGCGCCTCGATCCGGGCCGGGGCCCCGATGGGAAAATGGTAGCCGCTCTTGGCCACGACCATCTGGTTGGCCGCGAGTTCCTGATTGAAAACG
Source organism: Verrucomicrobiota bacterium (assembly GCA_026398135.1). Lineage (GTDB taxonomy): Bacteria > Verrucomicrobiota > Verrucomicrobiia > Opitutales > Opitutaceae > IMCC26134_A. The sequence goes on from JAPLTN010000089.1 coordinate 27,769, forward strand.
ACTTCGCCCGAGATCGGGCACTTCGTGTAAAGGCCCTTGGGAATGTCCTTCTTTTTGACCACTACGGTGGAATACTTGGGCGTACTGAAGAGCGACATAGTCACGTAAGAGGATGAATGGATGAAAGAAATGCGTTTAGCCGTGGCCGAAAGTGCAGACATCCACCTTCAGCGCGCCCGCCCGCCGCAGCACGGCCGCGCAGGCATTGAGGGTGGAACCCGTGGTGAAGACATCGTCGATGAGCACATACCGAAGCTCGGGGTTAATGCCGACCCCGGGGGCGAGGGCAAACGCGTTTTTGAGGTTCGCCTGCCGCTGCGCGCGATCGAGGCTGGTTTGCGTTTGGGTGTCGATGACCCGCGCCAGCACCGCCGCGCAACGCGTCGCGCCGCCGAGCGCGCTCACCAAGGCCTGCACATACTCGCTCGCCTGGTTGTAACCGCGTTCGCGCTCCTTGCGCCCATGCAACGGCACCGGGACCAGCACCGCCCCGCGCAGGAAATCCGCCACGTGGGGATTGGCCGCGACGATCTTCGCCATGTCGCCCAGCACGTGCAGGCCCTGCCGGTATTTTAAGGTGTGCACCAGCGACCGCGCCGGGCCGCGAAACAGCACCGCCGTGCGCCCTTCGCCAAACTCCGGCCGCAAACCCTCGCAGTGCACGCAAAGCCGCTCCCCCGAGGCCTCGCCGAAAAACGGATGCCCGCAACACGGGCAACACGGCGGCTCCACCCGCACCAACAACGGCACGCATGCCACGCACACCATCCGCAACGGACTCGCTTCGACCAGGTCGCCGCAATGCACGCACGACGGCGGAAACACCAAGTCCGCCGCCACCCGCGCCCATCCCCTCCAGCCGCCCGTCGCCGCCGCGTCCGCCGAATCCGCCGGGGCCGCTGTGCCTGTGTCTTCTAACGGTTCCATGGCGCCGGATAGTGTACTCGCTCCAAAAACAGCCCCTGCGGCGGCGCGGTCTCCACCTCGGCCGTGCGTTCCCGGCTGGCCAGCAGCGCCGCGATGCGCTCCGGCGAGAGTTTACCCATGCCCGCATAAACCAGCGCACCGACCAGGCTGCGCACCATTTTGTAAAGAAAGCCTTCCGCCTCCGCCTCGATCCGCAGCCGATTGCCGTCCTCGATCAAATCCAGCCGCGCCAGGGTGCGAACGGTGTTTTCCCGCTCCTCGCCGCCGAAGGCCGAAAACGCCCGGAAATCATGCCGCCCGCGCAAGACCGCCGCCGCCGCGCGCATCGCCGCCACGTCGAGCGGCCTCGGCACCGACCACGCATAGGCCTGCGTAAACGGATCCGCCCACCCGCCATGCACGAGGTGGTAATGGTAGGTTTTGCCCGCGGCGGAAAACCGGGCGTGAAACTCCGGCCCCACCGGCTCGGCCGCCCGCACTTGAATCGCCGTCGGCAGGCCGCCCCGCAAAGCCGCCAAAAGCCGCTCCGGCCCGTGCCGCCAGCCGCCGTCGAAGTGAAAAACCTGCCCGCGCGCATGCACCCCCGCATCGGTGCGACCGCTGCCGTGGATGCGCAGATCCGGCGTTTGCAAAAGCTCGCCCAGCCGCCGCTCCAAATGGTCCTGCACCGCGTTCTTGTCCGGCTGGCTCTGCCACCCCGAAAATGCCGTGCCATCGTAGGCCACCAGACACTTCCACCGCGAAATGGTCGCCTCGTCCGCCATGGGAAAACTTAGGCACCCTCCCGGTCGTCGGCGGCGGGCAGCCCCTGCGGGAAGCGTTGATCCAGATAATCCTGCAAAATCACCGCCGCCGCCCGCGAATCCACGATGCCCTTCGCCCGGATTTCCCGGAGCTGTTTCTGGTTCATCCCCTGCTCGGCCATGTGCGAGGTCAGCCGCTCGTCCAGCAGATGCACCGGCAGCCCAAACTCGGCGCGCAGCTCCGCCGCCAAAGCCTCCATTTCCTTCGCCTTGAACCCGGCCGAACCATCCATGTTCAACGGATAACCCAGCACGATCTCGTCGATGCGCCGCTGCCGGATAACTTCCGCCAAGGCCCGCCGCCGTCCCGCCAAATCCGCCACCACCAAGGCCGGCAAGGGCGTGGCAATGCCCAGTTCGTCTCCCCCGGCCAACCCGATCCGCCGGGTGCCGTAATCGATGCCGAGGAAACGCATGGGAGGAGAAGAAGCGCGGAGCGGAGAGCAGGAAGCGGAAAAAAAACGGAACGCGTTCGCGTGCGGGCCGGCCGCCTCAGAGCCGTTTCGCCGCGTCCTTGCGCAGGCCGACCTTGGCGAGCAGGGCCTTGATGTCCTGCGCCCGCGCCTTGGGCATGACGAGGGTGGCGTCGGCCGTGTGCACCACGACCAGATCATCGACCCCGAGCAGGGTCACCAGATGGCCGCCCTCGCCAAAAACCAGATTCCCCCGCCCCTGCTCCACGATCACCTCGCCGCGGGCCACGTTGCCGGCCGCGTCGGCCTTGAAATGCTTCGCCACCGCCGGCCACGCCCCGACATCGTCCCAATCAAAGGACGCCGGCACCATCACCACGTTGGTCGATTTCTCCAGCAACGCGTAGTCCACCGAGATGCGCACCAGAGTGGGGTAAACCCGCTTCAACACCGCCGCCAGCGGCGACTTTTTCCGCAGCGCCACGCGGATTTTCTTCAAGCCTACGTCGAGCTCCGGCGCATAGGCCGCGAAGGCCGCCTCCACCACCGGCACGCTCCAGACAAACATGCCCGCATTCCACACGTAGTCGCCGGATTTGAGATACGCCTCGGCCAGCTCGAGTTTCGGTTTCTCCACGAAACGCTTCACCGCAAAGACCGTGCGCGCAGTCTTGCCCGCGCCCACCCGGCCCCACTCCTCGCCGCGCTGGATATAGCCAAACCCCGTCGCAGGCTCGTTCGGAGGAATGCCGATCGTCACCATCACCTCCGCCGCCCCCGCCGCCGCAAACGCCGCGCGCAGGTCGATTTGATACGCCTGGATGTCGTGGATGACATGGTCGGCCGGCAACACCGCGAACACCCCCTGGGGATCGCGCGCCCCGACCAAGGCCGCCGCCAATCCAACCGCCGCCGCCGTGTCGCGCCCCACCGGCTCGGCCACGATATTCGCCGCCGGAATCAGCCCCCGGCAGACCTTCGCCACCTCGCGGGCCTGCACCGCGCTGGTGATGACGAAGGTGTTTTTCGCCGGCACGATGCCCTTCACCCGCTCCAGTGTCTGCGCCAGCAGCGGAGTCTCCCCGACCACCGGCAGCAAGTGCTTGGGCCGGGCGCTCCGGCTCTGCGGCCAGAACCGCTCCCCCTTGCCTCCGGCAATGATCACAACATACGGTGCGGACGAATCAGACGCGGTAGTTTTGGCCATAAATCAGGCAAAATACGCCGCGCCCGCCCGGACGATGCAACGCCGGAGTTGCCCGTCGGAATTTTCCCCGCTCAGCTCAAAACATGTCCACCCCCGCCGCCGAATTCCCGCTCGAGATCACCGTCGAACACGCCCGCGACCTGCTCGCCCAGCCCGGTGACCAAGTCGTGCTCATCGACGTGCGCGAACCCTCCGAATACGAAACCGCGCGCATCGCCGGAGCGAAGCTCATACCCATGGGCAAGATCCCCGAAAATCTGCCCCATCTGCCCGCCGACAAACACCTGCTCATCCACTGCCACCACGGTGGCCGCAGCCTGCGCGTCACCCAATTCCTGCGCGCCCAAGGCCTCACCCGGGTAACGAATGTCGCCGGCGGCATCCACGCCTGGAGCCAGCGCATCGACCCCGGAATACCGACGTATTAAAAACCACAGGCGGACGCGCCGCCGCGCTCCGACTGGTCGCGCAGACGAATAAGCGTGCCTTGCCCCGGCCCGCACCGGCTCAAGGGGCCAATTAGAAGGTTCCTCGCTGTTTTCAGTGGGTAGCTTTGGTTTGACCGCTAATGCCGCGGCTCAATGAGCGCGGCAGAGAGCGAGTGGCTTCGCGTTGCGAAACGGCCGTGTTCGACGTTACGGCCAATGGCCTCGACATAGAGTAAAGACTTTTTGAATAAGAAATTATCCATTTTCCCAGCGAGGCCATTGGCCGAGGAATCGACCGCGTCGGCCGACTTGGTCGGCAGGTGAAATCTCGGCGGCGGACTTTGGCTCGCCGCATTAGCCTAAAAACGGCGATGGAAACGTGCAAAAAATGGCGCAGATGATTGAATGGCTGGAATATGCCGCCGCCAAATGAAGCACCAGCACCCAACCCTGAGGGTGAGGTAAAAACGCCCGCTACTTCCGAAGCCCCGGCGCAGCCCCCGCCAGCGCCAGCCGAGCCCCTGATCGTCGATACTCCCGGCGGTCGGTTTCGTGCCGGGTTTTCGTCCGATCTGCCGATAAGCTCCTCGGGGGCGCTGGTGTTCTTCGCGCAATTTCTGGCCGCCACCGGTGCCTTTGACGCGTTCGTGGCCGACGCGCCCCTGAGCTACGCAAGCAACCGTGCGCACCAGCCCCGCGATATCCTCGGCACCCTGGTGCTGGGCATGATTGGCGGCCACTTCCGCTACGCACATCTCTCGGCCCTGCGCGGTGACGAGGTCTCGCACCGCCTGCTCGGCCTGGACCGGATCGTGAGCGAAGACTGCGTGCGCCGGGCGCTGCGCCGCATCGAGCCGCAGGCCGGTGCCGAATGGCTGCGCCGTCACCTCAGCCAGACCTGTCACCAGTTCATGGATTCCAAGTGGATCCTCGACATCGACACCACCATCAAACCCATCTACGGACGCCAGGAAGGTGCGAGCCTCGGCCACAATCCCCGGAAGCCCGGACGCCCCGGCCACGCCTGCCATACCTACTGGATCGCCACCCTCCGACTCTGCCTCGACGTGGAGGTTCACCCCGGCGACCAGTCCGCCGCCGGCCACGGCTTCGCCGGCCTGTGGTCGCTCATCGACCAGCTGCCAGCGCCCCGCCGGCCACACCTCTTGCGCGGCGATTGCGCTTACGGCCAGGAAGCCCTGCTATGCGCCGCCGAGGCCCGCAGCCTGCACTACCTCTGAAAACTCCGCCGCACGACCAAGGCCCGCGACCTGATCGGCTGGCTCGAACGCGACACCACCACCCGCTGGATCGACGCCGGCCAAGGCTGGCAAGGCGTGGCCGGCCAGCTCCGCCTCCATGGCTGGAGTCGTTCCCGCCGCGTGATCGTGTTACGCCGCCGCCTTGAGGAAAAAACCCACCCCCGCGCCCGCCGCCGCCTGGAAAAGGCCTGCGAAACCGGCCTTTTCCTTAAAACTCCAGACGCCGCCGCCTGCGAGCCACTGGTTTATGAACACCAGGTGCTCGTGACCGACCTGCCCTACGAGATCCTCACCCTGGCCACCCTGTATCGGGAACGTGGCGATGCGGAAAACCCCTTCGACGAGTTGAAAAAACAGTGGGGCTGGGCCGGCTTCACCACCCAGGCGCTCGCCCCCTGCCAGCACGCCGCCCGCCTCGGTGCCCTGATCTACAACTGGTGGACGCTCTACCACCGGCTCCTGCGCCCCGGCCAGCACCACGAAGCAGTGAGCACCCGCCCCCGGATGCTCGCCGGTGCGGCCCGCCAGACCGCGCACGCCGGCCAGCGCCGCCTGGAAGTGCGCCTGAGCCACGCCGAAGCACCCCGCCTGCAGCAAATCATCCTGGTGCTGGCCAAGTGGTTGCAGGAACTCATGCAAGCTGCGGAGCAATGGAAATCCGCCCAACGCTGGCATAAGATCACCGCCCGGATTTTGCGCGAAAACTTCCCCGCGCCCGGTCCAGAGCCCCCGCTCAACGCAGCACCTGCGTAACTTCCTCGCAAGGCATAGCCCCTGCCTTCGTCAAACCGCCGCGCCCCGCGCGCCGGTCACACTTCCTATCGCCGTTTTTAGGATTAGCGGTTCTTTCCCGGTCTTTGCACCCACTCAAAACAGCGAAGAACCAATTAGAAAAATGTAATGCCCTGCAAATCAGGGCTTTGATTGCACCATTTTAAATCCCTATTGACTTGGTCTGATTTAAATTCTTTTAACTCCGGCCTCATTTAAGCGACCAGCCTACTGGAGCCGAAAAGATCCGCGCTCGGCTGGTGCCCTTCTTCCCCGAGGTCCTGCCGCCGATTGCGGTGCCCGTCCGCAATCCTGCCCTGCCGCGCAGCGGTCCCACCACGACCGACCGCCTGCCCCGGCGCACGACTGCGCCTCCGTCCGCCATGTTCACCAACCCTCGTCCCGTTCGTCCCTAAACTCGTATGAACCTCTCCCTCCCTCTCGCCTTCGTCATGGGCCAATCTCCGATGCAGCTGTTTATCCACGGCGGCTGGATCATGTGGCCCATTCTGCTCGTCTCCTTCGTCGCCGTCACCGCCGTCTTCGAGCGCACCATTTTCCTCGTCCGCGAAACCACCCGCCGCCAACCCGTCGTGGTCGAAAACATCCTCGAACGCGTGGAACGCGGCGACGCCGAGGGCGCCATCTCCATCGGCGACAAGAGCCCCGACTACGTCGCCCGCGTGCTCGTTTACGCCCTCACCCATCGCGCCCACTCGCTCTCCAACGCCTTCACCCGCGCCGCCAACCAGGAGCTCAACCGCTTCCAGCGCGGTATCGCCGTCCTCGATACCTGCATCACCATCTCCCCCCTGCTCGGCCTGCTCGGTACCGTGCTCGGCATGATGAACACCTTCGGCGCCCTCGGCGACGGCGACATCGCCGCCAACGCCGGCAAGATCACCGGCGGCGTGGGCGAGGCCCTCATCGCCACCGCCACCGGCCTGCTCATCGCCATCATCGGCCTCCTGCCCTACAACATCCTCAACGCCCGCGTCGAAGAAGCCCGCCACAACATCACCGACGCCGCCAACGCCCTCGAGTTGACCATCAAGAAAGAGGCCGCCGAACGCGTCTGACCCGCCCGTCGCCCCGCCCGCTTCCTCCTTCGCCCACTCAACCCTCCCCCCACCATGGCCGGCTCCTCCGGGGGCCGAAGCGCCGGCGGCACCAAGAAGGCCCGCGTCGAGATCATCCCCCTCATCGACGTCATCTTCTTCCTGCTCGCCACCTTCGTCCTCTTCACCCTCTCGCTCAACCAGAGCGGCGGCTTCGCCGTCTCCCTGCCCTCCACCCGTTCCAGCAAAGCCCGCGACGCCGGCGACGCCGTCACCCTCTCCATCCGCGACGACGGCACCCTCGGCTGGGACAAGGAACCCATCACCCTCGACCAGTTCCTCATCCGCCTCCAGGCCTACAAACAAACCCGCGCCGACCCGCGCATCCTCATCAACGGCGACGAAAACGCCCTCTTCCAACAGGTGCGCTACGTCGTGGACGAGGTCCGCAAGGCCGGCATCCGCCAGGTCCTGATCGAGACCCGCATCCGCCCCGCCGGTTAACTCGCGCCCAATCGGCCTCCCGCCGCCCTCCGCAACCGCCCTCCCGCCATGTCCTCCTCCGTTTTCGTCCAGCCCATCAGCGTGTCCGCCCCGAAAAAGGCCCGCGTCGAGATCATCCCCCTCATCGACGTCATCTTCTTCCTGCTCGCGACCTTCGTCTTGTTCACCCTCTCCCTGAACAAAATCCAGTCCGTGCCGGTGGACCTGCCCCAGGCCAGCGCCCAGGCCCCGAAAGACCAGGAAGACACCTCCGTCATCATCCAGGTTTCCGAGGGCGAATCCGCCTTCTGGAACAAGGAGCCCATCGCCTTAGCCGAGATCGCCCCCCGCCTCGCCAACTACAAGGCCAACACCCCCAACGCCCGCGTGCTCGTCACCGGCGACGACCGCGCCCGCTACGGCGCCATCGTGCGCGTGCTCGACGAGGTCCGCCTCGTCGGCATCGCCGCCGTCACCATCGAAACCGCCTACCGCGCCTCCGGCCGCTAAACGGCCCTTGCACCCGACCGCCACCTTCCATCGCCCATGAACCGCGACACCGTCATCGCCCTCATCGCCGCCGCCCTCGTCCACGGCGGCCTGGCCGCCAGCGGCTACTTCACCTCGGATCCCGCCCCCGAAATCCTCCCCGTCGAAACCCCCACCATCGCCCTCGACCTTCCGCCGCCTCCCCCGCCCGACGAACCCGAGGTCGTCGAAGCCAGCACCGAGGCCCCGGCCGAACACGTCGAACTCGCCCCGCCCACCCAGGCCGACGTCCCCAGCGCTGTCATCGACTCCGTCTTTGTCCAACAGGTCCAGGCCCCGCCGCCCCCCCAGATCAACCGCGGTGCCGGCATCGTCATCCCCACCGCCACCCGCCCCGGCTCCGGCGACGCCGGCCTGAAAAACATCTTCAGCCTCGCCGAGCTCGACCAGCGCCTCGAAGTCCGCGTCCGCACCAAGCCCAACATCCCCTACGAGCTCAAACGCACCGGCCTCACCCGCGCCGAGGTCGTGGTCGGCTTCATCGTCGATACCAATGGCGACGTCCGCGAAGCCTACATCGTCCGCTCCAACCACTCCGCCCTCGAAGAACCCGTCCTCCAGGCCGTGGCCCGCTGGAAATTCAAACCCGGCCGCCGCGCCGGCGTGCCCGTAAACACCCGCGTCGAACAGCTACTCGAATTCAACCTTCAGGACGCCTGATTCCCGCCCGCCGCCCGCCGACCCACGCCATGAAACCCGCGCCCAAGCTTCCCGCCCGCCTCCTCCTCGCCGCCCTGCTCACCCTCGCCGCCGCGCCCGCCACCCTTCGCGCCCAGCCCGCCCCCGAACCCGCTAAAAAGGAGTTTCTGCCCAAAACCACCGCCGCCCTCGCCCAGCTCCAAAAACTCTCCGAAGCCAAAAACTACTCCGCCGCCCTCGCCCTTATCCAACCCCTCGCCGCCGAGGCCCCGCCCGGCTCCTACGACGCCTACGTCCTCAACCAGATCCAGACCCAGCTCCTGCTCGCCGCCAACCGCCTCGCCGACGCCATCCCCACCGCCGAGCGAGCCCTCGGCGTTTCCGACGCCAACCCCAACTTCGGCACCCGGGAAAACAAACTCGAACTCATCCACCTCCTCGGCCAGCTCCACTACCAGCAGGCCTTGGAGAAAAAGCTGCCCGCCGAACAAGTCCCCGGCCTCACCCAGGCCCTCGCCTACGCCGAACGCTGGCTCACCGAAGCCCCCCGCGCCACCGCCGACGCCCAGCTCTTCGCCGCCTCCCTCCTCTACCAACTCGGCACCCTCGACCCCGCCCGCCCCGACTCCGCCCGCCTCCGCGACACCATCGCCCAGGCCGGCGAGGGCCTCCTGCTCTCCGGGGCCAAAATCCACACCCAGCTCCGCCTGCTCCAGGTAGCCGCCCACCTCGCCCTCGGCGAGACCGCCCCCGCCACCGAACTGCTGGAACTCGTCGCCGAAGCCGACCCCGTCTCCACCTCCACCTGGAGCCAGCTCGTCTCCCTCTACCTCGCCCGCGCCGCCGAGGTCAAAAACCCCGCCGAAAGCGAACGCCTCCACCTCCGCGCCCTCCACGCCCTCGACCGCGCCCAGGCCGCCGGCCAGCTCAAATCCCCCCGCGACCACTACACCCGCGTCGCCGTCTTCTTTAACCTCCACCAATACTCCCGCGCCGCCGCCCTGCTCGAAAAAGGCCTCGCCGACGCCACTCTGGAAAACACCCGCCGCAACTGGGAACTGCTCGCCAGCGCCTACCAGCAGACCGACCGCGAAAAACTCGCCCTCGACGCCCTCGACCGCGCCGTCGCCCGCTTCCCCGCCGACGCCAACCTCGAATTCACCCTCGCCCAGTCCCTCTACCAGGCCGGCCAGGTGGAAGCCGCCTACGCCCGCGGCCAGTCCGCCGCCGCCAAGGGCACACTCGAAAAACCCGGCTCCGCCAGCCTCTACCTCGCCTACCTCGCCTACGAACTCCAGCGCTACGACGAAGCCGCCAAATGGGCCGAGCTCGCCCGCGCCGACGGCGGCGTGCCCGCCGCCACCCTCGACCCCCTCATCCGCGCGGTGGACACCGCCCGCCGCGAACGCGCCGCCAACCTGCGCGGCTAAACCTCCCGCCCCCCGCTCCTTTTACTCATCATGAAACGCATCTACTTCATCGGCCCGCTCGTCCTCCTCCTCGTCTTTGTCGCCGTGTATCTGAATTTCCGCCACGACTACAACCAGGAGGAGGCCGCCCGCGTCGCCCAGGCCGCCGCAGAGCTGAAAACCCGCAACGAAAACGACGCCGCCGCCCGCAAGGCCGCCCTGCTCGAAGCCATCGCCGCCGCCGAAACCCGCAAAAAGGAACGCGACGCCAAAAACGCCCGGGAAAAAGCCGACCGCGAAGCCCGCCAGCTCGCCATCGACGCCCGCGACCGCGCCTTCCGCGAACAGGAGAAAATCACCCGCCAGGTCGAACGCGTCAAAAAAGACCTCGAAGCCGAGGAGGCCGCCGTCGCCAAGCTCCTCGCCGTCCGCAAGGAAGCCGATGCCGAGCGCGAGTTCCTGCTCTCCTACGTCACCAAGTCCCGCGCCAACCAGGGCTCCCTCCAGACTGTCATCGCCCGCCTCGACGCCCCCCGCCCCGCCGCGCCCGCCGCCGCCAACTGATAACGCCCCACCGCGACCACCATGAACAAACTCTACGCCCTCATCCCCCTCGTCCTCACCCTCGCCTTCGCCGGCGTTTACCACTCCCACGTCAAAACCGAGGACGCCCGCGCCGAGATCACCCGCGCCGAAACCGCCCGCACCGAAGCCGAGGCCGCCGCCAAAAAGACCGAGGCCGAACGCCAGGCCCGCGCCGACTCCGACCGCCGCACCGCCGAACGCCTCGCCGAGGAAAAACGCAAGGAGGAGGAGAAAATCGCCAAATGGGAATCCACCGGCCGCCAGATCGCCGAGGACACCGCCACCTATCAGAACCAGATCGAAAAAGCCTCCGCCGAACTCAAAACCCTCGAAACCCGCCTCACCGCCGCCCGCGCCGCCCGCGAACAAGCCGCCCAGGCCAACTTCGACCAAGCCTTCGAAATCGAAAAAGCCCGCGTTCAAAAACGAAACGCCGAACTCGAAATCCAGCGCCTGGTCGAAATCGTCGCCCGCAAGAGCGGAGCCTCCCTTGGCCCCGTCGGTGCCCTGCCCTGATCGAACTGCGCAGCGCCCTGCGCCCTTCCATCGCCGCCCCGCTAGGGCGGGGACGCCGCTCCCCGCCAGTCCCCGCCGACGTCTTGTGCAGGCATAGCGCGACCGCGCCTACTTATCAGCACCCGCAGCCCGCTCCCCCGCGTGCCCGCACCACGCGAAAACCGCCCGGCCCGCCCTCCCAAAAAACCGCCCCGCCGCATGCCGACACAACGCATTGCTTGCTCTATTCCACATAAATTTTGTCCGAATTAGAAAATAGCCCTTGCAATACCACACCTAAAAGGTCTGTTTTAAAAAACTTCGTTTCCGACCAGACCTTTGGAGGAGGCTCGTTCGCACCATTAACCGCTGATAGTCAGCGCACTTGGTAAATAACCAAGCCGCCCGGTCTCGGTTTCAGGTGTCGATGGCATCGCGACCACGCGGCCCATCCCGACCCGACGCGAAGCACCACCTCCGAAGCCCGAATGGCTACGCGTCCACTGCCCGGCCGCCAAAATCCCTACCGCATCTGCGGAGTGATTTCCACCTTCGGATTCCCTTCGGGCCACCTGCTCAAACTCCCGGGAAAACCCGCGCGCCCGTTCGCGCCGGCCGTACTCCTTGGTCCGACAAACACCCACCAACCCAACTCAATCATGACACCATCCTCCCTGCTGCATTCCCGCTACCACCGCGCCACCCTCGTTCTCCTCACCGCCCTGCTCGCCCTGCCCGCCGTCCAGGCTCAAACCGCCCCGGCCAACCGCGCCTCCGGTGCCAGCGGCGAAACCGTCGTCCTCGATAAACTCGAGATCACCGAAAAAACCGCCGCCCCCCTTTCCACCCTCAGTTCCACCGCCGCCGCCGCCCAGATCGCCTCGGTGGCCGGAGGTGCCTACTTCATCGACCAATCCCTGGTCGGTCGCGGCCGTGTCAGCACCTCCGCCGACGTACTCGCCTTCACCCCCGGCGTATTCGCCGCTCCCCCCGCCGGCAACGGCGACGGCATCAAAATCTCCGCCCGCGGCTCCGGTATCGCCCGCAGCGCCGGCAACTTCTTCCGCAACGGCCTCCTCTTCACCTTCGACGGACTCCCCGTCACCGGCCCCGGCGGCACCCCCTACGAACTCTTCGAGACCTACGGTCTGCGCGACACCCAGGTCTGGCTCGGCGGCAACGCCTTCGACAACGGCTCCCTCGCCCTCGGCGGCCACATCAACTACATCACCAAGACCGGCTACGACGCCAAGCCCTTCGAGGCTCGCATCGACGTCGGCAGCTTCGGCTACCGCAAATACCAGGCCTCCACCGGCCAGGTAGTCGGTAAATTCGATTACTACGCCAGCATCACCTCCGCCCAGGCCGATGGTTATCAAAACTGGGCCCGTGGCAGCTCGGAAGGCTTCGCCGGCAATCTCGGTTACCGCGTCTCCGACACCACCAGCACTCGCTTCTACCTGCGCTACCGCACCACCGAAAACCAAAACCCCGGCAACATCTCGCTCAAGGAGCTGGACCGCGACACCTCCAACAGCCCCATCAACCGCCTCCAAAAATCCAATCGCATCCAGCCCGGCTCCACCTGGCTGGGCAACACCACCGTTTTCCAAATCACCCCCGACTCCAAACTGGAGCTCGGCTTCGTGCATCATAACGCCCCCATCGACATCCAGCCCAACCCCTCGCCAGGCAATGCCGCCGGCACCCACGACAACCCCACCATCAATACCGCCGGCGCCGGACTGGACCGCAGCCTCTGGAACTTCCGCGACGTATCCACCGAGGCCAAATACACCCGCCAGGACACCCTCTTCGGGCTCGATAGCGACAGCACCGTCGCCCTCAACATCTCCTACGAATACGATGGCGACGTAAACATCTACGCCAACAACCCGAACATCACCACCGGTGTCCGCAAGTTCCAGAACCTGCTCAAGACCGCCAACTACGACGGCTCCAGCGACAGCAGCCTGCGCTTCGGCAACAAGCTGAGCCTCACCGAAAAACTCCGTTTCGATACCGGCCTGTCCGTGGTCAACATCCGTCGCCAGGGCGAATACACCTACTACAACCCGCTCCTGCCCGCCGTGGTTAAACCCGCCGGCAACACCGGCTCCACCATCGACCAGGATGACTACTACCTGGCCCCGCGCGTCGGCCTGCTCTACACCTTCAGCCCCGGCAACACCGCATTCGCCAACGTCACCCGTTCGCTCGAGGCGCCCAACTCCTGGCAGCTGAGCGGCGGCTCCAACGCCGCCTGGAACTACCACCTGCCCATCGATAATCAGGACGCCATCGCCTACGAGATCGGCACCCGCCTCACCCGCGGCGCCTTCAACGGCGGCATCACCCTCTTCCACAGTGATGTGAAGAACGAGCTGCTCACCGTCCTCATCGACCCCGCCAACCCCGGCCTCGGCTCCACCACCTTCAACGGACCCGACACCTACAAGCAGGGCGTCGAACTCTCGCTCAACACCACCCTCTGGAGCGAAAACGGCTTCCTCTCCGCCGCCCCCTCCGGCCAGACCACCAAGGTCACCTTCGCCCAGTCCCTCACCGCCAACCGCTTCGGCTACAAGAACGAGAACGTCTTCGCCATCGCCCCCACCGATCCCAACGGCTTCAAAAAATCGGCTGACGAACTCCCCGGTGTTCCTGATCTGAACTACCAGGCCCGCCTCACCCTCGACCATCGCAGCGGCTTTTACGTCAACGGCTCGCTCTTCCACGCCTCCTCCTACTACGCCGATTTCTCCAACGTCCTCGAAGTGCCCGATTACACGCTCTTCGACGTCGGCTTCGGCTACAAAGCCCCCTCCGGCTACTGGGAAGCCTTCATCGACCTGCGCAACGTGACCGACGAAGCCTACGCCTCCAGCGCCGGCCCGATCTACACCCCGACCCTCGTCGGCGGTCTGGTCAACGCCAACGCCACCCGCGAGACCCGCACCATCCAGGCCGGCGACGGTCGCGCCATCTACGGCGGTCTCACCGTCCGCTTCTAATCCGCCCCGCCTGTAAACTGCAGGCGTCATCCACGCCGGCGAGCCTTGCGCTCGCCGGCGTATTTCGCCCTCCGCTCCCCGTTATGACTTACGCCCTCCGTCTCGTGTCGCACCTCTTGATCATGGTTGCGTTGCTCGGTTGCTCGCTCGCGGCCCTGGCGGAGGGCGTTTCCCCTTCCAAAAACCCAGACGAGAAAACCATCTCGCTCATCATGAGCGACGCCGGCTTTAACGCCGAACTCGTTCCCCTCATCAAGGCCGAGGTTGAAAAACAGGGCTTCGTCCTGCGCTGGGTCGTCATCAACGACATCATCCAGCCCAACAAACTCGTCGATGACCTCCAGGCCGAGGCGAACTCCTTCCAGCACGAACCCTACTTCGACCAGTTCGTCCACGACCACGGTCTTCACAACATCGTCCGCGGCTTCTACACCACCTTCACCCCCTCCGGCCTCTACTCGCGCAAATACAAGTCCCTCGCCGACCTGCCCGACGGCGCCACCATCGGCATCCCCGTCGATCCCGCCAACAACGGCCGCGCCCTCTTCATGCTGCGCGACAAGGGCCTCCTCCAGCTCCGCCCCGGCGTCCCCGTCACCCACGCCAGCACCCGCGACATCACCGCCAACCACCGCCGCTTCAAATTCCGCGAGGTCGATCAGCTCATGCTACTGCGCACCCTCGACGACGTGGACGTCGGCTTCCTCTTCGCCGGCAACGCCGTCCTCGCCGGCATCAACCCCCGCAAAGACGCCCTCGCCCTCGAAGACGTCGCCGATTCCCCCTACAAGGGCGTCGTCGCCGTCCACCGCTCCGTCCTCGGCACCGCCCGCCTCGAAGCCCTGCGCCGCGCCTACCACAGCGAAGCGGTCCGCGCCTATTTCAAAAAACGCTACGGCGACGCCATCATCTTCCTCGACTACCTCAACCAATCCGCCGGCTCCCCCTCTCCCGCCGCCGCCGTCGCGTCCACCCCGCCCACCCCGCGCCAGAAAACCTGGGCCGACCGCCTCGCCGTGCTCCGCGCCGCCGGCCCCGAATTCCTCAAGGCCACCGGCGAAACGCTCTTCATGCTGGTGGTTACCATCCCCCTCGCCGTCCTCCTCGGCGCGCCCCTCGGCACCGTGCTTTTTCTCACCCGCCCCGGCTCCTTCGTCCACGCCCCCCGCCTCTACGTCGCGCTCAACACCGTGGTGAATTTCGTCCGCTCCTTCCCCTTCCTCATCCTCCTCATCGCCATGATCCCGATCACCAAGCTGATCGTCGGCTCCGCCCTCGGCACCCTCGGGGCGGTTGTTCCCATGGTGGTCAACTCCATCCCCTACTTCGCCCGCTTCGTGGAGCAAAACCTCCTGGAGGTTAACCGCGGCGTGGTCGAGGCCGCCGAATCCATGGGGGCCACCCGCGCCCAGATCATCTGGAAAGTCCTCTACGCCGAGGCCCGCTCCGGCCTGGCCGGCTCCGTCACCATCCTCACCGTCAGTTTCCTCTCCTACTCCACCGTGGCCGGCCTGGTCGGCGGCGGCGGCATCGGCGACTTCGCCATCCGCTACGGCTACTACCGCTACCAGACCGAGATCATGGTCGTCACCATCGCGATCATCATCGTCTTCGTCCAGCTCCTCCAGTTCGGCGGCAACGCCCTCGTGCGCAAGCTCGACAAACGCATCTAGTCCCATGTCCGCCCGCGTCTCCCCTACCCCGTCCCCGGCCTTCCCCCGCGCCGCCACCCTCCTGGAAATGTCCGGCCGCGCCGCATCCTCCTTTCGCCCATCCGCCTGAATCCCATGAGCTCGTCCTTACTCGAAACCATCTCCACCCAGCCGTCGCACGCGGGCCCCGCCACGATGTCTTCCCCTCCCGCCGCGACCGCCCCCGTCCCGCTCCGCGAAGTCAACCCCGACGCCGCCATCTCCGCCGCCACCGCCCCTGATTACGAAACTCTCGCCGTCCGCTTCCGCCCGCTTTTCGCCCGCTTCGCCGAAGGTGCCATCGCCCGCGAACAATCCCGCACCCTCGCCTTCGCCGAGGTCGCCGAACTGCGCGCCGCCGGCTTCCACACCCTGCGCATCCCCATCGCCTACGGCGGCCTCGGGGCCACCCTGCCCCAGCTCTTCCGCCTCCTGCTCGAACTCGCCGAGGCCGACTCCAACCTCTCCCACCTTTTCCGCGGCCACTTCGCCTTCCTCGAAGGCCGCCTCAACCTCGCCGACAAACCCGCCCAGGAAACCTGGTTCCGCCGCGTCGTCGGCGGGGCCATCATCGGTTACGCCATGGCCGAGCGCACCGCCCACACCGGCGGCGATTGCAAACTCCTCAAAGAGGGCGACGCCCACTTCATCGACGGCACCAAATACTACAGCACCGGCACCATCTACGCCGACTGGATCGTCGCCTCCGTCAAAGACGGCGAGGAACGCATCTCCGTCGCCGTTCCCGTGGACGCCCCCGGCGTCGAGCGCATCGACGACTGGGACGGCTTCGGCCAGCGCCTCACCGGCTCCGGCACCACCCACTTCCGGCGCGTCCCCGTGCCGCCCGGGAACATCATCCGCCGCTTCTCCGCCTCCGAGCTCTTCACCCACTCCTACCAGAAGTCCTTCCTCCAGCTCATCCTCCTCACCAGCGCCGCCGGCGCCGCCCGCGCCGCCCTCCGCGAGGGCATCGGCTTCGTCAAACCCCGCACCCGCGCCTTCGGCATCCCCGGCCTCTCCAGCCCCAAGGACGACCCCCTCGTCCACCGCGTCATCGGCCGCGTTTCCAGCCAGGTTTTCACCGTCCAGTCCCTCGTCGAAACCATCGCCCGCGAACTCGAAGACCTCTACCAAAAAGCCGTCGCCGGCACCGCCGCCGAGGCCGACTACGTCAGCACCGAGATCAAGACCTTCCAGGCCCAGCAGATCGTCTTCCCCATCGCCCTCGAAGCCGTCACCCAAATCTTCGAGGTCGGCGGTGCCTCCGCCACCAGCGAGACCCGCCGCCTCGACCGCCACTGGCGCAACATCCGCACCGCCGCCTCGCACAATCCCCTCATCCACCGCGAATCCGCCATCGGGGCCTACCTCCTCAACGGCACCGTCCCCGACAACGCCTGGCGCAAGGAATTCGAAAAACGCAACCAGCCCGCCCCCGTCTCTCCCGACGGCGAAAACCCCGTCGCCTCCTCCGTCACCGCGCCCCCACCGCCTGCTGCGTCTGCCTCCGCCCAATCTTAAATCATAAATCTTAAATCATAAATTTTCCCCATGAGCTCCACCCAACGCAGCGGCCAGATGAGCATCGGCATGAACATCCTCGGCCTCGGCGGCCACTCCGCCGCCTGGCGCATCGGCGAGGCCCCCTGGAGCGCCCTCCAGGATGTTAAATACTTCCAAAACATCGCCCGCATCTCCGAGCGCGGCACCCTCGACGCCATTTTTCTCGCCGACGGCCCCGCCCTCCAGGCCGACGTCGCCCGCCAGCCCGCCGGCCGCCTCGAACCCATGGTGCTCCTCACCGCCGTCGCCCTCGCCACCAAACACATCGGCGTCATCGCCACCGCCTCCACCACCTACAACTCCCCCTACAACCTCGCCCGCCGCGTCGCCTCCATGGACTTTATCTCCAACGGACGCGCCGCCTGGAACGCCGTCACCAACGCCGGCGACGCCGCCGCCCAAAACTTCGGCCTCGGCGAAGCCCCCCTCCACGTCGATCGCTACGAACGCGCCGCCGAATTCGTCGAAGTCGTCCGCAAGCTCTGGGACAGCTGGGAGGACGACGCCATCATCGGCGACCACGCCTCCGGTCGATTCGCCCACCCCGAAAAAGTCCACGCCATCGACCACGTCGGAAAACACTTCTCCGTCAAAGGCCCGCTCAACGTCCCCCGCTCCCCCCAGGGCCGCCCCGTCGTCGTCCAGGCCGGCGGCTCCGAAGGCGGCAAAGCCCTCGGCTCCCGCTACGCCGACGCCATCTTCTGCACCCAGACCACCCTCGAGGACGGCATCGCCTTCTACGACGAGATGAAGGCCCGCGCCGCCGCCTGGGGCCGCAACCCCGACCACCTCAAAATCATGCCCGGCCTCTCCACAACCATCGGCGGCACCGACGAGGAGGCCGAACGCCGCGCCGATCAACTCGATGAATACGCCGGCCCCGAGGGCGCCCTCGCCCAGGTCGCCCAACGCATCGGTTTACCCGCCAAGGAGCTCGACCTCGACGCCCCCCTGCCCTGGCACCGCCTCGGCGACCTCACCCCGCCCGAAAAAGGCTCCCACGGTTTCTTCGAGGCCCAGATCAAACTCGCCAAACGCGAAAACCTCACCGTCCGCCAGCTCTCCCGCCGCATCCGCACCGGGCACCGCCTCGTCGTCGGCGGCCCCGAGAAAATCGCCGACACCCTCTCCGAGTGGTTCCTGGCCGGGGCCGGCGACGGCTTCAACCTCATGCCCGACTACTTCCCCTCCGGCGCCGAAGCCTTCGTCGATCACGTCGTCCCCATCCTCCGCAAACGCGGGCTCTTCCGCCACGAATACACCGGCTCCACCCTCCGCGAACACCTCGGCCTCCCCCGCCCCGCCAGCCAATTCGCCCGCTCCACCACCTCCGCCCAATCGTAAATCCCAAATCATAGATCATAAATCACCATGCCCTCCATCCTCCTCATCTCCGGCTCCCCCTCCGCCTCCTCGCGCTCCGCCGCCCTCCTCAACCAGGCCCGCGCCCGCTTCGCTGGTGCCGGCCTCGACACCCACCTCTTCACTCTCCGGGATTTCCCCGCCGAAGACCTCATCCTCGGCCGCTACGACAGCCCCGCCTTCGACTCCCTGAAAAAACACCTCGAAGCCGCTTCCGCCGTCGTCGTCGCCACCCCGGTTTACAAGGCCGCCTACGCCGGCGGTCTCAAGGCCCTGCTCGACATCCTGCCCCAGACTGCTCTGCGCGGAAAAACTATTCTCCCCCTCGTCACCGGCGGCTCCCCCGCCCACCAGCTCGTCATCGACTACGCCCTCAAGCCCGTGCTCGCCGCCCTGGGCGCCACCGACCTCCACCAGGGCGTTTACGTCGTGGATAAACAGGTCTCGGTCGGCCCCGACGGCACGCCCCAGTTTTCCGACTCCGAACTCGCCTTCCGCGTTGAGACCGCCTTCTCCGCCCTCGCCGCGGCCGCCCTGTCCCGCCAGCCGGCCCACGCTTGAACTCACCTTTCCGCAATCTCCACCCAATCACCCAACCTCCACGTCCCCAAACCAACTCCGACCTCATTGGTCCTTGAACATTGGTCATTCCCCTACCTCCCATGCCCTCACTCCCTCCCACCGCTCCCGGCTACACCTATCCCGACCTCACCGTCCGCCCCCCGCGCTCCCCCCGCGTGCGCCTCGGCGGCTTCGTCATCCTGCCCCGCCTGCTCGACAAGGCCCGCGCACATCTTGCCGGAAAACAGGGCGAATACATCTTCAACTCCGGCCTCGATAAACGCTTCTTCAGCTTCGTGAAAATCACCCCCGACGCCTTCCTCGAACAAGTCGCCACCGGCGCGGGCGACGGCGCCCTCCTCGCCTGGATCGCGGCCAACTCCGAACACCAGCCCTCCGATTGGGAAATCGCCCAATGGTCCGCCTTCCAGGGAGAAAAGACTCCCGGCACGCTCAAGGCACGCGAACACTACGCCAAGCAACACGCCGCCCTCGCCCCCGAACGCACCGACCTCGCCACCGGCTTCGATTTCCTCGACCTCGACGACCACGTCACCTTCGGCGGCAAAGCCTGAACCGCCTCCCCGCTACTCGCTACTCACTACTCGCTACATTTGCCCGCCCCCCATGCACTACCGCACTCTCGGACGCACCAATATCAAAGTCAGCCTCTACGGCCTCGGCACCATGACCTGGGGCGAGCAAAACACCGAAGCCGAGGCCCACGCCCAGCTCGACCTCGCCCTCGCCCGCGGCGTCAACCTCATCGACGCCGCCGAGATGTATCCCGTCCCCCCGCGCCCCGAGACCCAGGGCCGCACCGAGACCTACATCGGCACCTGGCTCAAGAAATCCGGCCGCCGCGCCGACGTCGTCCTCGCCACCAAGATCGTCGGCCGCCAGCGCCAGGCCCATCAACCCGGCCACATCCGCGGCGGCACCACCCGGCACGACGCCAAAAACATCGCCCTCGCCCTCGAAGAAAGCCTCCGCCGCCTCCAGACCGATTACATCGACCTCTACCAGCTCCACTGGCCCGACCGCACCACCAACACCTTCGGCCGCCGCGAGTATCCGTGGCCGCCTGACGACGAGCAGCACGTCCCCGTCCTCGAAACCCTCGAAGCCCTCGCCACCCACGTCCGCTCCGGCAAGATCCGCCACATTGGCGTTTCCAATGAGACCCCTTGGGGCGTCGCCCAGTTTCTGCGCTACTCCGACCAGCTCGGCCTCCCCCGCATCGCCTCGATTCAAAACTCCTTCAGCGTGCTCAACCGCGTCTTCGAGGTCGGCCTGGCCGAGTTCGCCCACCGCGAACAGGTCGGCCTGCTCGCCTACTCCCCTCTCGCCGCCGGCGTGCTCACCGGCAAATACCTCAACGGCGCCCGCCCCCCCGGAGCGCGCATGACGCTGTTCGAACGCTGGAGCCACTTTAACCGCGCCAGCGTCCAGGCCGCCGTCGCCGCCTACGTCGAGCTCGCCCGCGAACACGGCCGCACCCCCGCCCAGCTCGCCCTCGGCTACGTCGCCGCCCGCCCCTTCGTGACCAGCGTGCTCGGCGGCGCCACCAGCGTGGCCCAGCTCACCGAGAATCTCTCCTCCCTCGACGCCCCCCTCAGCCCCGAAACCCTCGACGCCGTCGAAGCCATCCACGCCCGCTTCCCCAATCCCTGACTCAACCGCCTCTTCCGCCATCCGTATTGTTCTCCGCTCTCTGCGACTGAGCGTCTGTTTTTCCTCCTTCTCCGGCCTCCGTGTCCCTCCGTGCCCTCCGTGGTTAATCCTCCGTCCTCCGCCTCCGCCCGCGTCGCCACCCCGGCCCAACCCTCGCGCTCCGCCCTCCTGCGCCTCCTCGCCTACTGCTGGCGCGACCGCGCCCGCTGCGTCCAGGTCGTCGTCTGCCAGATCGGCCTGCTCGCCCTCGGCCTCGTCGGCCTCGGCTCGGCCGGGCTCGGCATCGACTACCTCCACGCCTACCTCGTTCCCGGGGCCAAGCCCGTCCACTGGCCCCTCGGCCTCGTGCCCCCCGCCCACTGGGCCCCCATGCACGTATTGGTGGTCATCTCTT
Organism: Verrucomicrobiota bacterium; assembly: GCA_026398135.1. Lineage (GTDB taxonomy): Bacteria > Verrucomicrobiota > Verrucomicrobiia > Opitutales > Opitutaceae > IMCC26134_A. Next base: position 49,060 of record JAPLTN010000089.1, read on the forward strand.
CCGTCGTCGTCGTCTCCGCCCTCCTGCGCGGCGCGCTCACCTGGCTGGGCGGCATCCTCCTCGCCCGCCTCGTCCACCGCCGCGTCATCGCCGACCTCCAGACCGCCGTCTTCGCCAAACTCCAGCACCTCCACTTCCGCTTCTTCGACCAGCACTCCCGCGGCGAGATCATCAACCGCGCCACCGGCGACATCGCCTCCATCCGCGCCTTCGTGGACACCGTGCTCATCCAGGCCCTCGTCACCGTCCTCACCATCGGAGTTTACCTCATCTACATGCTCAACCTCCACGTCGGCCTCACCGCCGCGTGCCTCGCCCTCCTCCCCGTCTCCGTCGTCATCTGCATCCGCTACTCCCGCTCCGTCCACCCCCTCTACCTCCACAACCGCTCCCTCTTCGACCGCATGGTTCTCACCCTCGCCGAATCCATCGAGGGCATCGGCGTCATCAAGGGCTTCGCCCGCGAACCCGAGGTCTCCGCCCACTTCCGCTCCGACAACGCCGCCGTCAAGGACCAGCAGCGCCGCATCTTCTGGCGCATGTCCCTCTTCACCCCGACCATCGACTTCATCACCCAGCTCAGCCTCGTGATCCTGCTCGTTTACGGCGGCTGGCTCGTCATCCAGGGCCGCCTCGCCCTCGGCACCGGCCTGGTCGTCTTCGCCGGCCTCCTCCAGCAATTCGCCAACCAGGTAACCACCATCGCCCAGATCGCCAACGGTATCCAGGAAAGTCTCACCGGCGCCCGACGCGTCTTCGACATCCTCGACTCCCCACCGGGCCTTCCCCTCCCCGCCGTCCCCCGCATCCCCGACCCCGAACGCTCCGGCTCCGTCCGCTTCGAAAGAATCTCCTTCCACCACATCGACGAGGGCCCCGTCGTCCTCCAGGGGATCGACTTCACCGTCCGCCCCGGCGAATGCATCGCCATCGTCGGCGAGACCGGCTCCGGCAAAAGCGCCCTGCTCAACCTCATCCCCCGCTTCTACGACCCCACCATCGGCCGCGTCTCGGTGGACGGCGTGGACGTGCGCGACTGGGACCTCCAGGCCCTGCGTCGCCGCGTCGGCGTCGTCTTCCAGGAAAACTTCCTCTTCAGCGATACCGTCGCCGCCAACATCGCCTTTGGCCGTCCCGACGCCATCCAGCAGGAAATCGAGACCGCCGCCCGCGCCGCCTGCGCCCACGACTTCGTCTCCGCCCTCCCCCTCGGCTACGAAACCATTCTCGGCGAAAGCGGCGTCGATCTCTCCGGAGGCCAGCGCCAGCGCCTCACCATCGCCCGCGCCCTCCTCGCCGCCCCCTCCATCCTCCTGCTCGACGACCCCACCGCCGCCATCGACCCCGAGACCGAGCACGAAATCCTCGCCGCCATCGAACGCGCCCTGGCCGGCCGCACCACTTTCGTCGTCGCCCACCGCCTCTCCACCCTTCGCCGCGCCGACCGCATCCTCGTCCTCGAACGCGGCCGCATCGTGCAAACCGGCACCCACACCGAACTCCTCCACCAGGACGGCCCCTACCGCCTCGCCGCCCTCCACCAGATGGTGGACGAGGAAAGCCGCCGCGTGCTCGCCGAGGAAAGCGGTCTCGTCCCCTCATGAGCATCGCCGGAGCCGCCTTTTCCGGACCCGGCGGCGGCCACGCCGGCAAACACGTCGGCCTGCGCGCCATCGGCGAAGAGAACCCCCGCGACGCGGCCCTCAACTGGCGAATCGTCGCCCGCGTCCTCTCCTACACCCGCCCCTACGCCGCCAAACGCAATTTCGTCTTCTGCCTAACCTTCGTCCGGGCCCTGCAAAAACCCGGCCTCGCCTGGCTGCTCGCCGCCATCATCAACGGCCCCGTCACCCGCGGCGATTTCCGCCTCACTGTGCTCGAAACCCTCGGCTTCCTCGCCCTGCTCCTGTCCACCGGAATCGTTTTCCACCTCCGCCAGCGCCAACAGCTCGAACTGGGCGAATCCGTCATCCACGACCTGCGCAACGATCTCTTCGCCAACCTCCAGCGCATGCCGCTGAGCTACTTTCACAAGACCAAGCTCGGCCGCATCCTCTCCCGCGTCATCACCGACATCGAGGCCGTCCGCCGCGGCCTCCAGCAGGTGTTTTTCTTCAGCCTGCTCCTCATCGGCCAGATGGTCGGCGCCGCCGCCCTCATGCTCTACTACAACTGGGCCCTCTTCCTTATCCTCCTCCTCATCGGCCCCTTCATCTGGCTCATCAACCACCGCTTCCACCCCCGCCTCGGCCGCCTCTCCCGCGCCGCCGCCGAAAGCAGCAGCCGCCTCACCGGCAACCTCGCCGAAGCCGTCCGCGGCATGCGCATCATCCAGGGCTACACCCGCCAGCGCCGCGGCGAGCAAATCTTCGACGGCTACGTGCAAAAACTCGCGGGCGACAACGTAAGCCTCGCCGCCGAATCCGCCCTCTACGTCCCCCTCCTCGACCTCGGCAGCCAGCTCTTTATCGCCGCCATCCTCCTGGCCGGCGGCTACGGTGCCCTCCACGGCTTCGCCGGCATGGAGGTCGGCAGCCTCGTCGCCTTCTTCTTCCTGCCCGCCCTCTTCTTCCAATCCCTCCAGCAACTCGGCAACCTATACACCCAGACCGTCGCCTCCATGGCCGGCGCCGAACGCGTCTTCCGCCTCATCGACCTGCAACCCGAATGGCAGGACGCCGCCGAAGCCACCGACCTCCCCGCCCCGCGCTCCTCGCTCGGCGCCTCCGTCGTCTTCCGAGCCGTCACCTTCGGCTACGACCCCGCCCGCCCCGTCCTCCACGACATCACCTTCACCGCCGACCCCGGCCAGACCACCGCCCTGGTCGGCCACACCGGCTCGGGCAAAAGCTCCATCATCAACCTCGTCGCCAAATTCTAC
>JAPLTN010000059.1 GCA_026398135.1 Verrucomicrobiota bacterium
ACTGTTGACCGTCAACAAGACCAACCTCGAGGCCGCCACCAGCCGCATCACCGATGTGGACGTGGCGGAGGAGTCCACGCAGCTAGCCAGATGGAATACCCTGGTGCAGGCAGGAACCGCGATGCTTTCACAAGCCAACGGCTCCTCCCAGACCGCCTTGCGACTCCTGTCGTAAGCAGGCTGGCCCAAGCCACCTGATCAGGTTCCCTTGGAACCCCGTCCGCCTCAAGCGGACGGGGTTTCCTCGTTGGTGGGTTCGGGCGGGTTACGCGGAAATTTGGCTCAGGCGTCCTGATTCCGTTGAGTTAGCATGAATCCGCCAACCCCTATCAGATACCCCGAACTTTGGCCGGAGACGGCCAACGCTACACAGGCTAACGCGACACGGGATGTGATTGGTGTAGGGTTGGCCGTCCCGGCCAAGGGATTGAAAACGGAAACAGGTCTTTGGCCGGGGACGGCCAACGCTACACCCGAACCTTGGACGTCCCGGCCAAGGGGTTGGAGAATTGGTCGTTTGAATTTCGCGGGAAGACAATTGGCCGGGGACGGCCAACACCCTGTCTAAGCAATCGGCGGTTATGTGTAGCGTTGGCCGTCCCCGGCCAAGGTTTGGTGCGGCAAAGTTCCGTACCCGTTCCTTGCCTCATTCCGCTACGCTCGGTGCGCCAGGCCCTACGAGGCTTTGAAGATCTTCCGCAGGGCCGCGTGGGCGGGGGCCATTTCCTCGGGCGTTCCGATGGAGATGCGGCACCAGTCCACGGCGGGCGGGAAGGCGCGGCCGACGAGCACGTTGCCGGCCAGCATCTTTTCCTGGAAAACCTTGATCGGCATACCGGTGCGGAAAAACACAAAATTCCCCTGCGGCTTGGCGTAGGTCAGTTTCAGCTCATCGAAGGTCGCGCAGAGCTTGTCGCGCTCGGCCTTGATCTTGGCGCGGGTGTCGGCGACGTAGGTTTTTTCCTTCAGGCTGGCGATGGCCGCCATGACGCCGAGCAAGTTGAGCCGGGCCTCGTTATAGGCTTGGATGGCTTTGGCGGTTTCCAGTGGCAGCAGGCCGTAGCCCACCCGCTGGCCGGCGAGGCCGTAAACTTTGGAGAAGGTGCGGGCGACGATCACGTTATGACCGGCGGCGACGAGCGGGGCCATGGTGTTGGCCTCGAATTTATCGGAACATTCGAGGTAGGCTTCGTCCACGAAGACCGGGCATTTTTTGGAAATCTCGATGCAGAAGGCTTTGAGTTTTTCCGGTTCCACAATGGTGCCGGTGGGGTTGTTGGGGTTACAGATGTAAACGCATTTGGTGGCGGGGCCGACTTTGGCGGCCATGGCTTCGAGATCGTGGACCATGTCTTTAGTGACCGGCACGGCGATGATCTTGGAGCCGAGTTTTTTCATCGCCTCGGTAAATTTGAGATAACCCGGGGTCGCGCAGATAACCTCGCCAGTGCCGCTGGCGCTGAGGAGTTTGGCGTAGTTTTCGAGGATTTCGGCCGACCCCGAGCCCACGACCACGTTGGCGGGGGCGACACCGTCACCTTTGGCGATGAGCGCGGTGAGTTCGTTGGCCTCATCGACGGTGGCGTAGCGAAAGGCGCGCGGGGCGTGCTTGATCATGGCTGCGACCGCCAAAGGTGATGGGCCGTAGGGGTTTTCGTTGCCGTTGATCTTGGACGGCTCGGCTTTGCCGCTGGCCGGAGCGGGCTGGGCGGCGAGCGGGGTGGAGGCGAAGTTGGAGGCGACGGCGAGACCGGCGACGCCGACGGCGGCGGTTTTAAGCCATTGGCGGCGGTTGAGATCGGTGGGAGTTGACATGGTGGTTTGGGTCGGGAGTTGGCGTGTTAAAACGCAGGCTGTTCAGCACGCCTTGTGCCGTAAACGAGGCTAGAAGTGCGGGATGAATCGTATTCACGGTGCCGCTTGCCAAGGCGTGCCGACCTCGCTCGTTCAACAGGTGAACGCTGCTCCTGTTTCCCCGACGCTGCTCTGGTTTCGCAAAGATCTGCGCCTTGCCGATAACTCGGCGCTGGCGGCGGCCTTGACGCGGGGCGGGCCGGTGTGGCCGGTCTTTATCTACGACGAAGCGGGCGAGGGCCGTTGGCCGCTGGGCGGGGCTTCGCGCTGGTGGTTGCATCACTCGCTGACCGCGCTGGATGCGGAGTTGCGCCGTCGCGGTTCGCGCTTGCTGGTGGCGCGCGGAGATTCGGGCTCGGAGCTGAGGCGTTTGCTCAAGGACACCGGCGCGGGGGCGGTTTACTGGAATCGCCGCTACGAGCCGCAGGTTCGCGTGCGCGATGCCGAGATAAAACGCGGGTTGCTCGCGGAGGGCATCGAGGCGAAAAGTTTCAACAGCGCGCTGCTCTACGAACCGCACACCATCGCGAATAAGCAGGGGAAGCCGTTCCAGGTGTTCACCCCGTATTGGAGGCATTGCACGGCGGCGGCTTTCCCGGAACCGGTGGCGTGCGACCTCGCGGGCTTGGCGGCGAAGAAACCGGGCGCGCAGCCGGAGGGGTTGGCGGTGGCGGAGTTGGGCTTGCTGCCCCGCATCCCGTGGGATGCCGGGTTCGCCAGGGAGTGGACGCCGGGCGAGGCGGGCGCGCAGGTGCGGTTAAAACGCTTTTTGGCCGCCGACGTGGTGCATCGTTACGACGAACAGCGCAACTTGCCCGACACCGAGGGCACTTCCGGCCTTTCGGCGCATCTGCATTGGGGCGAGATCGGGCCGCGCCAGATCGCGGCGGCGGTGCGCGCGCTGGGCAAGGCGGCGGGGCTGGATCCGGCGAGCAACGGGGCGCGCGTTTACCTTTCGGAGATAGGCTGGCGCGAGTTTGCCTACCATCTGCTCTACCATTTCGAGCATACGCCGGAGCAGCCCTTGCGGCCGGATTTCGAGCGTTTCCCGTGGGCGCAGGATGCAGATGGCGCGAAACTGCGCGCCTGGCAGCGCGGGTTGACGGGGTATCCTATCGTGGACGCGGGCATGCGCCAACTCTGGGCCACCGGATGGATGCACAACCGGGTGCGTATGATCGTGGCCTCGTTTTTGGTCAAACACCTGCGCCTGCCGTGGCAGCTGGGTGCGGCGTGGTTTTGGGACACGCTGGTGGACGCCGATCTGGCCAGCAACACCCTCGGCTGGCAGTGGAGCGCGGGCTGCGGGGCGGACGCCGCGCCGTATTTCCGCATCTTCGCGCCGGTCACGCAGGGCGAGCGTTTCGACGGAGCCGGGCGTTACGTGCGACGCTGGGTGCCGGAATTGGCTAAGGTGCCGGATAAGTTTCTGCACGCGCCGTGGACCGCGCCGGAAAGTCTGCTCGAGTTCGCTGGCGTAAGGCTGGGCCCGGTGACGGAGGGCGGCAACTATCCGCGCCCGATGGTGGACCACGCCGTCGCGAGGCAGGAGGCCCTGGCGGCGTTCAAGGCCTTTCGCGGCGACGTGGTGGAGCGCGACGCATGAGCGCGCCAACGCAGATGCGAAATCTGGTTATGGTGTTGGGCGATCAGCTCAACGCCGACGCCTCGGCCTTCGACGGGTTTGATCGCGAGCGCGACGCGGTCTGGATGGCCGAGGTGGCGCAGGAATCGGAGCACGTGTGGTCGAGCAAGCCGCGCACCGCGCTGTTTCTTTCCGCCATGCGGCACTTTCGCGACGCTCGCCGGGCCGATGGGTTTACGGTTCACTACACGGAACTCACCGAAGCGGAAAACTCCGGCACGCTAGCTGGTGAACTTGCGCGGGCGGTGGCGCGGCTGCGGCCTGCGCGCCTGGTGTTGACCGAGCCGGGCGACTGGCGGGTGTGGCGGGCCTTGGAAACGGCGGCGGAGGGCGCGGGCGTGGTTTTGGAAACGCGGGTGGACCGGCACTTTTTTGCCAGCATCGCGGATTTCAAGGCGCACACCTTGGGGCGAAAACAACTGCGTCTGGAGTTCTTTTACCGGGAGTTGCGGCGGCGTTATGCGGTGCTGCTCGACGCGCAGGGCGAACCCGAGGGCGGGCAATGGAACTACGACCACGACAATCGCGGGAGTTTCCCCAAGACGGGACCGCAGGGCGTGCCCGTGCCGGTGGCGTTCGCGCCGGATGCGACTACGCGCGCCGTGCTGACGCTGGTGGGGGAGCGTTTTGCCAAGCATCCGGGGCGGCTGGAGGCCTTCGATTGGCCGGTCACACCGGAGGAGGCGCGGCGGGCGCTGGCCGATTTTATCGAGCACCGGCTGGCGGAGTTTGGCACCTACCAGGATGCGATGTGGACGCGCGAGCCCTGGCTTTACCACTCGCGGCTGGCGGCGGCGATGAACCTAAAATTGCTCGATCCGCGCGAGGTGGTGGCGGCGGCGGAGGCGGCTTACCGGGCCGGGCGGGTGTCGCTGGCGAGCGCGGAGGGGTTTATCCGCCAGATCCTCGGCTGGCGGGAATATGTGCGCGGCATCTACTGGCACTTCATGCCGGAGTATGCGGAGAAAAACGCGCTCGGGGCGCGCGAGCCCTTGCCGGAGTTTTACTGGACAGGCGATACCGAGATGGCGTGTTTGCGCGATGCGCTGCGGCAGACGCTCGATCACGGCTACGCGCACCACATCCAGCGGCTGATGGTCACCGGGCTGTATTCGTTGCTGCTGGGGGTGGAGCCGCAGCGGGTGCACGAGTGGTATCTGGCGGTTTATGTGGATGCGGTGGAGTGGGTGGAGTTGCCCAACACCCTCGGCATGTCGCAATACGGCGACGGCGGCATCATGGCCTCCAAGCCCTACGCGGCGACGGGCAAATACATCCAGCGCATGAGCAACTATTGCACGGGCTGCCGCTTCGATCCGGCGAAATCCACCGGGCCGGACGCGTGTCCGTTTACCACCTTGTATTGGGATTTCCTTTCGCGACACGAGCGCGTGCTGGCGGGCAATCAACGCATGGCTTTGCAGGTGAAAAATCTGGTGCGGCTCTCGGCGGCGGATCGGGCGGCGATCGCGGCGCAGGCTGCGGCGATTCGGGAAAACGGAGGGCGTCCGCCGGCCGAGCCTGGTTTGTGGCAGGCGTAGTCGAGATATGCCGAAAGTCGGAATTGGCCGGAGACGGCCAACGCTAGTGTGCCCGGCATGGGCGTGAACTAAACATATGAAACGAGATGTTCGGACTGAGTGACAACAACCGCAGCCAAGACCAAGGCGGGCCTCGCGAGGGGCTCAGCACGAAAGAAGGTGGAGGCGAAGAC
>JAPLTN010000112.1 GCA_026398135.1 Verrucomicrobiota bacterium
AACGTTTTATTAAAAAGCGATAAGTGTATTACTCAAAAGCCTTCAGTTCGTCTTGAGTCCACGGCTTAGCACGAGCTTTTTCCGCCGTCAAAATCTCCGCGACTTTATCCTTAGTGATAAATTCTGCATTATTACCCCATTCGTGACGAATATAAGAAAGCACATGGGAAATCTTTTCTTCACTCCAGTTGTAACCTCCGCCAGTCACCTTGCCAAAAGCAGGCATGGCACCGTTGTAATCAGCACCCTTTACCTTAATCGGTCCATTTAAACCATGTAGCAAAACTCGAATTAAACGCTCCTGATTGCCAAGTACCCATTCAGAACCTGCAAGCGGAGGAAACGCCCCGGGAACGCCCAACCCAGTAGCCTGATGACAAGCGACGCAAGTTTGATACAATCTCTTACCCGAAGCCAAAACTTGCTCAGGCGTTAGTTCCTTCGGAGCTGAAGCCGCGGCTTTCGCAGCAGCAGCATCAAACCGATGGTCATAAACCAAAGGATCAAAATCGCCGCGATAATGCACAACATAAACAGAGCAAAGGAAAATTAAGGCGGATATGAGGCCCAATAAAAACAACGGCATAGGGGAAAAGCCTTCAGAAGGCTCCGCTTTTTCCCGTAAAAGTATGGCGTGCACCTTTTGTATGCTTTGATCGTTGGCCCCGGCTTGCTCCGCCGTCTCGTGCCGGGCAACAGGCACATGCGGAGGTAACTTAGAATTATCATTACTCATTTTGCGACCTCCCCTGGCGTTGCTTCAACTTTAGGAACGTAAACACGGGCAGACTCATCAGGATACAAGGCCGGATCTTTAAGCGCTAATAAATAGGCGATTAAATCCTCGCCTCGTTGACTCAGCACAATCTCAAAACCGGGCAAGGGCTGATCTTTAGCAGGTAATAGAGACTGCACGGCGCGAGTCGAGGGCTCGCCAATAATTTGGCGGGTCTCAAACAAAAAGCGAAACGGTGGCATAATTGAACCGTACTCGACACCACCCACGGTAACTTTGGAAATTTCGGCGGGATTATAAAAATGCTGGATATGCCAGTTACGCCCGGCATCCCCGACAAACCTCGCACCCACATTACGCAAATCCGGACCAGTGCGCATGGTGCCGAGATAGACTCGTTGCTCATGAATGTAGTCACGAGCTACACTGCCACGCTCACCCCAACCGCGTTCGATGTCAGTGCCAAAACCTGGCTGACGAACTTGCTGGGTATGGCAATACACACAGCCAAGGTCTCGATAAACTTCTTTGCCCCGTTCCGCATTACCAGGCAAACGCTGCGGGAACGCCTTGCCTTCATTCTCATCAAACACCGGCTGCAAATTAGCATAGCCGATATGGTTGGTAAGAATTATACCAGTCCAGCTAAACGCTATGGCAAAAAAGATGCCTAAAAAAAGAAGGGGGGCACGATTCATCGAACAACCTCCAAATCAGGAGCATTACGGAAAAGAGTGGGTTCAGTTACCCCGGCTGGACGGGCTTTGACCAAAATCCATACGAAATTAATAGCGAAGGCCACATGGCCAATTGCAATAATTATACCGGCTATAGTCCTCAGTTCCAGCCATTGGATAGTCATGGCCATAACTTCAAGAAATGGCATTGGTGAACCATACTGACCACTGGCATCAAGAGGCAGCGTGTTGGAGTTTAAACCTTGTTGGATACCGGCAACCGACATCACGCCGACATAGAGAAGTATACCGATAGCGGTGGCCCAAAAGTGCAAACTGATCAGTTTTGCCGAAGGCCACTCCTTAAGTAGAACACGGGGCAAAATGTAATAAATGGAACCAAACATTACCATGGTGAAGAAAGCATACATACCATGATGGGCATGGCCGACCGTGTAATGGGTAAAGTGAGTGACTTCGGACCACGAACGCATGGACATTAGCGATCCAGCTAGAGACGTGAGGGTGTAGTTAACTCCGCCAAATACAATAAAACGCAAGGTGGGTGAATACTTCAAAGCTGCAGAAGCGCCAACTAAAGTTAAATGCTGATTAAGCCCCGTTACAATAACTGGAACGACCATCATAAACGATGCCGCTATGCCCGCCGTTTGCACCCAAACCGGCACCGGGCCGCCGATCAGATGATGCACGCCAGCCCAGTTGTAAAAAATTGCCAAAGACCAAAAGCCAAGCACTGAAAGATAATAGCTGTGGATGGGCTTTCCTAAAACCTTAGGCAGAAAATAATAAATAGAGGCCAAACCTATCGGCGTAAACCAAAGACCAAGAACATTATGAGCAAACCACCAGTTTACCAAAGACTGAACGGTGCCACGAGTGGGCTCAAAAATGAGCATGATTTGAGCGACCGAGTACAACCAAGGAAACCAAAATAAAGCAGCCAAAAGATACCACTGGGAGACATAAATATGCTCCGCCTTGCCGAAGCGAAAAGTGATTACTGCCCAAGCTCCCACCAATGCATAAGCAACGAATAAAATTGGGGTGGCGTAAACAGGAAACTCAAGCCACTCGATTGAGGTAGAATCGCCGATCGCAATGCCAACCATCCCAATCGATACCCCGATATTCCAAAAAATCGCCGCAGCAAGTAAAAGTCCGGCGTGGCGAAGTTCGGCTCTCGATAAACGAGCCATTAACCAAAAAGCCACCGCGAAGGATGCATTTACAGCCCAGCCGTAAATTACCGCATTAAGATGCAAGGATCGGGCTCGACCAAAGGTAAGCCATTCAATATCACCGAAAAAACCGGGGACATGCATCTTGAAAGATGAGATCAATGCAAACAGAGTCCCCACCAAAAGCCATAAGACTGACGACCCGAGGAAAAAAAGAGTCGGCACCTTGGTGGATGCATCGATTGCGCTAAGCTCAGCGCGCTTCGCCACATCGGACGAAGTCGAAGGGCTTAGTGAAGCGGTTAAACTGGAGGCCATTTGATAAATTTTTTAAATAAAAGAGCTTAGGCTTTTTTAACCGTAGCTACTTTGGGTTGATTCAAAACATGATCAGTGGGAACGCCTTCAGGCTCCTCTGCATCAAAGATGACCTTGGAGCCAGCCTCAAGCTCTTGTAGTTGCCCCTTTTTACTCGCCCAATACAAACCATAAACGGCACTGCAAACCACAAGCATAGCCATGGGCAAAGCGACAAAATATAAGAACCATTCAGGCATTGGCGTGAGTTCTTAACGAACTTATTTCGTCGCCTGTTCTTTAATCGTTAGTTCAATCGCGCGTTCCAACGGTATACGCACGATGCCTTTGTCTTTATCGACCCAGCCATAGCTAGTGGCGGCAGTTTGGTTTTTACCTTTCAATTCAGCCAGAATCGCCTTGCGTTCTTCCGGTGTTTTCAAGCCAGTGCCAGCCATAGGGGCTACGTTTGGCACGTAAGCTACCTGCATGATTATTAGAAATATAGCAAAGAAGCCAATTACCGCCAATAGTGTAGGTAAAAACGAAGCTCTGGATTCTACTGTAGGAGTGCTATTACTCATGATAGGTAAGGGATTCAACAATACGAGGATCGCGGATAGGAATAAGCTTCGTTTTGGAAAAGCTATTCAAAAATGCCCAGACACAAACTCCACCCACTCCGATAACTGTAGTGCCTATCCATAACAGGTTAAGGCTAAGAAAGGGATAAGCATCCCCGTTTGAATTCTTAAGAGATGGCATTACGTTATAAATAATGTCGATCAGAAACACAAAAGCGATGAACACGGAAATTCGCGGCATCCAAACTTTTGACAATTTAACTGGATAGTGTATCAAAGTTAAGAAGGGTGCTGCAAAATGACCGAAGAGCAGGAACAATCCCACATAGCCCCAATTATTGAAAACCCCGTTCGAGTTGATTTCACGTAAGCTATACCAGAACGTTTCTTCCGGGATGTTGGCCATGTAGATAAGAAAGTATTGAGAAAAGGTGATATAAGCCCAAAATACAGTGAAGGCGAACATCAACATGCCATGAGAATGCATATGATTGTTATTCAGGATGCCTTTATAATCGCCGCGGAACCATAACCAAAGCGTGATGATCATTCCTAATGATAAGGCGCCGCGGATAGCACCGGCAAAGAACCAAACACCGTACATTGTTGAGTACCAGTGATAGTCCAATGCCTTGACCCAAAGTATTACACAGAGCGTCATCGACAACGCAGTAAAGGGAAGACCCACAGCAGTCCAAAATCGACTGGCGTGAGTGTGGGAAATTTCACCATCGACATCTTGGGCGAAAGAATGAGCGCGGAACCGATTGGCTAATAATGACCAGCCACCAAAGCCAACCAAGGTGGCTAGAAACAAGGCGGTGGTGTTAAGTAATCCCGATTTCTTAAACCACAAAACATCTTGTCCCACCGTTCCGTGCCCACCAACTTTTGCCAAATCATAACCAACATCAGTCCATTTCCATATGGTTCCCGGCGAAACGACCGCAGAGATTAACAATGGAACAAACAATAAACCCAACCAGGGCAAGCACGATAACCAGTTTTCAAACTGGCGTCGCAGGATGGTGGACCACCCGGCATCGAATACATGGTGTATCATTACCAGGAAAAGAGCTCCCAGGGCGATTCCGATCCAGAATACCAACCCGGTTAAATAGGAGAAGGCGGCGGCTTTGCCCGATACGGCAATACCGACTCCAGTGGCAGCGAGTCCAATGAGGCCGATGATCAATGCCTTGTTGGCGGCAGCGCGAAGGGAGGATGATGGGGCCATCGCCGAGGCGAGTGTGCTTCCAGGTGAGATAGTGGCTGCGTGGGTGCTCATTTCAGACCAAGCTCAGATTTGTGTGCAGGGAGGACGTCAACAGCGGTACCGGTTTGTGCACGCTGTAAAGCACGCACATAGGCTATAACCGCCCAACGATCAGAAGGCTCGATTTTGTCCGCGTAAGACAACATGGTGTTTTTTCCCATGGTGATTGTATTAAAAATTTCCCCCTCGGCCATCTGCCGAAGACGATCATCATGGAAGGTAGGTGTTGCACCCATGCCATACTGTTTGGTTATACCATTGCCATCACCCAAGGCACCATGACAAGGAGAACAGTAAATAGTGAACTTGAGCTGACCTTTCTCCAATAGCTGTGCATCCACTTTAACTCCATCAGGAAAACCACGGGCGAAACTGGCATCTTTAGCCCGTCCGCGATAAAGATGGTCGTCTGCACCTAAAAATTTTTCTTCGGCGCGTATGGAAGTGCGCGAGTAAGGCACAACGCCTGCAGGAGTGGGGCGATCAGTTCGTTTGTCAGAAAAGAAACGGGACTCGGACTGGGCCTTATACTTTGGTTGGCGGTCCATGTCAGGAAAAACCTCAAGTGGAGGCTTGGTGGTAATGGAACCACGTAATCCAAAAATGGAAAGCGTGGCAACGACTACAAAAAGAAGAGTAAAGTAGGCGTAACGCATTAGATTAGGCTTCCAGTTCAGAAATTTCCTTGGCACCGGCCGCACTTAAAAGTGCTTTCGCCCGCGCAAGTTCAAACTTTGGATCACGCGCTTCGATAACAACGTAGAAGGTATCATCGAGTCCGCGTACAATTTCTTTGGATTTAAGCACCGGGTGATAGTGTTGAGGCAGCAAATTCAAAATAAACATGCCCGCGATCGTGGCAAAAGCAGTAAATAAAATCGTCAACTCATAGCTGATTGGAAAGGCAAACAGCGGGCTGAAATATGGCTTACCGCCAACGATCAATTTGTAGTCGAATGCTCCAGTAAAAAAGATCATCGACATACCAGTGGTGAACCCGGTCAAACCGCCAATCAACGAGAATTTTGGCACGTGAGAACGACGAAGGCCCATCGCACCATCAAGACCATGAACAGGAAATGGGGTGATGCAGTCCCAGTTTTTGAAACCGGCATCACGCACTTTTTCCGCCGCATGGTAAATTTCCGGAGCGGTATCAAAGCGGGCCATCAGGCCATAGAGTGGAGCAGCCATTTGAATAATCGTTAAATTTGCTTAGTGCTTGTTGTCGTGGCCGCCGTGAGCATCAGCTTGAGGCATTACCGCTTTGATTTCTGCCATCGGCATGATGGGCAGGAAACGAATGAAAAGAAGAAAGAGAACGCCGAAAACACCGAAGGTGCCGAAGAACGTAAAAATCTCTACTGCCGAGGGGCTGTAGTAACCCCACGAACTTGGCAGAAAATCACGCGCCAAGGAGGTTACAATGATCACAAATCGCTCAAACCACATGCCTACGTTTACGAATATGGATAAGATCCAAACTAAGGCGATGTTTTCGCGAATTTTTTTGAACCAGAAGAATTGCGGAGTGACCACGTTACAGGTGATCATTATCCAATACGCCCAGGCATAATGACCAAAAGCACGATTGATAAAGGCAAAGCCTTCATAGGGATTTGATCCATACCATGCGATAAAGAATTCTATGCCATAAGCATAACCAACGATCGTTCCGGTGGCCAAAATAATCTTACACATGCAATCAATATGGTATTGCGTGATCAGATCCTCTAAGTGGAATATGGCTCTTAGCGGGAGCATCAATGTAAGAACCATGCCGAAGCCCGAAAAGATCGCACCTGCAACGAAGTATGGAGGGAAAATCGTAGTGTGCCAACCCGGGAGCAGCGAAACGGCAAAGTCGAAGGAAACAATGGTATGAACAGATAGAACGAGCGGGGTAGAAATACCGGCAAGAATCAAATACGCCATTTCGTAATTGCTCCAGTGGCGGTTACTTCCCCGCCAACCCATGGCAAAAATGCCGTAGATAAAGCTCTTAACCTTTTTTCCTGATTTAAAGAAACGATCACGTAAGATCGCTAAGTCAGGTATAAGTCCGATGTACCAAAATAATACGGATACGGTGCCGTAAGTTGATACGGCAAATACGTCCCACTCCAAAGGTGACCGAAAATTGGGCCAAATCGCATTAGCATTAGGAAATGGGAACAGGTAGCCGGGTAAAACGGCAAACCACACGCGTCCAACGTGGAATACTGGAAATATGCCTGCGCAAACAACCGCGAATATCGTCATGGCCTCCGCCGCGCGGTTGATCGATGTGCGCCATTTTTGACGCAGTAGACAGAGAATAGCAGAAATGAGCGTTCCGGCGTGTCCTATGCCGATCCAGAATACGAAATTAACAATGTCCCACGCCCAGTTGGCGGGATTGTTATGACCCCATACACCTACACCAGTAGAAACCAAGTATGCGATACCAGCGACTGTAAAACTCGCTAGAAAGCCCGAAATGGCGAAGGCAATCCACCACCATCTGGGAGTCGGTCCCTCTATGATGCCGCAGATCTTTTCGGTTACCCAATTAAAACTGCGGTGATTTTCTACGAGGGTCGCGCGCGGGAGCGACGCCGGTTTCACCTCGGCTAAAATAGCCGGGGCGGCGTGTTCAGTATGTGCGTGGGCCATTAGCTATTACCTCCAAAGGAGTTTTTGCCGAAGGAGGCGTGAGGTTTTACGGGTTCGCTGTGCGTCTCATGTGCGGGTGTGGTGCCATGATCAGAACCCGGGGTTCCGTGTCCATGATCCATACCGGCAGGATGATTCTTCTTTTCGTATTCTATGCGGCTAAGAGGCTGGCTGGCGTAATCCGGCATAGCTGGGTTCGGGTTGCGCAATTTTCCGAGGAAGGATGTCCGAGGACGAATATTCAGGTAGTTAAGCAGTTGATAATCCTGCTCGCGAACTTTGGCCTGAGATACGCGACTGTTAACATCCAATATGTTGCCGAACTCGATAGCTTCGACAGGGCATACTTGTTGGCATGCCACCTTAAAGGTTCCATCGGGTATGGCAACGTTGGAGGAAGCCCCGGCAGCCACTTTTTGCTTAATTTTGGCCTGTTGGATGCGTTGCACACAGTAGGTACACTTCTCCATCACGCCGCGCATGCGCACGGTAACATCAGGATTTTTGACCATTTTAACCAACTCAGGCATGCCTTTTTTACCCAACGGCCCCATATAGAGGCTATCAAGTTGACGTTGATTGAAGTCGAAGAAGTTAAAGCGACGAACTTTAAAGGGACAGTTATTTGCGCAGTAGCGCGTGCCGATGCAGCGATTATACGCCATAGTATTAAGCCCTTCTTGATCATGCACCGTGGCGTTAACCGGGCACACCGTCTCACAAGGGGCCGTTTCGCAATGCATACAACCGATGGGCTGTACAGAAACTTGGGGATCTTCAGGTATCTCACCGTTTCCTGGACCACCGAATGCACCCGCCTCGATTTTGCCGTCAGAGTAATAACGGTCGAGACGTATCCAATGCATTTCACGTCCGCGAAGAACCTGATCTTTTCCGACAATCGGAATATTATTTTCCGCCTGACAGGCAATTACACACGCATTGCAACCCAAGCATGTATTAAGGTCGATCGACATGCCCCATTGATGCACACCGTCTTGAAATGCTTTGGGACCGGAGAAATCGGGTGTCTCCATCAAGGAACCACCGCGCGGCGTCGTAGCGGCCCGCTCGGCGTTGAGCTTAGCCCGTTGCTCGCGCGATAATTTAACAAACTCCTCCGGAGTATAGTCTCCGTAAGTGGCGGGAGCATGGGCTTCCATGCCCAAGGCCGTTACAAAGCCTGGGTTTTGTTTAAATTCTTCCAGGTTGGCTTCGCGAACAATATCGCGACCTTCCATCGACCAGTGCTCCTGGGTGTTGGCAAGTTCAGCAAACTCACCGGGGACAACAGTTAAGGTAGCACTGGTAGCGACAGCCAAGCCGCTGGAGGTGCGCAACGGATAGGCGTTATAGCCGACGTGGTTGCCGACGTGACCAGCCGCGGAACGACCATAACCCAGGGCTACTGCTACGGTCCAATTGGCCAAGCCGGGTTGAATATGGATGGGGCCGCGAATCTTACGACCGCCTAAGGACAATTCACCAATAAAGGCTTTTTCTTTGCCTTGGCTGAAAGCGGCAACTTCTTTGCGGGCCACTTGTATTAAAGATCCTTCGGGTTCAACCCCGAGTTTTTTGGCCAAACGCGGCGAAACCAGAATGGCGTTATCCCAAGAAATCTTGGTGAGCGAGTCCGGACACTCTTGCAGCCATCCATTATTGGCAAATCGACCATCGTCCACTTTGGCATCGAATATGAAGCGAACCTCCAGGCTGTTTTCCGTTACTGCGATTGGCGCGGATGCGGTCGCAAGAACTTGATCAAGGCTCGCAGTGGCTAAATTAACTTTAGCGACCGGATATGCAGAGTCCGTTAAGAAACCGTCATGTAAAAACTTACGGAATCCTTTTTCGCCTTCAGTTTTTGAAAGAGCCGTTATCGTATCATAAACAAGCGAATAACCGTCCGGTTTGGATTCGCCTAAAATACGGGCAATAATCTCCAGCTCGGTGAGCCCGCCAAACAGGGGCTGAATCATGGGCTGAATCGGCACGATAGTACCATCAGCAGTGCGCGCGTCACCCCAAGACTCCAGGTAATGAGCAGCGGCAATATGAACCCCGGCCGGAACAGCTAAGGAGGTTTCATCCACATGATAACCCAAGCGCACCACTTGGGATGCTTTGACAATCGCGCTGGAAAACTCCAAGTCCGCGGGCGCATTGTAGGCGGGGTTACCACCAAGCACCACTAAAGTTTTTACTGCGCCGGAATTGAGCAGTTTAGTAACTTCGGTTATTCCGTTAGCCGAAGAAACGGGAGTGGTTACGAAATCAACCGTTTCACCGACCGCACCGAGCGCCACGTTCAACGCATAAACCAAGGCATGAACCTCAGCCGGAAGATGAGAACCGGCAATAATGACAGCTTGGCCTTTATGGGCTAATAAATCTTCAGCACAGGCCTTGAGCCATTTTTCTTGGTCTTTAAATTCCAGACCTTGAGCTAATTTCGCATGAGTATCGGAACCGGTGATTTTTGCACTTAGAGCCGCGGTAAAAGCCAATAGGTGACTGCTCGCCAGACGGAGACGGTGATCGGCCATCGATCCCGTTAAGGTAAACGTGCTCTCGACCGCGTAGAGACGATTGAGATCGGCATCTTTTGTGAGTGCTTTGCGCCCTTTGGCAAAATCCCGAGCATATCCAATGGATCCACATTCGGTGCCAAAAAAGTCCGCATCCAGGGCCAGAATACGCTTAGCTTTGGCAAAGCGGTAAACTGGTTTAATATCTGCGCGGCCAAACGCGGCAACCGCGGCACTGACCGGAGGCTCATCAGCCACCGGTTCATATTCTGCCCAAACCGCCTGTGGATAAGCGGTCTTAAGCTTGGCAGTGAGTCTTGCCCGAGTAGGGGAGGCTGAGTTCTCCGCTAAAAATACCAGCCCTTTGCCTTGCTTGGCTTTCGCATCATTACCAATCGCCGCGAGCAAATCATTGATTTGCGCTGCCGAGGCAGAGGTTCCCTTAATGGTATGCGTGGTTGCACGATCCACATCGTAAAGATCCAAAACCGACGCCTGAACGATGCCGTTGGTCGCACCACCATAAGAGGCAAAAGACGGATTTCCCTCCAGCTTAGTGGGACGTCCTTCGTGGGTTTCGGCCAAAACAGGGATGGCGTTGCGACGAATCGGCATAGCCGACGCATAGTAAAGGGGCAGTCCTGGAATGATGTTCTCCACTGACTTGCCAAAAGCGAGGATGTGGGCCTCGGGACGGCGGCACCCAGTAGCCAAACCTACGCCTCCGAGAGCGAAGGAGGCGGCCATCAACTTGAAGAACTTGCGCCGATCCACGCCATCGAGGCTGTCTGCGCCTTGTGGAAACTCACGCTGCATCACCGCCTGCACGGCGGGAGTAGCTGCCAAATCGTCTAAGCTACGCCAGTAGCGAGGGCCGGTCGTGGCAGACTCGGATTGGGCGGACGCGGTATGATCAAATTTACGTTTCATCGTCTATGCGGGCGATCAGCGGTGGCAGCCAGAGCAGCTCTGTGGGGGTTGAACTTTCCAATCGTGGACAAACTTTTTGCCTTGTTCGATTTGCGCATCCACGCCGCCGGGATGCTTCCAATTAAGATCGGTAACGAGTTTGGGATCACGGAGCACGGTTTCGGGCGCACGGTGACATTCCAAGCACCAGCCCATGGAAAGAGGTTTGGCGTGTTTGAGTGTATCCATCTCGTTGATTTGACCATGGCACTCGACGCATGAAACGCCTCGGGCAACGTGAACCGAGTGGTTGAAATAGACGTAATCAGGAACTTGGTGGACTTTTACCCAAGGAACGGGATTTCCCGTCGCATAGCTTTCACGAACCGGAGCAAGCAAAGGACTGTCGGTTTTGATGATGCTATGGCAGTTCATGCAGGTCTGCGCACTGGGCACGCTGGAAACGCCGGATTTGTCCACCCCGGTATGACAATAACGGCAATCGACCCCTAACTGGCCTGCATGCAACGCGTGGCTGAAGGGCACGGGTTGGGTGGGCGCATAGCCAACGCGGGTGTATTTGGGCGTGGCGTAGTAGGTGATGCCTGCGGTGACGATGCCCACCGTGAGCCCGATAAATATCAGGATTTGCAGCGGCAGTTTGTTAACCGACTTGGGAAACAGATTAGACATGGGCCTAAGGTATTGACGTATGCGAAATACGCGGAGCTGGGTTAGAGGGTGTCACCCGAGCGGGCAACCGACCGTGAATCGGTCTGGATGGAAAATGTCGGTTTGAAATCGTTTGCCGCGGAGGAGGCGGACGAAAGGTTCCGAGCCGGCTTGGCGGCCAAGCGACCAGCACCCAGCAGGCCGAGGCCAGCTAAGCCGGCGAGGGCTTTGGCAAAAAAGGTCTTTCGCGTGTGATGATTGCTCACGGTGGGTCGTATTTGGTTAAAGTCGGGGCGCAGGTCAGAGGTCGATGATTCCAAAGTAAAACAAAAACTCTATCCACCGGCCCTACTTTTTGAAGTTTAGAAGCAGGACAAAAAATGCACAGTGCGAATACTTATCAGGGTGAGCTTCCTTCATTTTTCAGAAACGGTGACAGCACGCCGGGTGCCAGCCACGAGATCGAATGCTTTTGCGCCCATCACTTCGGCGATACGCGTGCGATCAGTCAGGTGATCACGGATAACGTTCACCAATGCGCTCCCCACCACCACGCCGTCCGCATAGCGTGCGACTTCGGCGACGTGCTCGCGTTTACCGATGCCGAAGCCGACCACGACCGGCAGAGCGGTGTGTCGCCGAATGGCCGCAAGCGCCTCGGGTATGCCGGTCGCCACGGCATCTCGCACCCCGGTCACACCCTCGCGCGAAACGTAGTAAAGAAAGCCTGTCGCCGCTCGCGCGATACAGGGCAGGCGCTCGGGGGGCGTGGTCGGAGCCACGATAAAAACGGTCTTCAGCCCCTCCCGCGCACAGGCCTCCGCCACATCATTTGACTCCTCGGGCGGAAGATCGAGCACGAGCAGGCCGTCCAGTCCGGCGGCCTTCGCCTCGCGCACGTAGGAATCGGTTCCGTTGGAAAACACCAGGTTGTAGTAGGTATAAAATACAAGCGGCACGGCGGGAAACTCCGCTCGCAGGGCGCGAACCAAAGCGTTAACCAGCGCCATCGTCATCCCGCCTTCAAGGGCTCGCTGCGCCGCCAACTGATTGGTCAACCCGTCGGCCAGTGGATCGGAAAATGGCACGCCTAGCTCCAGAATATCCACGCCGTTGCGCAACAGGGCCCGGCACGCATCCAACGATGTGGCGAAATCGGGGTCTCCGGCGCATAGATAAGCCACAAAAGCGGCACGGTTTTCGGATTGGGCACGGGCAAATGCGAGGGCGATACGGTCCATGATGAACGTTAAAACAAAGGCAGTACGGTGCGGAGCGAGCGGAAAACAACAACCCACCACGGTATACCGGGGGAGTGGCAAAGATTTTTGTTCCGTAAAAATCCACCAACTCATTGATTAACCATTCATAAAAAACCACCCCCCCCTGCTCGATCCGCAGGTGACCTGAGCCCGATTATCCCGTGTTTCGATGCGCCCTGGGCTTCGAATCCAATCAGTCTCTTCATGGAATCGAGACAACCCAAACCGCACGGGTAACACGTGCCGCGATCCGGGCCGGAAAACGCCCGGCGAACGAAGTCAAAACCTAAGTGATAAACGATCCCCGCTGACACCCACCCGACTCGCCGAGGCGTAGAACTCTTCGTTGGCCTCCAAGCGATGCACAACCCGTTCACGAACGTGTGCTAATGACTTGGTCGGCCCGGTGACACCTGCATCATCCACCGTCGCCAGCAAACGCGCCTGCCGAGGATTCAATGGTGCCGTCTCCAAATTGGGCAACGCGGCGATACCTTCCTCCCACACCGCATCAAAGTTCACCGATCCCAGTGAGTCTTCGACTGCTGAATCAGTCCCTGCAATGGACGCTATCGATTCGCCGACAGAAAACCCGGCAGTCTCTAAAATCGGGGCGGTTAGACTGAACGTAGCCGGGAACGATGAGGATGAGTCCACAGTGCTCAAAGTTTCCGAACCCAAGGCCGCACCTTTTACTGGAACGTTTGTTAACCCGCCTGGACCAACCGCAGCGACTTGGTTTGCATTCAAAATCTTCCCGTCTTCAGCCAAATCACTCGTGCCCGATAAACCCTTCAGGTTAGGGGAGTCGGTCGTAGCGGCCATATCCGTGCGTGTAATGCGATCCCATTTCCCCGTAGCCAATTTGGCCGACGATCCATCGAACGATCCACTTGATCCCGTTTGCGTGCCAGCTGCCGGCTCTAGCCCCGCCGGCGTAACGACACGACTAGGCGAAACTCCGGCCAATTTTGCGTTTTTCAGATCTACGTTACCCAGTCGAAGCGTAAGAAAAAGCGCCAAACACGCGGACGCAGCCACGGGAACAAAAACCTTCCGAACCGAGGCACGGCGGAGAAAAAGCGCCGCCCCATACCACCAGGGCGCAGGTTCGATCATTGCGGCCAGTTGCCGCTGACGCATCCGCTCATCGAACGCCTGCCAAAAAGCAGCATCGGGACGCTCCGCCCTTTTAAGGGCCAATAGCTGATCCAAACTGGGTTTATCCTTGCTGGCGGAAGATTCGGGATTGATCCTCATGTTTTTAAATAATCAGCTAAATCAGCCTGCATCAATTGCTTGGCGTAGTGAAGTCGCGAACGAACGGTGCCCACGGAAGTCCCCGTGATCTCGGCGATTTCCTCATGCGATAACCCATCAATTTCAAATAGTGTAACCACGGTTCTATGCCTGATAGACAGCTTCTGCATGGCTTCGTTCAATTTTTGCTGAAGCTCACTCAGGTAAGCGGCCCGATCTGACGACACGCTGCTGTCGGCTAATTGGTCAAGTAAGCTGGTCACCGACCCGTCTTCCTGCACTTTTTCAAAACTAAAAAATCGCCTTAACTTATTCTTCTGCAAGTAATTAATCGCACCATTTACCGCAATGCGGTAAATCCAGGTAAAAAACGACGACTGACCCTGAAAGCGATTTATCGATTGAAACGCCTTGATGAACGTATCCTGCGTGAGGTCTGCCGCATCCTCACGATTTGAAGTCATGTGATAAAGCAGGCTCCAGATTCGTTCTCGATATTTTAGCGTAAGATCATCAAAACGATCCACTTCGCCTGCTTGAACGCGCTGCACGAGATAGGCGTCCGCCTCGGCCTCGAGCCTGCGCTCGGCGGCAATCGCTCCAGCCGAAGAAAGGGTCTGTGATGCGGTCATTTCAGTAGCACAACCAAGGGGTAAAACCGTGGCGGCGGGCCTAGCAATGGATTTCTCGCATCCAGTTACCTCAGAAAACCCTTAGCGCAACGCAGCCAATTGAGCGCGCAACACCATGGGCAAAGCCGCCAGATGGGTGACTGGCAATTGCTGCGAGTGAAGCACAAGCGCGCGCTCAGCCTGGATAAGTTCGTTTTCAATCTCAGTTACCACTGCTGAAAATATCGCGTGCTGCTCCATTTGGGCGAGGCGCAGGGCCAGTTTTGGCTCCGCCGTCCCCTGCAGTTCGGACTCCAGATCGCTGCGTTCTGCCGGGTTGAGATGTTCGCGCAAAAGCAAAAGCGGCAAGGTGAGTTTACCGCTGGCTAAATCCGTCCCCAGCGTTTTTCCGATGCGCTGTTCCCGCCCGAAAAAATCCGCCAAGTCGTCATAAATTTGGTAAGCGATTCCAAGATGACGGCCGAAGCGGGCCGCATCGGCGGCAAAAGCCGTCGAATACCCGCCGAAACGAGCGCCTAGAGCACAAGAAACGCGGAACAGCTCGGCCGTTTTCAAATCGATTACCCGGTCGTAATCGGCTCGCGTAATCGCCGTGGTCCGACGCCGCAGGGTTTGCACGATTTCACCCGCGCACACCCGCCGGGTCGATTCGCTCACCGCCGCGCAAACTTCCGTGGTGGGAAAGCGCGCCGCCAGATAAAGCGCATGGGCAAAAAGCGCGTCGCCCAATAAAACCGCCGCCGCCGGACCGTATTTACGCGCTGCCGTTGGCCGTCCCCGGCGCACCGCCGCCTCGTCCATGATATCGTCGTGAACCAAGGTAGCCAGATGCACGAGCTCCACCACCGCAGCCACCCGAATAAGGTCCGCCGGCGGCTCATCGCTCCAACCCGCGAAAAACACGAGCGCAGGTCGAATACGTTTACCCGTGGTATCGATGCAGTAGTCCGCCATTTCACGGATCTCAGGCTCAAACGAAGCCACCTGCTCGCGTAAAAACCCATCCAGCGCCGCCATATGAGCCGCCACCCGCGTAAATACGTCGGCGAAATCGCGGGCAATAGGCGGGCTGGAAGCGGCGGCGGTGGCGGTCATGACGGCAATAATCCGCCCAAGCTGACACGTGCGCACGCCCGGCGCAACCCTCGCGGGGCTAAATGATGCGCCGCCTGACGCGCCGCCGCTCACCCGGCCCACCGCGCGAACTTGCCGCCGCCGCTTTCCCCCTCACCGTTCACCCGCAATGAACGATTCTCCCCTGATGCTCTTGCTCATGATTGGAGGCGGCCTGTATTTCGCCTCGATGTGGTATGGCGATTGGCAGTCAGACCGCACCGGTCTGGGTAACCACACCGCCCCCTTGCCCGGAACCACTTCCGCCAGCGCAAGCGCGATCCTAATCGCCACCGGCGGAGCACTCCTGCTCCTCGCTGCGGAAACCTGGGGCGAAATCGTCCTCGGTCTGAGTGAGCAGCAATCCGACATCACGCTCCTCTTCGGCCTCTACACCTTGGTGGCCGCCCTCGTGGAAGAAGTGGTTTTTCGCGGTTACTTGGTGGTGGAAAAACGCGGTCGCACCGCGTTGCTGGCCGGGATTTTGGGCGCATCGCTGGTCTTCGCTTTGCTGCACAACCACCTCTGGCGCTGGGACGACGAGGGCTTCGCGCTCACCTTGACCGCCAAGGGTTGGTTCAGTTTCTCGGCCATCTTCCTCGGTTCCCTCTGGTTTTACACCTGCCGCTTCGCGAGCTGGAACCCCCGCCGCTCGCTACTTCCCTGCTTCGCCGCCCATTTCGCAAAAAACGCCGGCGTGCTCGCCATCAAGGCCATCCAGGGCCACGTCATCGGCTTGTGGTAGCGCGGTAAGCTCAGGCGCACTGACCGGCCCGCCCGAGCTCCCGCACCGTCTCCCGCAGAGTCTGCTCGATCGTGTAGCGCGGTGCCCAACCCAGCGCGCGCATCCGTCCCGTATCCAGATGCACCAGCGGACTGTCCCCCGGCCAGCCGCGCGGCTCCGCGCCATAACGCACCACCGCGCCCGCCAGCCCGAGTTCATCCAGAACGATCCGCACCACCTCGCGCACCGTTACGATGTCTTCATGGCCGAGATTAAAAACGTGCTTCGCCCCCGACGCCCGCTCCAGCGCCAGAAAAATCCCCGCCACCGCGTCGCGCACATCGAGAAACGATTTGCGCTGAGAACCATCGCCCAGCACAGCCAGCTCCGCCGGATTCGCCCGCAGCTTCGCCACGAAATCCGCCAGCACCCCGTGCCAATAACGCGGCCCCGTGCAGCTCACGAAACGAAACGCGAACGCCCGCAGCCCGTAATACTCCGCGTAAGCCTGCGCCATCGCCTCGCCCGCCAGTTTGCTCGCGCCATACAAAGATGTTTGCACCAGCGGCTCGTCCTCCGGCGTCGGGAACCGCACCGGCTCGCCATACACCGTCGCACTACTCGCCATCGCAAACGTGCGCGCCCCAACCGCACGCATCGCATCAAGGACGTTCCACGTCGCCACCGTGTTCTGCTCCAGATCGATCCTCGGCCGCGCCGGGCCGCCGCGCACATCCGCGTTGGCCTGAAAATGAAACACCGTGTCGCACCCTGCCATCGCCGCCGTCAACGCGGTCAAATCCAGCACATCGCCCGCCACCACCCGCAGCCGCCCATCCCCCGCATGCGCGGCCAGATGCTCGCGCCGTCCGGTGGTGAACGCGTCAAAAACCACCACCCTCTCCGCCCCGGCGGCCAGCAGCCGGTCCACCACCTGACTGCCGATAAACCCGGCCCCGCCCGTCACCAACGCGCTCCGCACCGGCGCCGTGCTCATGCCTGCTCCGCCACGCTCCGGCGCAGCGCCTCCGTGAACATGTGGTTCACCACCAAGTGCCCGTCCTCCACCAACCCGTATTCGTGCGCCCTCAGATGCACACACACGTCGGCCAACCCGGCCAGCCGACCGCCATCAAAACCCACCAGCGCCACCACCCGCGCCCCGTGACCGCGCGCGAACTCCGCCGCCCGCACCACGTTCTCCGAATCCCCGCTGGCCGAGATCGCCACCAACACATCCCCCGCCTCGACCAGATTCTCCATCTGCTCCACAAATACCGCCGCGTAACCGCTGTCGTTGGCCAGCGCCGAGAACCAGGCCATGTTGTCGTTTAAACTCAATACCCGCAGCCGCCGCCGCCCCGGCGCGACGGTGTTCTTGCCCAGATCCGCCGCCATGTGCGACGCCGTCGCCGCGCTCCCGCCGTTGCCGCAGATAAAAATCGTACGATGCCCCGCGTGCGCCGCCTCCAACACCCCGATCGCCCGCGCCACCGCCTCCGCGTCCAGCGCCGCCAACATCGCGGCCAGGCGCTCCAGATAACGGCGAACGTGATCGACCACGGCGGGGGTTTGCATGCGCACGAGCCAGTCAGGAAAAATTGCCCGCGTAAATCACGCGTGTGCCCTTCGGCTCGAACCCGAACGGCACCTCGCGCAGCTCCGCCAGCGCCGCCCGCACCGCCGCCTGACGCTCCAGCGCCACGTCAAAAAGGAAAAACCCGCCGCCGCCCGCTCCGAGCAGCTTGCCCCCCGTCGCGCCCGCCGCCCGCGCCCGCGCATAGATCGCGTCAAACTCCGGCGAACTCACCCCGCTCGCCATCCGCCGCTTGCGCTCCCACCCCTCGTGCAACACTGCTCCCAGCGCCTCGCTCTCGCCCGCCGCCAAGGCCGCCCGCAACGCATCCGCCTGCCCGCGCATCGCCCGTGCATTCTCCCGCCGCGCCGCGTCCAACCCCAGATTGCGCCCCTGTTCGTGCAAAATCTCCCCCGCCTGGCGCGTCACCCCGGTGTAAAACAACATCAAACGCCCCGCCAACGCCGCCATCGCCCCCTCCGGCATCGTGATCGGCTCCACCTCCACCTTCCCGTCCGGCAAAAACCGCAGGTAATTCAACCCGCCATAGGCCGCCGCATACTGGTCCTGCCGCCCGATCGGCTCGCCCAAGCGCTCCAGCTCCACCTCGCAAGCCATCGCCGCGCACGCCGCCGCCGTCATCTCTCGTCCACGCTGCGCATACAGCGCGCGCAGCAAGCCCACCGTAAACGACGACGAACTCCCCAGCCCGCTCCCATGCGACGGGATGTCGGCAAAACTCGTTATCTCCAAGAAATCCGTCGTGCCCGCCATTTTCAGACACTCCCGGATCAGCGGATGCCGGATGTCTTCGATCCGCTCGCACAGCTCCGTCCGGGCGTATTTGAGCAAAAACTTCCGGTCGAAATACCGGTGAATCGCCAGGTAAACAAACTTGTCGATCGCCGTGCTCACCACCGCCCCGTACTCCTCACTCCGGTAAAACGCCGGCAAATCCGTGCCCCCGCCCGCGAAGCTGATTCGGAAAGGAGTCTGGCTGATAATCATAGGCCGGGCGCGGCACCGTTTTCGAGCGCCTCCGCAAAGGCGAGCAAGGAATCAAACCTCGCCTCCGCCCGCACCTCGCACTCGCCCTCCGCACCGATCCGCACCGTGCGCACCCCCGCCGCCCGCCCCGCCCGCACATCCACCTCGCGGTCGCCCACCATCACCGCCCCCGCCAGTTCCACCCCGGCTTCGCGCCACGCCCTGAAAATCAACCCCGGGGCCGGCTTCCGACACCGGCACCCCCGCCGCAGCTCCGCCACGCCTTCGCCGTGCTGCGTCTCCGGATGGTGCGGACAATGAAAAATCGCCGCGATTTCCCCGCCCGCCGCCACCGCCAGTGCCCGCAACCGCTCGTGCGCCGCCTCCACCTCCACCTCGGTGATCAAACCCCGCGCCACCCCCGGCTGATTCGTCACCACCACGCAGCGCAGCCCCCGCCGTCGCAGCCGCGCCAGCGCCTCCCCCACCCCCGGCAGCAAACTCAAATCCGCCGCCCGCGCCCCCGGCCCCAGATCCGGCGTCAACACCCCGTCGCGATCCAGCAACACCGTGCGCACCGGCCCCGGCGCCGCCCGCGCCGCCGCCGCCGCCGCCCGCTCCTCCAGATAGGCCTCCACCGCCGCCAGCCGCTCCGGCGTGCCCATGTCCTTGACGAATCCTTCCGGCTCCAACTCGTGCACCCGCACCGCCTTCCCCGCCGCGACCACTTTCGGGTAAACCTCCGCGCCAAAATCCACCGCCCGCCCCTCCGGCACGAAATCCAACACCTCCCGCGCCAGGACCTGCGCCGCCGCGTTCGCCAGATTCGCATAACGCCGCCCCGGCTCCCGTCCGTGCACGAACTCACTCACCCGCCCCTCCTCATCCGCCACCAGCAAATCCGAATCCCACGGATGATCCGACGCCCGCGCCAGCAGCGTCGCCAAGGGCCGCTCCCGTTCGTGCGCCGCCAGCAAAGCCCGCGCGTCGAAATCCAAAAACACATCGCCGTAGGCCAACACAAACTGCTCGTCCAGCCGCCCCGCCAGCGCCCGCACCGCGCCCGCCGTGCCCAGCGCCGCCGTTTCGATGTGCGTTTCAATCAACAATCCGCCCGCCCTCCGCCCGGAAAAATACTCCGCGATCACCTCGCCCTGATACCCCGCCGCGAGCAAAAATCGCCGCACCCCCGCCGCCGCCAATACCTCAATAATCTGCTCCAACACCGGTCGCCCGCCCACCGGGAGCATCGGCTTCGGCACCGCCTTGGCCAGCGCCCCCAGCCGCGTCCCCCGCCCCCCGCACAAAATCACCGCTTGTTGGATACACATGGGCCACTCAGCTCCCCGCCGCATCCTCAAACCCCTCGCTCCGCGCCACCAGATAACGCGGACGCCGTCTCACCTCGTCGTAAATCCGCCCGATATACTCGCCCAGCACCGCCGCCACCATCAACTGCACCCCGGCCAGCAACAAGACCAGGGCCGAGACCAACAGCCAGCCCCACGCCACCTGCACCCCGCCGAGCGCCGCCGCCGCCCCCCCTGCCACCACCAGCCCGCTCCCCGCCCCCGCCGCCAAGCCCGCCCACCAACTCACCTGCAAAGGCGCATGCGAAAAACAAAACAGCCCGTTAAACCCGATCCGCAGCGAACCGATCACCGGGTAATTACTTTCCCCCGTCTCCCGCGCCGGGCGGTCGAAGGGCAGCAACTTTTGCCGGTAACCCACCAGCGCCACCATCCCGCGCAAAAACCCGTGCCGCTCCTCCAGCGCGTTCACCGCGTCCACCGCCCGGCGGCTCAAAAGGCGGAAATCCCCCGTGTTTTCCGGGATAGGCACCTCCCCGATCCGCCGCATCAACCCATACGCGCACCGCGCCGCCACCCGCCGTAGCCACGGCTCGCCCTCCCGGCTCCTCCGCTGCGCCAGGACCGCGTCGCAGCCCTCCTCGCGCCACGCCGCCACCAGCGCCGGGATCAACTCCGGCGGATCCTGCAAATCCACATCCATCACCACCACCGCCTCGCCCCCCGCCTGCCGCAGCCCGGCCAAGGTCGCCATCGGCTGCCCCACCCGCCGGCTGAAGCGCAACAACTTCACCCGCGCGTCCCGCGCCCGCGCCGCCAAAATCACCCCCTCCGTATCGTCCGGCGACGGATCGAGACAAAAAATCACCTCAAACTCCGCCGTGATCGCGCTCAAAATCGGCAACACCCGCCCCAAAAACCGCGGCACCGCTTCCTGTTCTTTAAAAACCGGAACAACGACGGAGAGCAGCATGGTGGGGAAGGTGGCGGCGGGATAACCGTTAAAAAATCAAAACGAAGCAGCCAGCCATAGGCCGCCGCCCGCCCCATCGGCAAAGCTTTTCCCGAAACCCACCCACGATACGGATGAAACGGCATCGTTTTTACACTTTTAAAACCTCGGTCGGGACTATGGTCCCTTGTGGATAAACCTGCTCTTGTGCTAAACTAACGCTCGTCACCCAGGTGTGCGATACGTCAAAACACGTCGGATTCTTTTTTGCCCCATGCCCCTCGTCGCCCCCCCATCCTCCAGGAAACGCTCCTCGGGCTTCACCTTGACCGAGGCGATGATCGCGACGTCCGTTTTCGCCCTCTGCACCCTGGGCATTTATCAGTGCATTATAATGTCATACAAAATGACTTCGGTTGCGCGTTACAGCGATAATGCCCGCGCGGTTATTCGCTCTTTCGCCGATCAGTTTCAGCGCTTGAGCATCCGCGACGAATCGAATGCCACGCTTTGGCTGTTTTACCCCACCGCAGGCGAAACCGGTCGAGGCCTGGTCTGGGGCTCGCTCAGCAATGTCGCCGAGTCCACTGCGCTCACCGACACCCCTTACATCACCGTCCCGATCGGTCCCGCTGGACACACTTTGGACGCCAGGGTCAGCCGGGAACTGCAATACGTGGACACCACCACCGGAGCAAGCAGCGCAACCCCCGCCTCCGACGCCGCCGGATTCATGCTCCAGGCCACCTTCCGAATCCGCTATACCCTTAATCAGCATACCTATACCCATACGCTTACGGCGATGCGCGTCGGCCCATGAAAACTCCCCCCCCACGCTTTTCAGACCTGCGCCGCGCCTTTACCTTGGTCGAGGTGATGATCGCCATGGCGGTCGGCATGCTCGTCATGGCCGGAGTGCTCTCGGTGATGGTGGTGACCGCCAAGATGTCGCTCAAAACCGTGCGCCTGGAACAGGCCACGGTCGAAACCCGCTCCGTCCAAGAAACGCTCAACAACGAGCTCTCCATCGCGATCAGCCGCACGGTTAACAAAAATAACCCGTCCGACCCGAAAAACATCCGCCCGCGCTTCAGTTACCCCTCGGGAACCACCGCCCCCATTCGTTACCGGCGCATGGAATACCGCATCTCCCTCGGTGCTCCCGCCTCCGTCCCCACCAACACTTCCCATACCAGCAGCACCCTCACCATCGATTGCCCGGCCGCAGTCATTCCCGTAGCCGGCGATCTTCTCATGATGGATACGCCCGATCTCGGCTCCGGCATCCGTATCACCGCAGTCTCCGATAGTCGCACCAGCGGAGCTTCGGGTGCCGTGACCCTGACCCTCGGCCAAACTCTTGCCGCGGGCACCATCGGCACCATTCAAAACGCCGCCAGCGGTGCGCGCGTGGAGATCCACCGCGAACGAGCGCTGGAAGCCGTCGCCGCCTCCGCCGGCCAGGCCACTACCGAGCTGCGTTTGTATGAAAACACCCAAAGTGAACAATACCGGGTACTCTCCGACCACCTCGACGCCTCCGCGAACTTTCTCTTCAGCCAGGAACCTGCCGACCCCTCTCCGACCGAACTCGCCGCCTCCCCCGCCGTAAGCTGGCAGTTCACCTACTTGATGGATGTGCCGGTCTCCAACCTCGCCGGCGGTGGCGACTCGTTTCAAACCACCAATTTCTCCTCCGGCCTCATCATGCCCAAATCGGGCAATCCCCTGAGCCTGGGCTCCATCGCCGGCCTGCCACCGACTACCTCGACCACGACCTCGTCCACGACCTCGTCCACCTCGACGACTTCCACGACTTCGACCTCCAGCGTAACCACGTCCACCTCCTCGACCACCTCCAAGTCCACCACCACCTCTTCCACTTCCTCCACCTCCTCCAAATCCACCACCACCTCTTCCACTTCTTCTACCTCCACCAAGTCCTCCACCACCTCCTCCACTTCCAAAACCTCCACCAAGTCCTCCACCACTTCCAAAACCTCCACCACCTCGACCAAGTCTTCCACCACTTCCAAAACCTCCACCACTTCCACCTCTTCCACCACCACTTCCACCACCTCCACTAAATCCACCTCCACCTCTAAATCCACCACCACTTCGACCAAGTCCTCCACCACTTCCAAATCCACCACCACTTCGACTTCCTCCACTACCTCTAGCTCAACCTCGTCCAAGTCCACCAGCTCCACGTCCAAGTCGAGCACCATCAATTCCACGACCTCAACCAAGAGCAGCACGACCACCTCCACCAAATCATCGACCTCCACCATCCAGTTTGATGGTTAAGCAGATAATGACTCCATGCCATCCATTTGCTTTCCATTCATCGTTGCGAATGCATCTGCCTCTGTAGGGCGTTCGCTTGCGAATGCCGCTCCGCTTCGTTTCCCGCCCAGTTTGATCAACGGAAGAGCATCCCGTGCGCTGTCCGAGCCACCACGGGTCCGCTACCCAAAACCCGGACTCATTCCATGAAAACCCCCGCCACCAGAGGAGCCTTGTTGCTCATCGTCTTTGCCATCATCAGCGCCCTCACCCTGGTTGCGTACTCCCTGATGGATCTTGGCTTGTCCGTGGTTAAGATTTCCAAGCGCAACGATTTCAGAACCGAGGCCCAGGCCGTGGCCGAGTCCGAACTGGAGTACCTCTTCTTCAGTTTCAAAAATACCGTCATGCGCGGCAAAAACGCTTCCGAGGTGCCCTACATGCTGAGCGATATTGCAGACATAGGAGCTATCCCCAGCACCGAGCAGCAAGCCTTTCTGGAATCCCATCGCGCTCAAGGCTGGCGAGTCAAACGCAGCACCATGGTGGAGTTCGGTCCCGTTTACGGCACCATCCCCAATACCACCAAAACCGGCAACTACACCTACATCACCGCCCGCGTGGAAGTCTCCGCCGCCGCCGATAGCCCCTACGCCGCCATCCAACCCGTCCGCATCGGGCGTCGCTTCGAAAACTCCAACTCCTCCGTGTTCCAATACAGCGTCTTTTTCGAGGGCGACTTGGAACTCAACCCCGGCAGCAACACCGAGATCCACGGCGATATCTACGTCAGTGGCAACGCCTTCCTCGGTCCGCGTAGTGGCTTTAGCCTCAATGTCTTCGACACCCTGCGCATGCCCGTCGGCTCCACCCTGAATCAGGACGCCGACGGTGCGGTCGCCTACTACAACCCCGAAGCCGGCATCTCCCCCGTGACTTTGACCAGCCCGAGTTTCCTGCGCCAGGCGGACCCCACCCTGCCCGGCACCCAACTGCAAACCATGGAGCAACCCGAGAATCTCCTCGGCGGCGTGGACGCCCTCGCCACCGCCGTGGACCGGCCCGATCTCTTCGGCCCCGCCGGTCGCACCGTTCCCGCCGATTGGACGGCCGCAGAAACCGCCATCGCGATAAATAACGTAAACCGCTCCCTCATCGCCCCGCCCCCCCAAAACGCCGGCACCAATGAATACCCCAACAAAACCTCCTCCACCACCGACTCGGAGGTCATCAACGTACGCCGCGCCTACACCCGGGCCGGCCTCATCGTGGACATCTCCGCCACCGGCACGGTCTCGATTTATAAACAAAGCTCCAGCGGCGTCCAAACCGACGTCACCAGCGACTACACCGGCTCAGGCGGCATCATTACCGCCACCACCACCCTGTACGACGCCCGCGAGGCCACCAATGTAGCCATCACCGAACTCGACGTCTCCGCCCTGAAAACCAAGCTCGATGCCGACACCGGCTACAGCTTCAACGGCCTGCTCTACGTCAACCAGCGCAACTCCAGTTCCGCCAGTCCCGCCGCCGTGCGCGTCGTCAACGCCGCCCAAGTCCCTTCCTCCGGCGGAGCCGGCCTTTCCATCGCCACCAACGCCGGCATGTACGTCAAAGGCGATTACAACACCGTGGACGCCACCTGGACCGAAGGCACCACCACCGTCACCGGCAAACCCGCCTGCATGCTCATGGCCGACGCCCTCACCGCCCTCTCACCCGGCTGGGACGATTCTAACGCCGCCGCCGCGATCACCTCCCGCGTCGCCAACCGCGTTGACGATCCCGGCACCCCTACCGTGGACGAAGCCGCAACCTTCGTCCGCATGGACATCAACGCCGGCCTGCTCAGCGGCAACACCGCCTCCAACGGCTCCACCGCTTCCGGCGGCGCGCAAAACCTCGTCCGCTACCTCGAAAACTGGTCCGGCAAAACCGTCGGTTACTTCGGCTCCCTCGGCCGGCTCTTCGAATCCACCTACTTCGATTCCCCCTTCAACGGCACCGGCACCGTTTATCGGCAACCCAACCGCAGCTTTACCTACGACACCAACCTCGCCAAACACCCCCCGGCGGGCGGCCCCACCACGACCAACTTCAGCCGCGGCAACATGTTTCGCTGGTGATTCCCCGCCCTCTCCTGGCTGACCCAATGCCTCCCGCCACCCCGCTCCCGAGCACCCCGGACAGTTACTTCGGCGCCCTCGACGCCCCGTCCGTCGCCCCCCGGGTCCACCGCCCGATCCGCCTCGGCCTGCTCGATCCCGCCACCCTCGCCGCCCCCGCCCCCGCGCCCGACCCCGACGTCACCGCCATCATCCCCGCTCGCAACGAGGCGGAAACCATCGCCGCCGTCGTCCAAGCCTGCCGCGAATACGCCGCGCACGTCATCGTCATCGACGGCTCCTCCACCGACGCCACCCCCGCCGTCGCCGCCGCCGCCGGAGCCCGCGTCCTCCGCGACCACGGCCAGGGCAAAGGCGCCGCCCTCATCCAGGCCGCCGCCGCCGTCACCACCCCCTACCTCGTCTTTGTCGATGCCGACGGCTCCCACGACCCCATCGACATACCCCGCCTCGTCGCCCCCCTGCGCGCCAACCAGGCCGACCACGTCGGCGGCTCCCGCCTCCTCGGCGGCTCCGACGAACTCCACGGCGGCGGCGACGAATTCCTCCGCCTCGCCGGCTCCGCCTTCATCACCTACCTCATCAACCTCCGCTTCGGCTCCCGCCTTTCCGACTCCCAAAACGGCTTCCGCGCCCTCCGCACCGATCTCTTCCACTCGCTCCGCCTCCGTTCCCGCCACACCACCATCGAGATGGAAATGATCATGGCCACCCTCGCCCGCGGAGCCCGCCTCGCCGAGGTCCCCACCCACGAACGCGCCCGCACCGCCGGTTACTCCAAAATCTCCCTCGCCTCCCCCCTCACCTGGCTCAGCTACGGCTCCCACCTCGTGCGCGGCCTCTGCACCCGCCGCACCGCCCCCACCCCATGAACCGCTCCCCCGCAGCCCTCATCGGCGTCTGGGACGGACACGACGCCGGCGCCGCCCTCCTCCTTGACGGCCGCGTCACCCTCGCCCTCAACGAGGAACGTCTCAGCGGCCGCAAGCTCGACGTCGGCCTGCCCGTCCGTGCCATCGCCGCCCTCCGCGCCGCCGCCGGCGACCGTCCCCTCCACTGGGCCGTCACCACCTCCGACCCCGCCAAAACCCTCACCCGCCTCATCCCCGCCCTCAAGGAGCGCTACTACCGCCAGCGCCGCCGCCTCTCCCCCCCCGGCCCGCTTCACGGTATTACCCACTACGCCAAATACCACCTCACCCAGTGGCCGCCCTGCGACCCGCTCCGCGCCTGGACCCGCCGCCACTTCGCCCGCGTCCTCGCCGCCGATCCCGCCACCGTCCACCTCGTCGAGCACCACGAGGCCCACGCCGCCTCCGCCCTCTTCTGGCCCGTCTGGCAACGCGACGTGCTCGCCGTCACCCTCGACGGCATCGGCGACGGCGAATCCGGCTCCGTCTGGCGCTGGTCCCCGCAAACCCGCAGCTTGAAAAAACTCCTCGGCGTCGGCGGTGCCCACTCCCTCGGCCTCTTCTTCGAGCACGTCACCCACGAACTCCAGATGCGCCCCCTCGAAGACGAGGGCAAGGTCATGGCCCTAGCCACCTTCGCCGCCGAAACCCCCGGCAAAAAAAACGTCTTCCTCCCTTGGTTTAAGCTCGCCCCCGGCCCCGACGGCCTGCCCCGCCTCACCTGCGCCATCCGCCCCGGCGCCATGGCCCGCGCCGTGCGCGATCTCGTCTGGTGCCACCCGCGCGAACAACTCTGCCGCATGGCCCAGGACGTCCTCGAAACCCTCGTCCCGGCCTACTTCGCCGCCCTCGCCCGCGCCACCGGTTGCGCCGATTTCGCCTACTCCGGCGGCGTCGCCTCGAATATCAAAGTCAACCGCCTCCTCCGCCTCACCCCCGGCATCGAACGCCTCGAAATCTGCCCCGCCATGGGCGACGGCGGCCTCGCCCTCGGTGCCGCCCAGGCCGCCTGGTTCCGCCTCACCGGCCAGCCGCCCGCCCCCTTCACCGATTTCCGCCTCGGCCCCGACCACGGTGATCTCGGGGCCGACGCCGAAGTCCTCGCCCGCCCCCTCACCGCCACCTGCACCCGCCCCGCCGATGTGCCCGCCGCCGTCGCCGATCTCGTCGCCGTCGGCGAAGTCGTCATGTGGGCCCAGGGCCGCATGGAGCTCGGCGCCCGCGCCCTCGGAGCCCGCAGCATCGTCGCCCGCGCCGATAGCATCGCCGCCCGCGACGACCTCAACCTGCGCCTCAAACGCCGCGTCTGGTTCCAACCGTTTTGCCCCAGCCTGCTCGCCGAGGAAGCCACCCGCCTGCTCGCCGATTACCGCGACGCCCGCGACCTGAACCAGCACATGACCACCGGCTTCCAGACCACCCCCGCCGGCCGCGCCGCCCTCGCCGGGGCCATTGGCACCGACGGCTCCTGCCGCCCCCAACTTGTCCCGCCCGAAGCCGCCGGCCCCTGGCGCAGCCTGCTCGAAGGCGTGCGCGCCCGCACCGGCACCGGCGCGGTCATCAACACCAGTCTCAACCTCCACGGCGCACCCATGCCCGACCTCCCCGCCGACATCGTCGCCGCCTGGCACGAGAGCGGCGTGCGCCACCTCGCCCTCGGCTCCGCCCTGCTCAGCAAAGCCCGCGCATGAGTCTCGCCCCCGCCCAACCCAACCGCCTCGCCCGCGAAGCCTGGATCCTGCTCGGCCTCGGCCTGCTCGCCGCCGCCATCGCCGCCGCCTGGGCCCTTCACCAGCTCCGGATAAACGACAACATCGGCCTGCGCGCCCTCGTCCCCGTTTCCACCCCCTTCGGCCTCGACGCCTGCGTCATCGTCATCATCGCCGCCAGCTTCGGCCTCGTTTCCCAACTCCGCCTGATCCTCGACCGCCGTGCCCTGTTCACCGCCCTCGGCCTCGTCCTCGCGGGCTGGCTGATCTGCGGCCTCGCCCCCCGCGCCCACCGCATCCTCTACGACGAACACATCTACATGCAGATCGGGCAAACCCTCGCCCACACCGGCCGCGCCGAACAAGCCGACTACGCCCGCGCCGAACACGGCAAATTCGAGCTCTACCAAAACGCGGTAAACAAACAGCCCAACGGCTGGCCCTACCTCCTCGGCCGCGTTTACCAATGGACCGGCGCCTCCACCGCCGTCGCCTTCGACGTCAACCGCCTCCTCGCCGGCCTCGCCGCCGCCACCCTTTTCCTCGCCCTCACCCTTGCCCCTTGGAATCTCCCGGCCGGCACGCCCCTCGCCGCCGCCCTCGCCTACCTCTTCACCCCCCTCATCCCGTGGTGGAGCCGCACCGTCGCGGTCGAGCCCTCCACCGCCGCCACCACCCTCCTCTCCTTCGCCTCCGCCTGCCTCTACATCCGTCTCCGTCAAAACGCCCCTAACGTGCGCGGCCGGCTCGCCGCCGGGCTCCTGCTCGCCGCCGCCACCGCCTTCGCCTGGTATTTCCGCCCCGAATCCCTGCTGGCTTTCCCGCTTGTCGCCATCGTTTGCTGGTCCACCGAAGACCGCTTCTACTCCGACCCCGGCTTCTGGGGCGCCGCCCTGCTCGCCGCCGCCCTCGCCACCCCGAACTTCCTCCACCTCTGGTCCATGCGCACCGAAGACTGGGGGGCTAACGACGGACAGCGCTTCGCCCTCGATTTCATCGGCAAAAACCTCGGCAGCAACCTAGGCTACTTTTTCCAAAACGAATGGTTCCCCGTCGTCGGCACCCTACCCCTCGCGATCGGCGCGGGCTGGCTGCTCCTGCGCCGCGGCTCCGTCGCCCTCGTGCTCGCCCTCTGGCTGGCCTGCTCCTGGGGCATTTTCGTGGTCTTCTACGCCGGCGGCTACCACTACGGCGCCAGCTGCCGCTACGCCGTCATCTCCGCCGCCCCCGCGGCCCTCCTCATCGGCCTCGGCGTCACCGTATCGGCCCACGCCCTACGCCCCCGCCCCCTGCTCGCCGGCGCCGCCGCCACCCTCCTTGCCTTGGGCTGGGCCTCGGGCTGGAAATTCGTGCCCACCCTCACCCGCGAGGCTGTCGAGGCCCAGGAAGACATCGTTTTTATTAAACGCGAAGCCGCCCGTCTGCCCTCCGGCTCCCTGGTCGTCACCCAAATCCCCTACGTCTGGCTGCTCGAAGGCCGCAACGCTTCCCAGTACAGCCCCATCGAGGACTTGCTGCGCACCCAGCTGCGCGAACTCGCCAACCAATACCCCGGCGGCATCTACCTCCACTACGGCTTCTGGGAAAACGCCGAACCCGCCCGCGCCCGCTACGCCGCCGACTGGATCCTCAGCTGCGACGCCACCGAAATCGCCCGCTACTCCAGCCACGCCCACACCTTCGGCCTCTTCCGTCTCGATACCCCCGGCGGTCTCGCCCGCCACGGCGGCCCCCGCCCCCCCGTCTCCGAACGCAAGGAAAGCGAACTCGACCTCGCGCTCGCCGCCGCCCGCCGCCGCGCCGCCGCCACGCCCCCGCAACCATGAGCGCCTCCCTCTACTCCTGGACCCGCTTCGCCGGCCGCACCGCCGCCGCCGCCCTCGGTCGCGAAAAGGACGCACTCCCCTTTAAAATCGTGCTCGTCGTCACCAAACGCTGCCACTCCCGCTGCGTTTACTGCGACATCTGGAAAATCAAGGACCGCCCCGACGGCATCGCCGGCGAACTCACCGGCGAAGAAATGGCCCGCCTCGCCGCCGCCAACCCCTACCTCCACTGGATCGACTTCACCGGCGGCGAACCCACCGACCGCCCCGACTTCGTCGAGGTGGTCCAGGCCTTCCACCGCCACTGCCCCGACCTCCTCCTCGTCCACTTTCCCACCAACGGCCTCGCCACCCGCCGCATCATCGCCGCCGCCGCCGAGCTCCGCCGCACCGTGCGCGCCCGCCTCGTCGTCACCGTATCCATCGACGGACCACCCGAGCTCAACGACCGCCTCCGCGGCGTCCCGCGCGACTTCGAGCACGCCCTCGCCACGTTCATCGGCCTGCGCCAGACCCTCGGCCCGGAAAACGTGTACGTTGGCATGACGCTCCACGCCCACTCCACCGGCGGCACCCAACCCACCACCCGCGAACACGTCGCCGCCACCTTCGCCGCCGTCAACGCCGCCCTCGCCGCCCAGAACCAGGCCCCCATCGGCTGGGAAACGCTGCACCTCAACATCCCCCACCTTTCCCAACACTACTACGGCAACCAGCAAGCCCCCGCCACCGACGGCTTCGGCGGCCCCCAGCACCGCGCCGAGGTCGCCGAGGCCCTCCGCTACGCCGCCGCGCAGACCAAACAACACGGTGCCTGGGGCATGCGCCTGCTCGAACGCGCCTACCGCCAGGAAGCCCTCCGCTACCTCGCCACCGGCCGCACCCGCGTTCCCTGCTCCGCCCTCCAATCCACCGCCTACGTCTCCGAACGCGGCGATCTCTACCCCTGCACCATTTGGGATAAACCCCTCGGCAACCTGCGCGATTCCGGCTACGACCTCCACCCCCTGCTCGCCCGCGCCCGCGCCTCCGGCGTGCGCGCCGACGTCGCCGCCGGCCGTTGCCCCAATTGCTGGACCCCCTGCGAGGCCTACCCCGCCCTCGCCGCCTCCCCCCTCCGCGCCGCCCGCGCCCTGCTCTAAATCCCCAGTCATTACCCATCCGCCATTCGTCATTGGTCATTGGTCATTCGCCCCCCCTACTCGCTACTCACTACCCGCTACTCGCTACTCCCCCTTCCGTCATGCACCCGCCCGCCCCCGCCGCCCCCCCCTGCAAACTCCCCGCTCTCGCGGAAAGCCTGCTCCTCGTCGTCGTCCCGCTCGCCGCCGCCCTTTCCTTCGTCGGCCAGCCCATGCTGGCCAAGCCCCTGCTCCACGCCTTCGGCGGCACCGCCGCCACCTGGCTCGGCTCCATGGTGTTTTTCCAAACCACCCTGCTCCTCGGCTACGCCTTCGCCCTCTGGCTCGAACGCCGGCCCCCCACCACCCGCCTGCTCAGTGTGCTCGGCCTGATCACCCTCGCCATCCTGAGTTTCCACCTGCCCGACACCACGCCCGCCAACCCCTCCATCGCGGCCGTCATCGGACGCCTCGTCCTCGCCTCGCTCCCGGCCTACCTCCTCCTCTTTTCCATTTCCCCGCTCCTCCACTCCGAGCTCGAACGCCGCCACCACCCCGCCCCCTACGGCCTCTACGCCTTCTCCAACCTGGGCAGCCTCGCCGCCCTCGTGCTGTACCCGCTGCTCATCGAACCGCGCCTCAACCTCTCTACCCAGAAAGTCGTCTGGCACGCCCTCCTGATCGCCCTCGGCGGAGTTCTCGCCCTGCTCATGCACACCCTCTGGCGCGAATCCGTCCAAACCCGGCGCGAAGGAAACTCCTCCCCAGACCTCCCCCTCACGCCCACCCCATTCCCCCGCCCGCTCACGTTTCTAGGCTGGACCCTGCTCGCCGCCGCCACCTGCGCGACCATGCTCTCCGCCACCAACCTCGTGGCCTCCGAAATCGGCTCCCAACCCCTCTCCTGGGTCGGCCCCTTCGGCGTTTACCTCGCCAGCTTCGCCCTCACCTTCGCCGGACGCTGGCAACCTTGGATGAGCGCCACCGCCATCGTCGCCCTCGCCACCAGCCTGACCGGCTACTTCGGCGTCAAAGGCTTCGGCTGGCAAACCGTGGACGGCGAACGCTTTTGGTGGCTCCTACTCGTCTGCGGCTCCGCCTGCACCGTCGGTCACGCCCTGCTCCACGAACGCCGCCCCGCCCGCGGCGGCTCCTGGTTCTACCTCGCCCTCGCCACCGGCGGCATGCTCGGCGGCTGGTTTAGCGTCTGGGGCGCCCCCCGACTGCTCTCCCTCCCCTGGGAATTCCCCCTCCTCGCCGGAGCCCTCCTCGCCACCGGCCTCGCCTGGACCCTGCGCTGGCGTGGGTTCGTCGGCCCGTTCTTCGCCACCGCCCTCCTCGCTCTCCCCCTTGGCACCCTTGCCCTCCGCCAAGTGAACGAAATGAAAAGCGGCGGGAAAACCTTCGTCACCTATCGCGACATCCACGGCGATCTGCTCGTCGAAACCGCCGCCGAAAGTGTCGTCCTCTCCAGCGGCACCACCAGCCACGGCTCGCAACTCACCGCCGACCCGGCCGCCCGCCGCCGCCCCACCTTTTACTACACCGAAAACTCCGCCCTCGGCCGCGCCATCCAACGTCTCCAAGCCGAACGCCCCTCCCTCCGCATCGGCGCCATCGGCCTCGGCGCGGGCACTCTGGCGGCCTACCTTCGCCCCACCGACGAAATCGTCTTTTGGGACATCGACCCCAAAATCGAAAAAGTCGCCCGCGAACACTTTTCCTATTTAGCCGATTCACCGGGCAAAGTCCGTGTCGAGCTCTCCGACGGCCGCCGCGCCCTCGCCGCCTCGAACGAAGACTTCGACCTCATCCTCATGGATGCCTTTATGGGCGACGGAGTCCCCGCGCACCTGTTAACCCGACAGGCACTCCAGCTTTATCAAACCCGACTCACCGCCCGCGAAGGCCTGCTCGTGGTGCACGCCTCGGTGCGCTACTCCGATCTCTTCCCCGTGGTCGCCGTGACGGCCAGCACCCTGAACTGGCGGGCCTTCGCCGTGCGCACCGAAATCACCGCCGCCACCGACACCCAGGATTGGGATGCCCGCGAAAGCACCTACATCCTGGCGGCCCCGATCGGCAAAATCGCAAAAATCAAAAGCTGGTTTGATCAACTGGAAGAGGACGACGGCCGGGTTCGCCGCGAAATCACCGAACTCACCAGCACGGTGAATTCCCAACGCGATGTATGGCTCGACGACCGCCAATCCGGCATGGATACCCTCGACCTGAACCGCTACCTATTTGGTCGTTAGGGCGTGGGCGAAAGGCGGAGGCGGCGCTCAGGGAAGCGTGAGCGCGCGGCGGAGTTCCTCGTGCTCGAACGCGCTCGCCATGCGGGAGATTTCAGCAGCCGGAGCGCCTGCTTCACGCGCGACGCTTCGCCAACCGGCGGTCGCAGTCGCGACCTCCTTGATAATCTCGCGGGCCTTGGGCAGGGAAAGTGCGAAATAACCGGCGGCCGATTCAAGCAGATCAAGGGAGCAAGTGCCTTCCGCAAGGTCGATGTTGGTCGTGAGGATGCGCGCTTTGAGATCGGCGGGCACAGGGTTCAGGTCGTAGGCAGGTGAGAGGGTCCAACCAGTTTTATCGAGGCGAAGAAAACCGTGGTTGCGCAAGTGGTCGTCCACGTTGGATGCGAGGACGCCGAAAGCGACACGGCGGTAGAGCGCATGAGCGTCCTGTCGCGCCTGCGCTCCGTGGGCGGCGAGGGCATCCACAATCTCCGGGTAGCTTCCCGTTTCGCCGTCCCTGGCCCCAAGCATGGCCATAGCCGATAGAAAAGGGATGCGCCGTGCGCCCGCGCGATCGAAACGTCGCGAGAGCAGCACGGCCTTGCCAGCCACGTGTACCAGTTCGTGTGCGGCAGTGACAATGCCAGCGCGATCCGCCAGTCGCAGAGCGATCTCCTCCCAAGTTTCGATGCTGTAGTCATCGGTTTCCTTGGGGAATTTGGCGATGGCAAGGCCGCCATGCCGGTCGATGATCGAGGCCTTCGGGCGCGCCCCGCCCAACGATGAACCGGGAGCGAAAATCAGTTGAATATCCTCGTCGGTTTCTTCGTCGCGGAGAAGGCGCTCGGTGCTTTGCAACAGGCGTCCCAGATCCACCAGGGCGGGAACGCCCGAGGGGGGATGGGCTAGAAACTTGGTTTCGCCGGCAAAGCGGAAGCGCAGGGCGCCGAGGCGAGTTTCATCCGAGACGCCGAGTAGGTAGTCGCTCTCCATGAGTGTGCGCACGGCGCGGCCTTCTTTAATGGCCAGCCGACGCTCGGCACGTTGCATCAGGCGGCGGCCCCAAGTGTCTGGCGCGGAATCGCCGAGTGAGGCAGGGATGGCTTGGCCGGCGGCTGGAGCGTAGCTGCCACGGGTGAGAGGAAGTGCGGGCTCGAGGGCGAAGCGAGCCGGATCCCGCAGCCAAGCTTCGGTGTATTCGTAGAGAACGGTTTCTTTACCGCGCGCACGATTGCCGTGCGCACTGCCGATATGCCGCGTACCATCAGCATCGGAGAGGTGGACTTCGAAATCCGGCATGTTCTGTTTAAGGCGCGGTATGTTTGAGGCGAATGCGCTTGGGAAGGGCTTCGGCGGCGAGGGCTTGACCAAGGCTGTCGGCCAAGGGTCCGGCCAGTTGGCCGAGGCCGTCGAGCAAACCCAGGGCGTGGAGTACGGCGGCGTAAATGCCGATGCTGACTGCCGGGTCGCCCTCCTCAATGCGTTGGAGGGTGGAGCGCGAGGTAAAAGCGCGCTCGGCTACGAGTGCCATGGTCAAACGGCGGCGACGGCGGGCGTCGCGAATGTCGGCTCCGAGTTGCATAAGAGATTTGCGTACGGCGGCAGAAGGATGATGCGGTGTTGGCATAGTTTTATCTGCTTCGCGCTACCTAAAACACCATAATGTCGCGGCAAGATTACAAAATTCAAGATCTAATTACCACGCGCTGTTAGAGGAAAGGTGTGCTTGCGGAGGCTGGGGAGGTGCAAGAAAAGAAGTGAGGCCTAAAGGCGGACGCTTACACTTCGCCGAGGCCACGGTCCGTTACGGCGGGCTGAAGCGCTGCACTACGCCGGAGGTCAAACCGCTTAACGCTGCGCAACTAACCCGAGGCCATTGGCCGAACCATCGCCTCCCGTCGTTTCGCGAAGCGAAACCACTACCCCCCAAGCGGCGCTCATTGAGCCGCCGCATTAGCGGTTAAAACCCTGTATTATAGTTTTATTACCGCCTAAATCCGTGCCTTTATCCGCGATCCGTGGTTTAAAAAAT
This sequence comes from Verrucomicrobiota bacterium, assembly GCA_026398135.1. Taxonomy (GTDB): domain Bacteria; phylum Verrucomicrobiota; class Verrucomicrobiia; order Opitutales; family Opitutaceae; genus IMCC26134_A. The sequence goes on from JAPLTN010000112.1 coordinate 35,607, forward strand.
CAACCGGTAAAAGTGTATTCTTCGTGCCCAACGGGCGCGCCCGCCGCCGAGCAACGCCCCTGAGGTACCAAAGTGAACAAAGCTTTATCAGTGGTAATTTGAGATGATTCTTTAGTTTTTTTACCACCCACCCGTTACTTCAGGCAGATAAGCAGTAGCCCCGCCAGAAGACACCGCCTTGACCCGGTAAGTATACCCTACGCTGTCAGAAGCCGATTTATCGTAATAATTAGGACTAAACGACCAGCCCAGCACCTTGTAATCCGTGGTCGTGCCCCCCTTGCGCTCGATAATGTACACATAATCCCCACCCGTGGATGGATTCGCCCCCCCGTTGGACCAATCCAACAACACCCCCGCCTCTCCAGCAGCGGTATCAAACCCGGCACTGGGTGACAAAACCGTCAACTCAGCCGGTTTGCTAACCAGTGAACGCACGGATAGCCGCAAGCGCTGCTGTGCGGATGTATAAGGAAGTTGATCACGCACACTCACACGTGCCGCATAGGTCTTTTGCACATCCGTATTGTTCCCCTCCACCGCGAATACATACGGGTTGTCCAACAATCCCAGGTAGCCCGTAAGGCTGGAAGATCCGGTAGTGCCTATATAAGGCGGGGCGATTGTAACCAAAGGTAGCGGTGCCCAAGTGACTCCCGCATCATCTGAACGCTCCACATCAATCGCCACATCCTTGGCCAACACATTGAAATCAAAACTAATGGTCAGGAACGAAGAACCACTAAATCCAGGCACATTCAAATCGCTGCGCACAGAATTTTGAATTTCATCTGCGAACAATAAGTTAGGTGTGCCATAATCGTAAATAGCACCCGTACTGGGTCCGGCCGCAGCCGTGGTTTCGGCAATATTAACCTGAGTCACGGTCGTAAATGCATTAATATTAAAAACCTCACCAGAATCCATGCGGAATAATTTGCCCACATCACCCGACTCGAATAGAGAGGCCGAACTGGTAAGCAGACCACTCGGAGAACCCGCCGTTGCTGTAACGGTCGTCGTGTTGGAATGCTTGCCCTGCGCGAAAGGCGCACGGTACAAGGCATAATCCCGCACACGAGCAGCGAAAGGAGCATCACTTGTGCTGGTATTCGACAGGTAGCTATCATCCGAGAAGAAGCCCTCAAACGCACTGTCCCCAATAAATTGTCCGAATGTAGTCGTATCAGTCATCACCTGGCTAACAGCGTCGTAAGGGGCCATGGGGACCACATGGAAACTATCCCCAAAGTAAAAGACATTGGTTTCGCTCGATTCGGAAATCGCATTATCCACATCCACGAAGACCTTAAAGTAATAAATATACTTCCGCAGGTCGCCCAACTTTGCATACACCGGTGCGGAATCTTCGGGATCGGTTGCATTGACCGAACCCAATTTAAACAAAATATCCCGGGTATTGGGCAAGGATAGCGATTGCACCACATCATACGTCCCCCCCAGTGGATACTGCCCCCCAACTTCGGGCAGGAATAGGGCATAGCTGTTATCAGGATAATCTTTAATCACTATGCCCTTGGTAATATCCATTTGCTCCAAAGTCCGCGCCATCAAGGTCAAACGCACTTTGAAAGACTGCGAAGGCAACACACTGCCCAGTCCAGTATTCTTCAAAGCATAAGAAATATAAACGCTGTCCTCCGGGTGGTAAGGGAATTGAGCGGCTAAACCGATATAATCATCGACCACCAAATTGGGGGCGCGTTTAATAATATAACCGTTACCCGCCGAGTAGGTATTATTGGCCAAGGTAAATTCCTCGACCCCCGAAGCACCCATGACCCGTACGAAAAGGTAATAATTTCCCGATGGTATATTGAAAGGGAGATTAATATCGGCGTTCAGGGTTAATTGCCGCTCATGCGGAATGGAGCTAAACTGCTGAAAATCGCCCAATATAAGATCGTCCGCATCCCCATAGGTCGCGTTAGTCGAAAGTCGCACCTGCATATTCGAGGACGACCAAGAGGGATTGGCGCTAAAATCATACCCATCACTGGTAATCAAAACATTCAAAGGCAACCGACTGGTGCCATTGGCGTCATCCAGCAAATAAGTCGCCTTGGCGGCGACCACGCTCTTAATGGCCAGGTCCACGTTGCTAATAGGTACATTTTGGCGATCCCCCAGCGCACCGGATCCATCGGAATCATTACTACGATTTAGTGCGTTAACCTCAGGCGCAAGAACTTGATTCTTACTGTCCAGCACGGAGAGAATTTCCAAGCCATCCAGATAAGTGGTTGAAGCCGCATTCGTGCTGCCTTGCACGTAAGTCCAGCGTAGAGTCCTTGGTCCATCACCAATCAGGAAGGCCACTTGCTGCCAATCTTGAGTGCCCGAAAGCATAGCCGGACTGGCCGTTTGTGTATAAGTCGAGGTTGGCAACTGAGCTAAAACCCCATCGACAGAAAAGCTAAGCACGTCCGTATTCGCAACCGATGTCGACTTCCACCAGAACTTAACCAAGGCAGGCCCGGTTACATTTAATTCCAAACTGGCCTGCTGGCCAGCCGTAAGAACCGGTGACTTAGCCACGGTCGTCCCCACTTTGGCCGTAGCATCGGTAATACCTGTCCAGGAACCATCCCCGCTAGTTGTATAGCTGGGCAGATCCAAATCCAAACGAGCGTACCCGTTAACATAACTACTGTTTTGGGCATAAGTCCACGTCACGCGTGTGGCAACGCCAGGAACACTCGGCGCATCAACCACAATCGGCACATCATTAGGCATGCGATAAGCGTCTGAACTTTGCGCCGCATCCAAGGTAACCGTAGAAGAGACGGGAGAGGTTGCATAGCTAATTGAGTCCAATGCACCCGTGACCGTTGGCGGTGAAATGAGCGGAGCCGATAAAACTTTCCAAGGCACGCGTAATACCGTCGGACCGTACACGTCCAAACTGATCGAAGCATTTTGGCCCAGAGCGAGCACAGGACTTTGCCATGCTTCGGAATTTGACGCCGCACTGTCCGTAACCGTCTGCCAACTGCCAGTGCCCCCAAAGGTTACAAAGCCATAATCAAGCGCCGCGCCAGGTGCATCCACTTTATTCAGGCGAATTTGACGAACAATCTTCGGGGACTGATCCTCAGTTCCCAAAACAAGCGTGGCATCCCGATTTGCCACAAAGATAAGATAGTAATTTCCACCCACGGTATTATCCGGGACCTTCAAATTAAAGGGTGCCACAGAAATCGTGCTACCTGCGGTAATGCCACTCGTCCACGTGCCGGAATGCAATCTGGAATCAGTAGAAGTACTAACTTGATTATCCTGAGACAAATACACTTCGTAGGCAATACTAACCCCAGCCGGAATTACCGCCGCTGACGCATTATATAAGTCAAAGGACACCGAATTAATATCCTTGGTCGAATCCAAATTCACCTCATTGGGCACACCATTAAGGTTTTTTACCTCCAGACTGGGCCTTACAAGGTTGACCAAGATCGAAGCTTGATTGTCGGTCAAATCAACATCCAGTAACCCATCAGGCAATATCAGCTCGGAAATCAGATAATAAGTGCCCTGACCAATGTCGGGCACGACAATATTGGAGAAACCGATAGAGCGCGTGCCGCCCGCAGAAATAGTTCCGCTAATGGTTGAAGTGCCCAACAGCACATCCGACGTATCCAGCGTGCTATCTGATGAAAGCCATAACTTTACCAAACCTCCGGAAGGAACGCTGAAACCGCCTTTGTTATTAACGGAGATGGTTGTGTTTGGTAACACGGAATTAACGCCAAGCGTCACCGGGCTCGTCCCGGGCAGAACCGGGGCCGCAACAGAAACATTCAGGACCCCGACTGAAATAACCTTTGCCACCGTGCCATAAACGACGTCTGGACTGTTTACTGTTCCGGTCAACGTTGGAATAAACAACAAATTATAAATGCCGTTATTGAGACCGGTGGGCAAGGTTAGGGTATGAGAATTCGCAGGCAACACAACGCTCGCCCCTGCTGACAAACCGCTCGTATAAGAGTATTGATCAACCAAAACATCGGTGCCCGAGCTAAAGGTTGAATCCGTGGATAACCATACTTGCATGAGTATATTGCGCCCGCTGGCAATGCCACCCGCTCCCGTGTTGCGGAGTCGATACGACACCGCGCCCAAAGAACCGCCGCGATCAATACTGGTCGTGTTTGGGAATACAAAAGAATCAAGCGTCAGGCTTGGATCGCCCAGCGTTAAATCACTGCTGGAAATATTATTAGCATTATCCGCGTCAGTTTCACTGGCCGCCACCTGCACACGAGCCAGTAACTTATAGTCACCGGCGGCAAGATCGGGAATCGCGATATTGGCAAAAGTCACCTGACGGCTCCCCCCGGAAAGTATGGCCGCTGATTCCGTGGAACTGGCAATTACGATATCGTCACTGCTGTAAACGCTATCCTTGGATAAATAAAGCGAAACCTGATACGTACTGCTATAATTGCTTGCTCCTCTGTTCTGCACAAAGGTCAAAACCGAACTTAGTATAGAATTGCTGCCAACCGAAGAGCTGGACGCGACCGGAGAAGAAACCGCTAAATCCGCCGTGGCCATAGTCACGGTCAACGCGACCGTGTTATTTTCCAAGTTACTTTCAGGAAGCGCCGCATTTCGGTTATATACAACAAATATCTTGTAGGTTCCGGCCGGCAGATTGCTCGGCAACTTATAGCCGGAATGGAGCACCGGAACAAAAACCCTATCGAATACAAAATCACCTGATTGAACGGAATACGTTGCGTCCACTCCACCAGTCAAATCGATATCGTCCGGACTTAAGTTGGAGTCGGCGGATAGAAAAACGCGATAACCTATTTTCGTGCCGACTGAAACCTGGCCGATGCCGACATTTCGGAGCAAGGTGGTAAAATTCGGCAAAAGACCCGCAGAATCAGGAGACAAACGTAAATTTGAAGAAGAGACGGCAAAATCAGAGGATTGCAGTTCAACTGCCATCGAAGCACCATTATCAGGTGAAAAACCATCACTCTGATTCGAGGAGACCACTTGACTTAGAAGATAATATATACCCGGTACGACCTGCGGAATCAGCAGATCTCCAGCCGTAAATAATGTTCCGCGAGTGGCTCCTGCCGAGAGAGCGGAACTTTCCGTACGCGTTGCCAAAAGACGATCCCCCGCATCTAGCGTCGCATCGGTCGAAAGGTAGTAGGAAACCGTATATGCCGCCGTGTGCGCCATAGTCCCTTTATTTTGAACTACCAAGGGAAGGTTTCCAAAAGTGCCCCCCAAACCATAAACATTGAGACCATCCGCGTTCTTGAACTCGGATTGTAAAGCGGGGGCAGACACCGCCAAATTGGCAACGTTAACCTTGGGCTTGACGGATACTCCCGTCCCCCGGGTATTTTCGACCACACCATTGCCCAGCTCACCGTTTATATTGCTTCCCACCGCCAGTAAAGCAGAGGGCGTTGCACTCCCTGCCGTGGTTTTTAACAAAGTGCTAAATGAACTGGACTCCACCAGCTCGTATCGTTCGCTGGCACTTACCAGCGTTGGCGCAAGTAAAACACTGCCACTCGCAATACCCAATTGTCCCATTTGATTACTACCCCATGCGTAGAGTGTTCCATCCGCAGTTAAACCGAAAGTTTGCACGCCGCCAGCCACGTATCTTACCAATGCCGGTGCTTTCTGACCTTTCGGCATCTTGAATTTAATGGCGGCAGGCTTGTTGACTGCCCCACCTTGTTTTCCGGCCCCTAATTGCCCCATGGAATTGTCACCCCACGTATATACTTTTCCACCCAATATACCGACCACATGGCGCGAACCGGTCGATAATCCGTTCCAGCCCTTCGACTTGCCGACCATCGCCGGTGAGCTATTGATAAACGACTTGGATCCGGTCCCCAGTTCTCCACTCGAATTGGAACCCCACGCCCAAAGGCTTCCATCCGTGGCTACGGCCAAAATGCTGTTATCAGTGCTTACCACCGAACTGAACGCCATGTTTAGAACAATCGGTTTTTTCTTTTTATCGAGCCCTTTAAACACAATTTTAGTCGGTGTAGAACGATTGGATGTATCCCCCGTTCCCAACTGTCCCAATCCGTTAAAACCCCAGGCATATAATTGGCCGTCGCTTCCCAGCAAAACCGCATGTCGATAACCCGTGGTAAAATCAACCACTGCGACGCCCGCCGGCACTGCCACCGGCAATGGAGTGACGGAATTTGTAGTCAGCGACCCTGTACCCAGTTGCGACTGGGAGTTGTTACCCCAGGCAAATAATCGACCTGCAGCATCCAAGCCCAAGGTGAAATCTTCGCCCATTGCGACTTTCATCCAGCTACCGGGAACCAAGGTAGGCTGAGTAACCGGCGATACCCCCAAGGAGTGCCCAAGCTGCCCATCTGTATTTTTTCCCCAAGTTGACAATACGCCCTCTGCACTAATCTGACCTGAAAAACCATTACCCACCGCAAGCGTGCCAGCGGCATACAAGCCCCCGACGCCGGTTATCGCCAAGAACGCCGAAACAACTAACCACCGGATGTATTTAAAAGCGGGCATTTTCATAACGTGATTGAGAGGGCTGCTAAACAAGGTTCTAATCAAATGACAGATACCGATGAATACTTAAAAAAGTATTTATGAAAAAAACTGTAGCCAAATCGACCATCTATTTTTGCGCCGATTCTTCTGCTTGAGCACGCGTTTTATCGTCTTTAGCCTTGGCTTTTTCGGCCGCCTTCTGCGCGGCTTTAATTTCCTTGGCGCTGGGCGGAGGCGGAACGTAAAAAGGAGTTTCTTGAGACTCCTGAAAGCCGGGAAGATCCGAGCGTTGAATTTCCATTTGCTTAATAAGCTTGGGATTAATCGAGGCGCGGGCCACAAAGTCACTTTGCCTGGCTTCCTGTGACTCACGCTCTAGACGCTCGGAAAACTGGTTGGCGCTTTCCGCTGGATTTAAGATTTTAGCGGTTACAAATATCACCAGATTTCTGGCGCTCTGATCGTTCGCTTTTGATCTGAACAAGGCCCCGAGGCCAGGGATGGAGCCGAGTAAAGGCACTTTGTTGCTACTCTTGCTATCGGTGCTTTCAATCATACCACCAATGCCCATCGTGTAGCCATCCTTCAAGACGACTTCCGTAGCGACGCTACGGGTACTAAATACCGGCTCAAGATTACCATCGACCAATTTTTCCCGGGTTTGATTGCGTAGAATAATACCACCGGCAGCATCTTCGATCTTAACCTTGGAGGAAGGCTTGCTGAGATCCAGTTTTACCGCTTCATACGATTTAGACGGAGTGGTCTGAGGTTGGCGAACAGTAATAATCTGCGGGATGAAATTTAATATAATACCTGCTTTTTCACGTTTCGCCGGGTTTTTTTGACTCCCGCCGTTTGAGGTGGCGGAACCACCGCCGGACACGGGAATTTCTTCACCCACATGCAGGGTTGATTCGCGACCATTGTAAGTAACTAGGGTAGGATTTGATATCAGACGACTCTTGCTGTCGCTCTGCAAAGCACTGAGAATAAGTTTAAAATCACTCGCCGAAAATACTGCGGTTGTAATACGAGAAGTGTCTCCTGCACTGGTTATGCCAGAAGTCAGGCTCTGGCTATCGAGACTGCCTGCTGTAGTCGTTGGCGCACCGCCATTAGGAAATACAAAATTGGTTGAATTTTGATTAGAGTTTGTAGTGTTGCTAGTTGAAGTGGTGCCTTTGCTGCGACCACGGCTAAAATCCTGGTTCAAGCTGCCTGCCCCAACTTGATAATTTTGCAAGGAGGTCCAGTTAACCCCGATGTTTTTAGCGGTGCCGGTGTTTACTTCGATAAATTTGGTCTCGATCAAAATCTGCCGGATAGCATTTTCATCCAGACTTGCCTTGCTCGCCGAGGGATCATCGAGTTTCTCAATGGTCTCCCTGAGTTTCATTTGACGGGTTGGCGTGGCTGTAATTACCACAAAATTAGTTCCTGGCACGGCTTGCAGCTTTTCCCCGCCAACCTCATTAATAAAGGTCTTTAACGCGTCGGCAAGCAACTGCGGTGAAATGGAATTCAATTTCACCATCTCAGATGTCGGAGGCTCCGAATCTAAATTAGCCTGATTGATGATTTTGATTATATTTGCTTCCTCCACAAAGGTGTAGCCCACCGGAGTGAGCACAACTTTGAAGAGTTGACGCCAGGTGACATCTTTTAATTTTACGGAAACCCGTCCCTGCAAAGTGTCCGGCACGATTATGTTTAAATCATACAAATCAGCCACGTTTCGCACCACATTACGAACGTCCTCGTCTGGAAAATCGACCGAAAGGGTTTCCTTGGAGCTCTCGGGGCCGGTTGGCTTGACTGCTTTAACCGGTTCTTGCGCGGGCTTTTCTTGTGCAGGGGTGCTTGAAATCTCAGCGGCTGAGGAAGACGGAGCTATTTCCGCCGGCGGGGGAAATTGCGCCGCTCCGGCTGCAGCGGGTGTAGCCTCCTGCCCAAGCGAGATGACCGTACTCGCACAAATTAGAACGCTGAAAGCAGAATAATTGATTTTCATTTTACTAATAAACTGTCGTATATATAAATTTAAAATTTAAAAGAGCGGGGCAGGTCTTATTTTACCGCTCTGCTGTGCGTTACCTGGTTGTGCTTAACCGTAAAGGTTGTGGCCGTTATATCGGTAATCACAAGGTCATATTCCAATTCCTTGTATTTTACTATTATCACATCGCCCGTTTTATACTTTTTTTTGCCGGCTAGTAAAATTCTTTTGTCGCCAAATAAAATCGTTCCAGTTGCCGGTATCTCGCCGGCAAGCTTCACTATGATTTCGGATTCACTTTCCTGTCCTTCAACTGAAACCGGATTGGGCGAAACGTCATTTGCGTCGGTTGGGGTAGCGGCTACTCCACTAAAAGGATCGACAAAATTCGGCCCGCCAAATTCCACGGGTTTGGGTTGTTCAACGAGACGTTTACCTGAAGTTAATACATCTTCCCTTAGTTTAGGTGCGTTTATTTTAATTGCTTCCGACAACCCGGCATTGGCCGTAATAGCACCTGCCAAAACGGCGACTATTTGTTTTTTTAAAATTGGGCTCATGGACTATAATCTGGATTTATCGCCAAAACTTGCAAGTTTAACGAGACCAAGCGTTGCACCGATGCTCCACTCGTTGCGTCCAAGGCACGGGACATCGTTATCGATGATATGCGTCCCACGGTGAAACGTTCCTCCAGCCGTCGTATAAAACCCATCACTTTGATGTAGTCTCCGGAAAAGCTTAGCTTAAATCCAACAGGCATGAAATAGCTCTTGCTGGCCGTCTTGGCGCTGCTGGCTGTTGGCAAAGGTTGTATATCGAGTATTTTAACCCCAAGCTCCGATTCAATCTGATAAAAAATTTTCTGGTTTAAAGCCGTATCAGAAGGATTTATTAATTGTTTTTTAATGGCCGCATTTAAAACCTTTGCTTCTTCCAGCTGTTTCTGCAGCTGTGCCGAGTTCTTTATATTTTGCGCATACTTGGCGCGTTCTTCCTGCCGTTCCTGAAGCACGACCTGCAGTTCGTCGAGCAGGCCAAACCTTAGATAGATTACAATAAGCAAAACCAAGCCGCATGCTCCCAAGGCAAAAACGACGGGGCGCTTGCGGTAGGCTTGTATAATATCCTGAGTTTCTATGCTCATGTTCCCAGTAAAGGTGCTTTTATTTTAATTTTAACACCAATTCGTAATCCAATGAATCAGCAACGGTATCACGAACTAATTTAGGCATCGTAATACTGGTGAAGATGGTTCGGATTTGTTCGTCGTTTTTAAGCGCCGTGATAAACTGATCCGCTTTGGCGGTTGCGCTTGCGTCACTTCCAGAAATCTCTCCTGCGATGGTAACAGGCTGGTCGCTCGCGCGAAAATCCACTTTTTTGACTTTTACCCCTGGAGGCAGTTGACGTGAAAAAGCTACTATAAAGTTTATAAAATCAAATGAGCCAGCCTCAAAAGCCTGCACTTCCTTGATTATTTTTTCTTCTTTTTGATATTCTCTATAAAGCACCAACGCTTTGTCATTTTCTTTTTTTTCCGTCTTGATTCTGGCCTCTATCTCGGAAATTTCCGTCTTAAGATTTGCGACCGTAATCTCGCGGTGAACGCCAAACATTAAAATTCCGCCAATCACGGCCAGCATCGCTGTGTTAACCGCAAATCCCGTACGCACGGTTTTGACATCAGGGAGTTTGGCCTGATTACGAAAATCAACGCGCCAGGCTTTGACGCTGTTTTTTTCGGTTCCCGCCTTGGGGTTTTTAAGCAGTGCTAGCATCGGAAGGTTTAGGGTTAGAATCCAGTATCAGACCGACCAAGGCAAATTTCCGGGAATCAAATTTTGCCAAATTCAAATCTCCGCTTACCGTCACTTGTCGGGCATCTAACCAAGGTTTGAACTCTGGAGTTAATACTGCGACGCCCAATTGCGCTCCAATAACCGCTTCCAGCCAGCTCAATTTTTCGGGTAATACCGTGCATACTAGTTGCCCGATAGATTGCCCTGTTTGGACTTCATAAAATCCCATGGAGGACTGCAGCTCTTTCAACAAACGCTTACACAAAGCTGCTCCCATCCCGGTAAAATCGAATGTATTGGAGAAAAAGAGCTTACGCGCTGATTCCTCATCTTTCAAACCCAGCTCTTTTTGGACGACCGGCACCATGGTTTCCAATCCCACGGCAATCGGCCGGGTCGCCTCAAGACCCTTGGTGCTCACTATGTAGGACTGGGTGCTTTGTGCGCCCAGTTCCAAAACCAAGGTCGGCTTGCCTGAACCATTGAATTTTAAATAATCGATCAGCGCGGCGATCGAACACAGGGAGGACAGCTCCATGCAATCCGGATATATCTCGGATTTAAGTAAAGCTTCCTGGGCTGTTTCGGCCACGGAATTGGGCATCCCGCAAAAAATCACCTCTTTATTGGTCCCCGCTTTGGAAGGATCAAAATCCAAACCATCGCTGGCATTTAACACCGCAATGATACTTTGGTCAGGATCCACTCGAAACTGACTGCTCGCTATTTCCGCCAGATACTTTTCCTCTTTGATTCGTTTCGGATCCAAACCCGCGCGCCTGATAAAGCGTTGCTCGGGACTTACTCCGCACTTTGCGAAAAGATAACCCGAGCTTTTGGGCGGCCTGATTTCGCCGATCGCTTGGCTGAGTGCCGCTGGATCCCCGGTGGGGAACTCGCGGATATCTTCAATTACCAGGGGTGTTTTCTGCGACGAAACCCGCGCCAAAACGGTAATCTGCTCCCCTTGCTCATAAACATAGCCCTTCGTCTTGGTGGATAGAAACATACGGGGAAATTAAATTTATAGGGGCCGACTCCCGATGGGAGGGGGGCGGAGCACCGGAAACTTATTTTGAATGGTTCGGCTAAGCGACTGATGTGACAAGCGTAATTTCAGTTACGAACGTGCCATGATACGGACACAGAAACACCACCGGAAGCAAGCTTCGCGGTGGTGTTGAGATGGTATAAATTTGTGAAAATTTACTTCTGCCAGGTGCGCTTCTTATGGCGGTTAGCCTTCAAGCGCTTTTTGCGCTTGTGCTTGTTCATTTGAAGGCGGCGCATTTTTTTGAGATTGCCCATGGTAAAGTTGGTTGGAGGGTTGGGTTACGTAAGGATTTACTTGGCAAACACGACCTTGGCGACGTGGGACTTGGCGCGGGAGGCGGCGTTCTTGTGCACCACACCGGACTTGGTGGCCTTGTCCATCGCGGAGGTGTAGGCGTTGGCGGCAGCCTTGGCGGCTTCCTTGTCTTCGCCCGCAGTGGCGGCGAGGAGCTTCTTGTGCAGGGTCTTCAGACGGGTCTTGGTCGCCTTGTTACGCGCGGTGAGGCGGGTGGTCTTACGGGCGGCCTTGATGGCGGATTTGGTGTTGGCCATGGTGAGGTGGGTTCAGTCGGCTGGTTTGCTTGTAGAAAACGATCACAAACTCAAAGCCGATTCGCGGAGTCAAGGGTCATTTGCCGACTTTCCGCATTACACGGTGCCTTGCCAAGCTTGCCCGCCCCGTTCTAGTGAGCGTCTCCATGAATTTATCCCCCGATCAAAAAGCCACCGTCACGTCTTGGATCAGCGCCGGCGACAATCTCTCCGCCGTGCAAAAGAAGCTTCGTGATCAATTTCAGATCTCCATGACATACATGGACGTCCGCTTTCTGGTGGACGACCTGAACCTCACCCTCAAGGACCCCGCCCCAAAGGCCGATACCTCCGATGTAACCAAGGCAAAAGCCCCCGCCGCCGGCAAGCCCGCCGCCGCTTCCGCACCGGAAAAAAAAGGTCTGCTCGACAAGGCCAAAGAAAAGCTCGGTTTGGGTAAAAATCCTTCGCCCGCCGCGGAATCGGATGAATTGCCCGCTGCGGATGCACTGGAAGAGGACGCACTCCCCCCGGTTCCGGGCAACGTCACCATCGAGCTGGACGGCGTAACCCTCATCCCGGGAGCAATCGCCAGCGGCAGTGTCACGTTTAGCGACGGTGTCACCGGCAAATGGATCGTCGATCAATACGGGCGTCCGGGCTTCACCGAGGTCAGCCAACCCGGCTATCGTCCCTCGCCCGAGGACGGCCAGGCCTTCATGCAGGAGCTGGACGCGGCGCTACGCCAGAAGGGGTTTTAACCCGTTCGTTCGCGTGGATACAACCCGGCCGTGGCGACCCGGCGCGTTTTAGCGCGGTCGCCACGGTTCCATGAGCCGCCAGACCAGCCCGGTGCGGAGATTTTCCGCCATAAGCAGGGTGATGCCCACGTCGATCCCGATCACGTCGCTGCCGACCCAGCCGGTGCCAGGGTTAAACGCATCCGCAAAGCCGTAGGGACCATATATCTGCCCGCCCCAACGCGTGTGCATCTCGCGCAGCGCCGCGACACACTCCGCAGGAACAAAGGGCAGCGAACCCGCCGCCGCGCACGGGACTACTGTCCCGTCGATACGCGCATCCACGTCGCCCGGCCGAACCGGCGGCCCGCCCCAATCCATATAGCCACACGCGCCGTCGGAAGACGTTAATCCCCAGACGTTTTCCTCGTAAGCAGGGAAACGCGCACGCAGGTCGAGGCAAAACTGTTTTTGCGCCCGGGTGGCGGCGCAGGCCTGGGCAAAAAAATTCCCGCCCCCGGCCTCGTCCCGATACTCGCGCCAGTCCAGCCAAGCCTGGGGAAACTGGTGCACGAAGAGCGGCGGGTGGTGCAGGAAACGCTCGCCGGCATACTCCACCCAGGGCTCGCGTCGCCACGCCCGCCACGTGGTCTCTGGCACGGGTCGGCTGGCCCCATGGACCGCGAACCACGTCATGCCGTAGTGCTCGGAAAACTGGTCCCAACTGTAGGGCAGTTTGCCGCCCTCGGGTTTCCAGCCGTGACTGATACGACCCTCGCCATCCAGCAGCCACGCCCAGTCCACCCGCGCCTCGATGGCCTGCGCCAACTCAGCCACCGCTCCGCCGAAATAACGCGCCGCCGAGAGCGCGCCGAACAAGGCCAGCCCGGTGTCGATGCTCGAAGCCTCGCAATTCCAGCCCCGTTGCGCGGTGCGCATGTCCAGAAAGTGATAAAAAAAACCATGCTCATGCGCGGCATCGCGCCACAGTGTGCGCAGCACGCGCTCGGCGCAGGCCCGGCACTCGGCGCGCGATTCCCAGCCCCGCTCCGCACCGATCACGAGAGCGGTGAGCCCGAAGCCGGTCGCGGCCACGCTGGCCATGTCGCCGGGCTTGCTGGCGTCGGTGCGGGCGCGATCCGGGATTAATCCCGTATGCGGGTGGGCGGTGTCGAAAAAGTAGCGAAAGGCGCGGCGGGAGAGGTCGTCCAAAAACGCGTCGTCGGTTCCGGTCGGGGTAAGGATCGGGTTCATTGGGGCGAGCCCAGCATGGCACGCAGTCCCGCTTCGTCGAGCACGGTGACGCCCAGGGCGCGGGCTTTGTCCAACTTCGAGCCCGCCTCGTCCCCGGCGACGACGTAGTGGGTTTTGGCCGAAACGCTGCCGCTTACCTTGCCGCCCGCCGCCTCGATGAGTTGCTTCGCCTCGTCGCGCGAAAGCACCGGAAGCGTGCCGGTTAACACGAAGGTTTTTCCCGCCAAGGCCCCGGTTGCCGCCGCCACCGCGCTTCGCGCCGCGCGGGGCGCGATGCCGAGTTCCGCCATCCGGCGCACGGCGTGCCGGCCGCGCTCCGAAACGAAAAACGCATGGGTATGCCGCGCCGCCTCGTAGCCGATTTTTTCCGCGCCGGGGGTGCGTTCGCGATGCGCCTCCAGCTCGGCTTTCTCACCCGCCAGCGCCGCGTAACGAGCGGCGCGGGCGAGGCGATCCGCCTCGTCTTTGGGCGGATTCAACCGCGAACGCGGGCTGATCTCCGCCATCTCCGAGACCACGTCGGCGAGCCGGGCCAGCCGGGGCAAAATCTGCGAATCGGCCAAGGCCGCCAGCGTGCCGTGAGTGGCCGCGATGTCTTGGGCGGTGGCTCCGCCGACGTCGCGAATCTGCAAGGCGAGCAACCAGCGGCCAAGGTCGTGCTCCCGGGCGCGGGCGATGGCCTCGACGATCTTGGTGGCGTTTTTCACCCCGAGGATGCGCGGGTTTTCCACCGTGCCGAGATTGAGCGCGCCGAGCGGCCCGGACTCCAGGGCAAAGAGGTCGAAAACATCCCGCACCGCGCCCGTGCGCACCAGCGCCTCGGCGACCACGCCGCCCAGACTTTCCAGGTCGAGCACGGCGCGGCCGGCCACGTAATCGAGGCGGGTAACGAGCTGCGCCGGACAGGCGGCGTTGGGACAACGGATCGCAACCTCGCCCTCGACCCGCACGACCGGCGTGGCGCATTCGGGACAGCTCGTCGGAAACACGTAGGGCACGCATTCGGGCGCGCGTTTGGCCAGATTGACCGACACCACCACCGGGATGATTTCACCGGCTTTTTCGATGGTCACAAAGTCGCCGGCCCGGATGTCTTTGCGCGCGATTTCGTCGGCGTTGTGCAGCGTGGCGCGACTGATCGTACTGCCGGAGACGAGCACGGGGTCCAACTCGGCCACGGGAGTCAGCACGCCGGTGCGTCCTACCTGGACGGAGATGGCGCGCAGGCGGGTTTCGGCTTGTTCGGGGGCGAACTTGTAGGCGCAGGCCCAGCGAGGGGAAAGTTTGCGCGCGCTCTGGCCTTCGCCCCGGTAACCGGCGCGGGCTTGCAGGGCGAAGTCGTCGAGCTTCACCACCGCGCCATCCGTGGCATAGGGCAGGCCGCCGCGCACGGCGTCCAGATCGCGAATCGCAGCGAGGGCGGCCTCGACCCCGACCACCTCGCGCCGGTGTTCGAGCGTGGGCAAACCCCAGGCGGCGAGCTGGGCGTGCCAGGTTTTTAGCGAGGTCAGGGAAAGGGCGGGTTCGCTGGCTCCGAGGCCGTAGAGCACGACCTCCAGGCGACGCGTGGCGACCAGCGCGGGGTCGAGGAGTTTCAAGGTGCCGGCGGCGAGATTGCGCGGGTTGGCGTAGGGCTCGCGTCCGGCCTCCTGTTCGGCGGCATTGATGCGGGCGAACTCCTCGAAGCGCAGGAAAATCTCGCCACGAATTTCGATCAGCTCGGGAAAAGCGGACACGGCGGGCGCAGCGGCGGAAAACAGATCTTCGGCGGGCGCGCCGGCGGCGGGCGCGGACCGCAGCGCGTGGGGCAGATTGGCGAGGGTTTTCACGTTGTCCGTCACGTCATCGCCTTCCTCGCCGTCGCCGCGGGTGATGGCGCGCACGAGACGGCCGTTTTCGTAGGTGAGAGAAATGGAGGCGCCGTCGATTTTCGGCTCCACGCTGTAAGCGAGTTCATCTCGGCCGAAGAGCTTGGCCAGACGCGCATGAAAATCGCGCAGCTCGGAATCGTTGTAGGTGTTATCCAGCGTGGTCATGGCCTGCCGGTGCTTGCGGCGGACGAACCCCTCGCTGCGGTCGTCGCCCACGCGGCGGGTGGGCGAGGCGGTGCCCAGCGCGGCGGCCTCGACGGGAAACGCGGCCTCCAGATCGGCCAGTTCGCGCTTCAGACGGTCATAATCAAAATCAGCCAGCAGCGGGCGAGCCTCACGGTAATAACGTTCGTCGTGGGCGGCCACTTCCGCGCGCAGGGCGGCGATACGGGTAAGGGCGGCGTCGGAGGTCATGGCGTGGTAACGGAAGCGGCGGGAGCAGGGAGGGACGAGGCGGAGGGAGCGTTTGGCACGACCGAAGGTCGGACAAAAGGCAGGCGCAGGCGAAACTCCAAAAAGCGACGATACCCGGGCCAGAATCGATAAAGCAGGACCGCACAGGTGGCCCCGAGCGTATCCGCCATCCAATCGGCAAACTCCACCGAACGGCCCGGTGTGAAGCTTTGGTGCATCTCGTCCGAAAAGCCGAAAAACGATACCACCGCGATGGGCCCCCACCACCGATGAAACCCCGGGGCGCGAAAAACCAAGGTGGCCAACAAGCCGAAAACCAAGAAATGCGCGACTTTATCGATGCCCACGATCCCCGGTGCGGCCACCTGGCTGCGGCCGGAGGCGACGACCACCATGACTGCAAGCGCGGCCGGATAGAGCCAGCGCAGATAAGGCGGGCGCGGCGAAGCGGTGATTTTGTTTTCAATGCCCATTATTTCCCAAAGACGTTTCACCATACGACGCCAGGAGGCACAAAAAAACCACCGATTTCTCAGTGGCATCGGGGGATTTTAATGGTCGGGCTGGTGAGATTCGAACTCACGACCTCTTGCACCCCATGCAAGCGCGCTACCAGGCTACGCTACAGCCCGAAAAACTAACGGGAGGTGGATCAAGCCCTCCGTTATCGCGGAGGGCAAGCGGTTTTTTAAGAACGTATAAAAAGACTCCGGGATAGCTGACCACGCCGCAACCCGTCGATTCGCCTGCACTTACTTGCGCAGGTTGGCCGGAACGAAATTTCGCAAGGGCTCGCCGACGTAAATCTGGCGCGGACGGTAGATCTTGAGCTTGGAATTGGCGGCAACCTCGCGCCATTGCGCGATCCAGCCAGGCATGCGACCGAGGGCGAACATGACGGTAAACATGTTCTCCGGAATGCCCAGCGCGCGCATGATCAGACCCGAGTAGAAATCGACGTTCGGGTAGAGTTTGCGCTGCACGAAGTAGTCGTCGTTCAAGGCGCACTCCTCGAGCTTCATGGCGATGTTCAACAAGGGGTCGTCCTTGATGCCGAGCGAGGCGAGCGCCTTGTAGAAGGAGGCCTTGATGATCTTGGCGCGGGGATCGTAGTTTTTGTAAACGCGATGGCCGAAGCCCATCAGACGGTCGCCTTTGCCGGATTTGGCGGCGGCGATGAAACGCGTGCCGTCGTCACGGTCCGCGTGGATGTTTTTCAACATCTCGATCACCGCCATGTTGGCTCCGCCGTGGAGCGGACCCCAGAGCGCGTTCACGCCGGCGGAGACCGAGGCAAACACGTTGGCTCCGGCGGAGGCGACCATGCGCACCGTGGAAGTGGAGCAGTTTTGCTCGTGGTCGGCGTGGAGGAGCAGGAACAGATTCAACGCCGAGGCGACCTCGGGCGTGGGCACGAAATCCGCGTAGGGTTCCGAGAACATCATGTGCAGGAAGTTCTCGCAGTAGCCGAGCTTGGGGTTGGGGTGATTGAACGGCAAACCGCGGGACGCGCGATACGAGCAGGCGGCGATGGTGCGGACCTTGGAAATGGCAATGGCGGCCGCCTCGTCGAAGTGCTGCAAATCCGCTTGGTGATTATTGCTCGCCAGATGCGGGTGGTAGGCTCCGAGGGCGTTCATCGTGGCGGAGAGAATCGCCATGGGATGCGCCCCGGTAGGGAAAGACTCGATGAAGCGCATCAAATCCTGACGCAGCGGAGCGTGCTTGGTCAAAAGCGCCGAAAACGCCGAGCGCTGGTCGGGCGTGGGCAACTCGCCGTTCATCACCAGCAACGAGGTCTCGATGAAATTGGATTTCTCCGCCAGCTGCTCGATCGGATACCCGCGGTAACGCAAAATACCCACCTCACCGTCGATAAACGTGATTTTGCTCAGGCAGGAACCGGTGTTACCGAAGCCGTCATCGTAGGTAATGTAGCCGGTATCCCCACGTAACTTGTTTATATCAATGGCCTTCTCTCCCTCCGAGCCGACAATCACGGGAAGGGGAATTTCTTTACCGTCGAGATTCAGGGTAGCGATATTGGCCATAGGTAGTGGGCAAGAGAGCAAATGGAGTGCCCCTTGCAAAGCAAAGTTGCCGCAGCGCACGGATTTAACGCCCACCCATTAGCCAAAGCACTGAGCCCTGTTAGCAAATGTTACGCCCGAAGGCGGACCAAGTCCGCGAAAATACGCCCGTTGGGAGTCAACGGTTCGGGCCCGCAGCGGCCGCGACCGAGGCGAAATTCCCATAGATTCGCAGCCCCTTGGCCTGGCTTTTTTCCGGGTGGAACTGGGTGGCAAAACAGCGCCCGCGGGCAATCGCGGCGGTAAACGTCCCGCCGTAATCACACTCCGCCAGCGCCAGCGCGGCATCCGTCGGCACGCAGTGAAAACTGTGCACGAAATAAAACGCCTCCCCTTGCTCCGCCAAACCGGCCCGCAACGGCGATGCCGTTTGGGTAAACCGCACGTCGTTCCAGCCCATATGCGGAACTTTAAACTCCGGCGGACGCTGAAACCGCACGACGCGGCCCGGGAAAACACCCAGCCCAACGGTGCCGGCCACGCCGCCCTCCTCGGAGTGCTCAAACAGGGCCTGCATGCCCAGGCACACCCCGAGAAACGGGCGGTCGGCCGCGATCCAATCGCGCACGGTCTGGTCGAGCCCGGTGGCGCGCAACGAAGCCACGCAATCGCGCAACGCGCCCACGCCGGGCAAAACCAGACCCGAGGCCCCGGCCGCCGCGACCTCGGCCGGCGTGCGCACCACGCGCACCGGCGCGCCCACCGCCTCCAGCGCCTTGGTGACAGAGCGCAGGTTGCATATTCCGTTGTCGATGACGGCGATCATCAGATGCGGCCCTTGGTGCTGGGGATTTGATCAGCACTGCGCGCGTCGATGCGCACGGCGGCGTCGAGCGCGCGGGCGAGGGCCTTGAAAATCGCCTCGGCAACGTGGTGCGGCTCCTCGCCGTATTCGAGTTTCACATGCAAATTGCACGCGAGGGCGTTGCTGAAGGCGCGGCAAAACTCCTTCACCAAAATGAGATTAAAATCGCGCACATACATGGTCGGAGCGACCACGTCGTAAACCAGCGCGGCGCGGCCGGAGAGGTCCACGACCACGCGAGCCAGCGCCTCGTCCATCGGCACATAGAAAAAGCCGTAGCGCACGATGCCTTTCTTGTCGCTCAAGGCCTGCTTGAACGCTTCGCCCAGCACGATGCCCACATCCTCGACGGTGTGGTGGTAGTCGACCGCGACATCGCCCACGCAGGAGACATCGAGATCGAAGTGCCCGTGTTTGGCGAAAAGCGTGAGCATGTGATCGAAAAACGGCACTCCGGTGGCGATGTTGGAGCGGCCGCCCCCATCGACCAAAAGCGTGAGCTTGATGTCGGTCTCGGCGGTCTTGCGGGCGAGGGTGGCGGTGCGGATGGCGGCGGGCATGATGCCGCACCGTGAACAGATAACGCCGCCACGTGAAGGGAGAAAACACCTGACCTTGAATCGCGCCCCGGTCAGACCCGACCGCGATGGCCGTGCACGCCCCGCTTTTTTTCCTTTTCCCTCGGCTAGCCCCACGCTGGGCCCTGGCCTGCCTCGCACCGCTTACCCTCTCAGCCGAGCTTTCCTGGCGGCAACCGATCCATACCGAAACCCTCGCCCCCGGCGTCGAATCGGCGGAAGTGCGCTTCGCCTTTAAAAATACCGGAACAACCACGGTTAAAATCACCGAACTCAACTCCGGTTGCGGCTGCACCACCGCCCGGAGCGACCCGAAAAGCTTCGCGCCCGAACCCGAAGGCGTGGTCACGGTAAACTTCCAAGCCAGAGGCAGTCTTGCGCTTCTGCTGGGCGCGGCGGGCGGAGTCTGCGCCGACCGCGCCGCACAAGGCACCGACGCAACAGAAACGCAGGAATTACCAGTTACGGGGCCGATTGGCGCGGTTGTTTGCGCACCTCCGGCGGCTCTGTGACCATGACCTGAAACCCGGCTGGATCCTTCGCCCCCGCGACGAGCGCCTTGCTCACCGCGGCCAGCCGGTCGCTTTGCACCGCCGCCGCCAACTGCAATTCCTTAAAATTGGGCAAGGGCCGGGGAAACCCTTGCACGAGGCGGCTGGTGCCAAGCGACTCCGCGAGAAAGATCGTGACCACCGGACCAAACCCCCGGCCGCCGGGCCGCAAAAAAACCAGCTCACCCGCCCGCAGCTGACGTGTATTCTCCGCCTGGGCGACGGTCCCGGGACTGCTCCCCGTGCGCAAGGTGCCCGTGGCGGCGAAGCAGACCACCTTCAAACCCTCGTTTTCCACCGCCGTCAGCATCCAGGTGCCCGACCCGAGCCACATGCTCCCGCCCAGTGCCTCCACCACCTGCTCCGCCCCCGGCGGCACCACCGCCAACGCACTGCCCGCCAGCACCCGCGCACCATCCGGCAGGGCTTGCCAGACACCCAGCGAACCAATGCGCCAGATGCTGCCACCCGCCACCAGCTCCACCCGTGAATTGGCGCCACTGATCAACACACCGCCAGCGGGCACCGCGTGCCCCGCCCGGGCCGGCACTTGGTTGCGGCCATCAGCTGAGCGCACCAAGACCCGGCCACTCACTTGCGCGACCTGCCATTCCGGCGTGATCGCCCGCGCCCCGGCTTGATCGTCTTGCGCCCGCGCGAAACCGCCAACGCCCCACCCGAACACGCCCCAGCCCAAAACGATTGCGACCACGAAGCCGCGTAAACGCCGCGCCCTCATTTGCTCGTCATCCTCCAGACCCCGTCCCAGTCCGGCCCGGGCGGTTTCGCGCGCATCAACGCGACCCGCTCCAGCAAGACATCCGAGGGCGAATGCCCGGCATGCGACTCGCAGCGAAGACTCGCCTGAAAACAAGCCGCCGCCTCGGCCCAATCCTGCATCCAGTAAAACTCCAGCCCGCGCTCAAACCACTCCACGCACTCCCGCATGGCCGGGGTGACATCGGCCGCCAGCGCGACCGCTTCGTGAATCTCCACCGCCTGCGAACGCCCCTTCACCACGATGCGATCCAACCGGCGAAACAACACCGCGCCCGGAGCGACCCGCGCGCTCTCCGCCCGGGTCGCCTCCGTGATCATGGTGTAAACCCCGTACGCCTTGGCCCCCGACTCCATGCGTGCGGCGAGATTTACGGTGTCGCCCATCATGGTGTAGTTAAACCGGGTGTGGCTGCCCATGTTACCCACCACCGCGCGGCCGGTGTTGAGTCCGATGCGGGTCTGCAAACGCGTGACGATCTCCGGCCAGTTTTTCTCCGGTTCGTGTTTCCATTTCTGACGCAGCTCCAAGCCCCGCTTTTGCACCCGCAAGGCCGCGACCACCGCAGCATGGGCGTGGGCGGGCAAGGCCAGGGGCGCGCCATACATCGCCACCAAGGCGTCGCCGATATACTTGTCGAGCGTCCCCCCCTCGGCCTGCACGATGTCGGTGCAGGCGGTGAGGTATTCGTTCATCAACTCCACGAGTTGCGGCGGAGTCAGCTTTTCGGAAAAGCCGGAGAACCCCTCGATGTCGGAAAAATACGCGGTGATTACCTCCTCCACGCCCCCCAGCTTCGGCTCCTCGCCGGACTCGATCATCCGTTGCACCAGAGCCGGCGAAACGTAAGCGCCGAACATGCCTTTAACCCGTTCGCGCTGGGCGCGCTCTTCACGGATTTTCAAGGTGAGCACCAGACCCTGTTGCACCACAAAAGCTCCGAGCGGCAACGCCAACGGCACCAAAACATTTTCGTAACAAAGCAGACCCACCGCCCCCGCGATCAACCCCGCCAAAGCCAGCGGCACCAAAGCCGCGTGCCACCCATACCCGAAACGCTCCAGCACCCAAGCGAGCCCCATCCCGAGCAGCAGCATGAGAACCAGACCCGGCCACAGCAGCCAGGTACGCAGATAATCGCCCTTCAAAATATTATCCAACGCATTCAGGTGCACGAGCACCTTGGGACTCTGGCCACGCAACGGACTTGGCCCGATGTCCGTCATTCCAGTCGCCGTCTGGCCCACGAACAGGATGCGATCCGTGATCGATCGGAGCACTTCCCGGTGCTCCTCCGTCAAGGGCTCCGCCGTCGCCGCCGCGAACAGCCGCTGATAACCAATGCAAGGCAGGTAGGCCGCCCCCTTCGGACCGTCCGAAAGTTCGTAACGATAATTGATCGTGTAAACTCCGTCCGCATTGATCGGCACCCTCGCCAAAACCTTCGCCGCTTGATCGCGGATAACAACCGCCTCACCCGGCACGATCGTCACATTCTCCGGCCCCAGCCGCCAATAGCTGAGCAAGGTTTGCAGCACCAAGCTCGGGAAAACCTGATCACCGACCCGGAAAACCAAGGGCACCCGACGCACCACACCGTCGCTGTCTGACTCGGCATCCAAAAACGCCGGACGAGCAGCCGCCAAAAAATCCGCCATCGGCATCAAGGCCCCACCCTTGTCCGGCAAACGCGCGAGCGCCGTGTCGCCCTTCACCGCGGCCAGCGCCGGAAAATGCGGCCTAAACGCACCATAGCTCTTCACCCCCTGAAAACTGGGATCCGTTACCGCCCCAAACACCATGGGATAAGGCACTTCAGCCAACTGTCCGGCAAACATGGAATCGTTGTCCGGATTCAAATCCGCATCCACAAACAGAATATCCCAGGTCAACACCCGCGGCAGGGCCTCCCGATGCCCCCCGATACTCTGCATCAACATCCCATGCAGCGGCCGTGGCCACGGCCAGCGGCCGGTGGCCTGCACCGAGGCCTCGTCCGCCTCCACCAACATCAACGCCGCATGCGGGGGCGTCGCAGCCAGACGCTCGCGGACCTGGAGGCGCGTGTTTTCCGTTTTCCACTCCAGCTCCCGCATCCAGGTCTGCTCCGCCAACCAACCCGACAAAACCCCCAGCAAAATCGTGACCAGCCAGCGCAGCCGCCAACCCACCCGGGCACTGGTTTTGTTTATAAGCGACATGATGCGAAGTTAATGAAAACGGTTGTCAGCGCGGCAAAGGGCGAAAAGCCTCTTTCCATAAAACCACGAGTTTTCTTAAAAGCCATCGTAAGGTGCAACCACCCGCTTCCCACCATTTATATCCATGCGTCCCCTAATCCGCCCCCTGTTCCTTCTCTTGGCCAGCTGCCTTTGTTTCCTCACCGCACCCGCTCAAACCGTGCGCGTGCTGACCGTCAGCGGTGAAGCTACCATCCAACCCGCCGACGGCAGTCCGGCCCGACCTATCGTCGTAGGCGACACCGTAACCCTCGGAACCCGCATCGTTACCGCCGCCAATGGCCGCGTGGTCATCACCCCTTTCCCGGGCATCAAGTCCATCATCGCCCCCTCGTCCAACGTCACCATCGAGAAGATCTCCGAAACCAAAGCCACCGGCAGCAACGTCGCGCTCCAGCAAGCGGTGCTCAACCTCAAGTCCGGCGCGGTCGTTTCCGATTTGGAAAAACAAGAGGGCATCGCCTACGATTACGCCATCCGCACCCCCCGTGGCGTGGCCGGCGCACGCGGCACCACCTATACCGTGGCCGTGGCTCCCTCGGGCGTGGAATCCGTCATCGTCACCGACGGCCGCATCCAGATTACCCTAACTTCGGGAGCCACCTACAACCTGGCACCTGGCCAGGCCTCCGTATCCCGCCCCGGCGCACCGGAAACAGCCATCTCAAACGCGTCAGAACTTCCCCCCGCCGACAAAAAACTCCTGCAAACCACCCTGGAATCCTCGCTGGGCGAGATCGCCAAGGCCATCGAAAGCGGCGTGGACCTGAAACCCGCCACCCTCAAAAGCACCCTCGAATTCGCCGGGAAAATGGGCATCGAGCTCGATCCCGAGCTGATCAAATCGCTTCAACCCGCCCTGGAGAAAGAGAAACCCAAGGGCCCGCCCGAGGAAAAACCGAAGCCAAAACCCGCCGACAGCGCCGAGGAGAATAAAAACAACCAGCCCCCTGAGAACAAAGAGGCCAAACAAATCGTCAGCGAACAACAGGACCCCATCCTGACCGCCTATCTGGCCGACTTGAATCTTTCGCAACGAGTCGAATTCCTGGCCCTCCCGCCGGCCACCCGGACCCAACTGCTCGGTTACTACCAAAGCACGCCGCTCACCCTGCGCGCCAACTTCGCCCGTTCCCCATTCGCGATCCAAACGCTCCTGTTGAACCGCGCCCTGGATTTCGACCTTCGCGACTTCGCCCTCACCCGCGCTGGTGATGGAAATGCCCGCTCCGTATCCGAAATCACTTACTACCTCAGCCTGGCCACCAACGCCCGCCCCGCCTTCCTGGCCCTAACCCTGGCTGCACAGCGCGCCACCGCCGCCTACTTTGACCAACTCCCCGCCGGTCTGCGGCCCGCCTTCCTGACCGCCGCCGCTGAAGTGCAAACCGCCCTGCTCGCCGACGCCGCCGACGCCGCTCTGGCGAAATTCGCCCTGACCCCGGCTTCTGACGGCGCAATCCGCACCTTGGCCGAAATCGCCTATTTCAACGCCCTACCCGACGCACGCCACGTCACTTTCCTTGCCCTGTCGATCACGGACCAACGCGCCACCGTGGCCTACTTTAACCAGCTCCCTGCCGGCCTGCGCGCCGCATTTTTGGCCGGCAGCCCCGACACCCAAGCCCTTCTCGTTAAACGCGCCACCGATACGGATCTGGCGACTTTTGCCCTCGCCACCGCCAACCGGACCGATTCGGAGATCGCCCTTTACAGCAACCTGCCCGACGCCACCCGCACCGCCTACCTCCAACGCCCTGCCGACATCAGAAGCCTGCTGCTTCAGCGCGACGATATCGACCTCGCCATCTTGGCCCTGTCCCCCGACCGGACCACCGGGACACTCCTTACCGATAACGACCTGCGCGACGCCCTGCTCTCCCTCAACTCGCTAAGTCCGGCCGCCTTCGCCTTGTTTAAGGAATTCGCCGGTGGCTCGGGTTTGCCCAATATCGACAACGCCCCCTCCCCCTCGCGTTTCAGCCCGGCCGCCTACGAACGCACCTTGACTTCCTGGAACGCACTCACCGCCGCGCAACGCGCCACCTTCCTTCAACTCGGTGCCGGTGAGTCGATCATGGACACCAGCGCCACGTACCTTTCCGCCGTCGCGGCCAGTTTCAGCCAACAACCCGCCTTGTACCAGACCACGATGACTGAGACCGGCTGGGGCGCGGTCCTGACCGAGATTCTCGCCAACAAAGGCCTCCAAACCGTTTTGGAAAACGCCAGCACCCTGAGCCCTGCCCAGCGAGCCTTGATCAAGGAACTTCAACTTGGGCCTTACGCGTTTGAAGACAGCTACTATATTCCTAACGGATCAACTAGCGGATCAGGATCAC
Source organism: Verrucomicrobiota bacterium (assembly GCA_026398135.1). Taxonomy (GTDB): domain Bacteria; phylum Verrucomicrobiota; class Verrucomicrobiia; order Opitutales; family Opitutaceae; genus IMCC26134_A. The sequence continues at coordinate 61,207 of JAPLTN010000112.1, forward strand.
TTACTCTCGTATCAGGCGGATCGGCCTCAGCCGTATTTGCTGGCGGATTAAGCACGGCACCCATCGCCAACGTCACGTCCACCACCCCCGCGACGAACAATACAAAACTAGACTACCTGAATGCCTTGGGTGCCCTCAATACCGCTGATCGCGCGATTCTCAAACGTCTCGATCTCCAAGACGACCTCATCAAACCCGGCCACAACCTCGTCGATTACCCGACTTTGCTGCAAACCACCATCGGCTTCTACAACCAACTCACGCCCGCTGAACGCGATTTCCTCGTCGGGCTCCAAGCCGGTAGCTGGCTCTGGACCTACGCCCCGACCGACACCGTTTATGGTCCCATGAACTCGGCCACACAAGCCGTCTCAGCGACCGACTACATTCGCACCCTGCTTCAAAGCCTATCCACCCTTACCCCCGTGGAGAAAGACGCTCTGCGCGACCTCGAACTCTTCTCCAACATAGAGTTAACCGATAAACGGCTTACCCCCGCCAGCGTGGTCCAGATCTTGGCCGCTTACCTAAACGCCCCCGCTACGGTCCAACCTCTGCTTCGCGCGCAATTACGCGGGGACGCGTGGTTCGACTCCGTAATCGGTGCCAACGGCGAATACCAAACCCGCCCCATCGCCGAAGTCATCGCCATCCTCGGTGCCCTCACCCCGGTCGAGATTTCGGCCCTTCGTGACATGCAAATCGGCGGCACCCTGGCCTACGGCGGCTTCTTCGACGCCGATACCGACGCCAACGCCACCGTCACCCCCACCCAGCAACTCAAAAACATGGTCGCGGTTTACCGCAGCTTGGGTGACTTGGAAAAATTCACCCTCCGTGAACTCGGCATCGTCAAATCTCACGACAACAACTTCGCCGCCTTCCTCGCCGACCCCCAAGGCCTCACTCACCTCCTCAAGGCCTACGCCGCCCTCCCCGGCTCCATCCGGGCCGAAACCCGGCAAATCGAAAATTCCTCCTACAACCAAACCTACGCAGGCCGCAGTTTCTTTGCCCCCAAGGCCTCCACAAATATCTACGCCGGCGGTCTCTACGACGTATCCTTCACCTCCGACGACGACCTCTACATCGGCGCGCCCCGCGTCCTTCGCATCCAACGCGGTTACTATACGATCAACGACACCTTCACCACCGGCGTCGGCAAATCGCTTTACCTGCGGGCCGGCGACTTGGTCCACCTCACGGACACCACCTTTTCGACCAACATACGCAGCATCGTGATCGAAGCCGCCACCGTGCACCTCAAAAACGTGGACTTCCCCGGCGGCTCCACCATCGCCCTGAATTCTAAATTCGGCGGCACCAACGCCCTCGGTGCCGGCTCCGGCACCTACCCCGTCTTCCTTGGCACCGGCGCCGCCGCCCAATTCGGCCGAGTCAATTTCGATGACGTGCGTTACAACGGCAACCCGCTCCATGATGTGCCCTCCTACGATGCCCACGGCGTGAATATCAGAATCGGTACCCTTGCCAACCCTGCCGTCCCTGCAGCCACGGCCATACCGGTCCCAGCCGGCAACTTAAACTAACCGACTGCGCATCTCCGCCCAATCCACTTCTCCATACCCTTCGCCATGCCCAGCTTGAACCGCACCTCCCGCCTCCTTTGGCCGATTGTCCTCGCTCTCTTCGCCGCCGCCTCGTTGCCCGCCCAGCAGGCGGTCATCGACCGCGCCGACCAAGGCGCACCCACCCGCCCCGCCGTGCCGGAGAACCCCCCCTCCTCCACCAACCAGGCCACCGACCAGGACGCCGGCGTGCAACGCATCGCCGCCAACCGCAAACTGCCCTTCAAGGTCACCGCCACCTTCGATGAACAGCTCTACGCCACCAACAACGTTTTCCTGACCCCCGCCGATAGCACCGCCAAAAACGCCACCATCCTAGCCACCACCGCGCTGGTGCGGGTCGATGGCCTGGCCCACTCCGTCGGCCAGACACTGCTCACCCCCTCGGTCAGCTTTATCTGGCAACGCTACCTGCACGGCATCACCACCACCAACGCCTCCATCGAGGACCTCGATTTTGACAGCTTTAGCCTGCCCGTCTCCGCCTCCCTGCGCTTTGGCACCGGTTGGGAAGCCACCGCCACCTTTACCTCCAGCGCACTCTACAGCGTTCTCGGCTCCCCCGCATACGAACTTCTCTTCCGCAGCTACGCGCCTTCCTTGGCGCTGCGAAAAATCTTTGAAATCAAAGAGTCCCGCTACCTCATCGCCGGTCTGACCACAACCTACGCCGACACCTGGACCAGCGCCAGCGGCGTCTCCTCCGGCCGCAACGACCGCGCCGACCTCGCCCTCGACCTCGCCTACCTGCACCTGGCCGGCCTCTGGACCCTTAACCCCTTCGCCCGTGCCTCCGGCAGCCATTACTTCGGCTGGCAGGAAGCGATCCGTCAAAACTATGACCGCGAAGATCTCACCCTAAGCACCGGACTAAGCCTTTCATACGCCCTGAAAAACTGGGGCAGTCTCCGCACCTTCGCGAGCTACGACTGGCGCCTGTCAGACTCGAATTCCACCGTGGATTACGCCTACGACTCCGGCACCGCCGGCCTCGGTGTCACCCTTAGCGTGCGTTACTAGGCGTCCCGCGTCCGAGCCCCGCCTAAAGCCCCCGTTTACCGGGGGCTTTTTTTATGCCCCCCCGTGCCGGGGCCAAAGCCGCTTGGAATTGCCGGAAATAGAGGTTGTTCCTCCCCGGTTTTTCCTATGCCTTAACACCTTCGTTTTACCCTGCGATTTTCCCTTTAAAAATGTCCGACCAAACCGACCCTCAGCCGCCCTCCGAAACCTACGAGTTTAATCCCCTCCCCGAGGCCTCCAACGCGGCCGATTACGACTCCTCCAAACTCGGCAAACTCGAGGGCCTCGAAGCCGTGCGTAAAAAGCCCGGCATGTACATCGGCGGCACCGACGAACGCGCCCTCCATCACTGCGTCTCCGAGGTCTTGGACAACTCCGTGGACGAGCACCTCGCCGGCCACTGCCATCGCATCGACGTTTCCATCCACGTGGACGGCTCCATCTCCATCCGCGACGACGGCCGCGGCATCCCGGTCGATATCCACCCCGTTTACGGGATCCCCGGCGTCGAGATGGTGCTGACCACCCTCCACTCCGGCGGCAAATACGGCCAGGGCGGCTACAAGTTCTCCGGCGGCACCCACGGCGTAGGCGCCAAATGCGTAAACGCCGTCTCCGAGTGGTTCGAGGTCGAGATCTCCAAGGGCGGCCACGTCCACCACATGCGTTTCGCCCAAGGCAAGGTGGTTAAAAAACTCGAAGTCATCGGCACCGCCACCAGCACCGGCACCCTCGTCACCTTCAAGCCCGACTCCGAGATTTTTAAGCAGACCACCGTTTTCGTCGCCGCCATCATTGCCAAGCGCCTGCGCGAGCTCTCCTTCCTCAACTCCGGCCTCGAAATCCGCTTCACCGACGAACGCCCCGCCATCCCCACCCCCGAAACCTTCCTCTACAAGGATGGCGTCGTCGAGTTCGTGAAGCAGCTCAACCAGGGCAAAGAGGTCCTCCACCCCGTTCCCGTCCGCATCCACAAGGAAATGACCACCACCCTCGATGAAAAACCCATCGAGATCCACGTCGAGGTCGTGCTCCAATACAACGACACCTACAACGACCAGGTCCTCTGCTACACCAACACCATCCATAATCCCGACGGCGGCACCCACCTCTCCGGTTTCCGTAGCGCCCTGACCCGCACCATCAACCAGTTCGCCAAGGCCAACAACCTCCTCAAGGACAAGGACCCCCAGATCACCGGCGATGACGTGCGCGAAGGCCTCGCCGCCGTCATCTCCATTAAACACTCCGACCCCAAGTTCGAATCCCAAACCAAGGTCAAACTCCTCTCCCCCGAGGTCGAGGGCATCGTCGGCTCCCTCAGCTACGAGGGCCTCACCCAGTACTTCGAAACCTACCCCGCCGTCGGCAAACGCATCGTCGATAAATCCCTCAACGCCGCCCGCGCCCGCGAAGCCGCCCGCAAGGCCCGCGAAACCATCCGCAAAGGCGCCCTCTCCGGCGGCGGCCTCCCCGGCAAACTCGCCGACTGCTCCGAACGCGACCCGCAGAACACCGAGCTCTACATCGTCGAGGGCGACTCCGCCGGCGGCTCCGCCAAACAGGGTCGCGACCGCCGCTACCAAGCCATCCTTCCCCTCCGCGGCAAACTCATCAACACCGAGAAAGCCCGTCTCGACAAGGTGCTCTCCAACGAGGAAATCAGAACCCTCATCACCGCCATCGGCGCCGGCATCGGCGAAGGCGGCGAGGCCATCGGCGGCTTCAACGCCGACAAGGCCCGCTACCACAAAATCATCATCATGACCGACGCCGATGTGGACGGCTCCCACATCCGTACCCTTCTGCTCACCTTCATGTACCGCCAGATGAAGGGCCTCATCGAACGCGGCTTCGTGTACATCGCCCAGCCCCCGCTCTACAAAATCAAACGCAAGAAGCGTGAGCAATACGTGGACAACGACGACCAGCTCAACCGCATCCTCCTCGAACTCGGTGCCGAAGACGTGATCCTCACCCGCATCCGCGACGGCCACACCTACGACGCCGCCCAGATCGAGCAGATCGTCGAAAACCTCGCCCTCCTCGAAAAATTCGGCACCGGCGTCACCCGCTACGGCGCCGAACTCTCCGCCTATCTCGACGCCCACCACCCCGAGACCCGCCTGCTCCCGCGCTACCTGGCCCGCATCCGCGAGGGCAACAAGGAGACGCACGAATTCCTCGCTGACGAACACGCCCGTTCCGCCTTCCTTGAACGCGAAGGTCTCGCCGCCGACTTCGGCCAGCCCGTCACCGCCACCCCCGAACTCCCCTCTCCGGGCTCTCCGCTCCCTGCTCCGGGCTCCCCGCTCCCCGCTCCCAGCTCTCTCCCCCGCACCGGTCCCGGCGCCCAGCGCCGCGTCACCCTGCACGAGATCTACGAAAGCACCGAAATGACCAAGTGCCTCGTCGCCCTCGCCAAACTCGGACTCGACGGCCACCGCTTCAGCCGTACCGACGAGGCGCGTTACCTTGTCACCGAAAACGCCGGACTCAAATCCGAGTCCAAAACCGAACTCCACGGCCCGCTTGAAATCGTGGCCCACATCCGCGCCAACGGCCGCAAGGGCCTCGGCATCCAGCGTTACAAAGGTCTCGGTGAAATGAACCCCAAGCAGCTTTTCGAAACCACGATGGACCCCGACAAACGCCGCCTGCTCAAAGTGGACATCGCCGACGCCGCCAAAGCCGACGCCCTCTTCACCCTGCTCATGGGCGACGAAGTCCCCCCCCGACGCCAGTTCATCGAGGACAACGCCCTCAACGTCCAATTCCTCGACGCCTAAACCAGACAAAATCATGAAACTTAAAGCCATCATCCACAAAGCTGAAGAAGGCGGTTTCTGGGCCGAAGTCCCCGCCCTGCCCGGCTGCGTGACCCAAGGCGACTCCTTGGAAGAACTCCAAGGTAACCTTCACGAAGCCATTGAAGGCTGGCTTTCCGTGGACGCCGAGCAGGAGGCCAAGCTACCCGATGACCAAGTCATCGAAGTAGCGGTTTAATCGTAAACATACTGTCAATAAGTCGCAGCAACTCGACCTTGCCGGTTCCGCCTAACGCGGTTGCACACACGTAATGAAGCAGATCTCCGGCAAAGAACTCATTCGCATCCTCACCCGCCACGGCTGGCAACTCGTCCGCGTAAATGGCAGCCACCACATCCTCACCAAACCCGGCCACCGCGAACGGCTCGTCATCCCCGTCCACGGCAACCAACCGCTTAAGCTCGGACTGCTTAAAAACCAGATGAAGGTCGCCGGTCTCACCGAAGCCGACCTGTAAAACGCTTCCACCGTTCGCCCCAACCCTCCCGCTCCCCTAACTCAGCCCCTTGGACATTCGTCCTCAGGCATTAGTCATTTTCCCTCCCGTGTTCACCGCCAACGAAAAACTCACCACCGCCAACATCACCGACATCATGCAGTCGGCCTACATCGAATATTCGATGTCCGTGATCGTGGCCCGCGCCCTGCCCGACGCCCGCGACGGTCTCAAACCCGTCCAACGCCGCATCCTCTACGCCATGCTGCGCGAAGGCCTGCTCCACAACCGCGCCTTCGACAAGTGCGCCGGCGTCGTCGGTGAAGTGCTTAAAAACTACCACCCTCACGGCGACTCCTCCGTTTACGACACCCTCGTCCGCCTCGCCCAGCACTGGGTCATGCGTTATCCGCTAATCGACCCCCAGGGCAACTTCGGCTCCGTCGAAGGCGATCCCCCGGCCGCCTACCGTTACACCGAGGCCCGCCTCAAAAACATCGCCGAGGAGCTCCTGGCCAACATCGACGAAAACACCGTCGATTTCGCGCCCAACTACAAGGAGTCCACCACCGAGCCCACCGTCCTGCCCGCCGCCCTGCCCAACCTGTTGATGAACGGCTCAACCGGCATCGCCGTCGGCATGGCCACCAACATCCCGCCCCATAATCTGCACGAGCTCATCGCCGCCATCGTCAAGGTCCTCGACGAACCCCAGACCACCACCCTCGACGACCTCTGCGGTTTCATCCAGGGCCCCGACTTCCCCACCGGCGGCACCATCGCCGGCCGCGAGGGCATCCTGTCTTATCTTAAAACCGGCAAGGGCATCGTCCGCATGCGCGGCAAGGCCCACACCGAGGAGATGAAAAACGGCGGCGAACAAATCGTCATCACCGAGATCCCTTATAACGTTAACCGCGCCAACCTCGTCATCCGCATCGCCGAACTCGTCACCGAAAAGGAGATCGAAGGCATCCGCGACGTCCGCGACGAATCCGACGAAAACACCCGCGTCGTCATCGAGCTCAAACGCGGCGAACAAGCCTCGCCCATCCTCAACCAGCTCTACCAGAAGACCGCCCTCGAATCCTCCTTCGGCGTCACCCTGCTCGCGCTCGACAAGAAGCGCCCCAAGCAGATGAACATCCGCGAACTGATCGACTGCTACGTCGAGCACCGCCGCGATGTCGTCACCCGCCGCACCCAGTTCCGCCTCAAGGAGGCCGAGGACCGCGCCCACATCCTCGAAGGCTACATCATCGCCCTCGATAACCTCGACGACTTCGTAAAAATCATTCGCGCCTCCGCCAGCCGCGACGAAGCCAAGGACCGCCTCATGGCGAAGTACCCGCTCTCCGAGCGCCAGACCATCGCCATCCTCGAACTCCGCCTCTACCAACTCACCGGCCTGGAACGCGGCAAGATCGAGGCCGAATACCTCGAACTCCAAACCCTCATCGCCTCCCTCAAAGAGATCCTCGAAAACGACTGGCGACTGCGCGAGGTCATCAAGACCGAGCTTCTCGCCATGAAGGATAAATACGGCGATCAGCGCAAAACCCAGATCATCGGTGCGCAGGGCGATTTCCGCATGGAAGACGTCATCCCCAACGAGGGCTGCGTCATCACCATCTCCCACCTCGGTTTCATCAAACGCACTCCCTCCGACGACTACCGCTCCCAGAAACGCGGCGGCAAGGGCGTCATCGGCGCCGAGACCTACGACGACGACTTCGTCGAACACCTCTTCACCGCCTCCACCCACGACTACATCCTCTTCGTCACGACCCACGGCCAGTGCTTCGCAAAAAAGGTGTACGACATCCCCGAGGGCGTGCGCACCGCCAAGGGCAAATCGGTCAAGTCCTTCCTCGCCCTCGACGAGGGCGAGAAGGTCGCCGCCATGCTCTGCCTCCAGGACTTCGCCGCCGACCGCTTCCTCGTCATGGCCACCAAGGCCGGGACGATCAAGAAGACCGCCCTCGCCGACTATACCAACGCCACCCGCGAAAACGGCCTCATCGGCATCAACCTCGACGAAGGCGATGCCGTCATCGGCTGTGTGCTCACCACCGGCGCCGATGAACTCATCCTCGTCTCGCACCAAGGCCTCGCCGTGCGCCTCGCCGAGAAAGACGCCGAGTCCGGCGAGATCCTCTTCCGCGACACCGGTCGCGCCACCGGCGGCGTGCGCGGCATGAAATTTAAGCTCGAAAGCGACTACCTAGAAGTCCTCGAAGTCGTGGATCACACCGCCCGCTTCCTCGTCGCCAGCCAGGCCGGCCTCGGCGTGCGCACCCGCTTTGAAGACTACCGCCTCGTCAACCGCGGCGGCAGCGGCGTCTGGGCCATCGACCTGCCCGAAGACGGCTCGATCAACATTGCCGGCGCGCTCAGCGTGAAGGACACCGACGAAATCATGCTCCTCACCGCCAAGGGCCAGAGCGTACGTTGCCCGGTGGCGACCATCCGCGAAGTCAACCGTGGTGGCAAAGGCGTGAAACTCCTCACCCTCGCCGAGGGCGACAAACTCCTCAGCATCGCCAAGGTCGTCGAGACCGAGGAACAGCAAGCCGCCGCCGAAGCCGCCGCCGCTGCTCCCCCGCCCGAAGCCTCCTGAAAACCGCAAAACCAAAGCCCCGGTTCCTGAAAAGAACCGGGGCTTTTTGCATTCACGATGTCGTATCCGTTTTTACCCGTTACGGCTCGTTTTTAGGCTTCTTTTCGCCGCGCTCCCTGGCGTCCTTTTTTTCCTCTTTGGCCTTCTTCCGTTCGCCTTCCATTTCCGAACGGGTTTTTTCCATTTCGATTTTGGCCGTCGCACGCTCCCCGTCGCTTAATTTGCCGTCTTTGTTGGTGTCGAATTTGGCCAACATTTCTGACCGGCGCGCTTTCTCTTTCTCCTGCCGCACGGCCCTTTCTTTTTCGAACGCGGCCTTTTCGTCCGCGTCTAAAACGCCGTCGTTGTTCTTATCGAATTTCTTCAAAAGCCCGGGGGGGACATCAGACTTGGGTTTCTCTTCCGCTCGCACTGCGGAGACGGCCGCGAACAGGCACGCGGCCGAGAGAATATTCCGCCAAACAAGGGTGGTTTTCATAGGGTAGGTAAGAGCCTAAAACTGGACTATGCTGCCGGAGGGCGCACGACTAAACGCTGCCGAAGTTTGGGCTTCAGCCAGACGCCCGCAAAGGCTTTGAGTTGCGCAATTCCCACCGCCGCCAAACGCGCATCCCAGTTGGCGAAGGTTTGCATCGGCAGCCCCAGCAAGGTCCGCACCGCCGCCTCGCCCGCCCTCGCCGCATTGGTCTGCAGGCGCATCCGCCGCGAGGCTTGCAGGCGAGTGATCGCCCGCACCCGTTCCTCCTCGGTGACTTCTCCCGCCGCGATGCGCGCCAGCTCCGCGTCAAACTCGGCCAACACCTCGTCTTCCTTTCCCGGCTGCGTGCCCGCATAGAGGTAAAACATGCCGTCCTCGACGCCGACCACCCGGCTCGCGCTCACGAAATAGGCCAGGCCTTTTTCCTCGCGCACGCGCTCAAACAAACGCGCCGCCATGCCACTCAAAATCTCGTGCAGCACGGTCGCCGTCATGTCGTCGGCGTGCAGAGCACCGGGCCCGGGAAACGCATCGAATACCAGCGCCTGCTGACACTCGCGCTCCTGCACATGCCGCGCCGCCGCCGCCGCCTTGTGCCGCTCCGGCCGCGTCGGCACGCCACCGCGCGGCAGCTTGGCCAACCAACTCGACAACGCGGGCACCAGCGTCTTCGTCTCGAAATCCCCCGCCACCGCCACCACCACATTGCCTCCAACCGCGAGGCGTTTCCAGAGGGCGCGCAAATCCGCCGGTTTCAAAGCCGACACCCCGGCGGCATCGCCATGCGCGTCGAGCGCGAACGCATGCGCGCCGAAAAACTTTTGCCGCGCCAGACGATGCCCCGCGCTCACCACATCGTCTTCGTCTTGCTGGAGCTGGGCCAGCTCCGCATCACGCTCCACCGCAAAGGTGCGCGCCGCGAACGCAGGCGTCAGCACCGCGTCGCGCAACAACTCGCAGGCCAGGTCCGCATCGCCTGGCAACACCTCAACCGAGAGACCCAGCGTGTTGTTTCCCGAAAGCGGCGAGAAGCTGCCGCCCACCGCTTCGATCGCCGCCGCCACTTCGGCCGCGTCGCGTTTCGCCGTGTCCTTGGTGAGCATGTTGGACAGCAAAGCACTCGCCCCGCGTTTACCCGCCGCCTCGAACAAGGGTCCGCCCTCGCAGATTAGCTGAATGTGCAGATTGGGCTGACGGTCGTCCGGCCGCAGGAGCAAGCGCACCCCGTTCGGCAAGGTCTTGCTCGTCCACTCCTCACCCTTCGTCACCTTCGCCGCGACCGATTTGGCCGCCTTGGCCGCGGTCGGCTTGGGATCGAGAGACACCGTGTTTTCCCGCGCCGGCGCCAGCCACTCGCGCAACACGCGGCGCAGTTCGGCCGGAGTGGCCTGCGCGACTCGCTCAAACCAAGTGCGGCTAAAATCCAGATCCCCCGCCACCACTTCCGCCGATCCCAACCGGGCGGCGCGGCGCGAGGTGGTTTTGCGCCCGCCCAGTTCACCGACCACCAACTGCCGCACCGCCCGGGCCAGCTCCGCCCGAGTAAAACCCTTGGTCGCCAGCCGCTCCAGCTCGCGCCGCACTCCACGCTCCGCCGCCTCGCGCTTATCGGGATCGCAGGTGAAAAACACCGCGAACAAACCCGCCTCCCCCGGCGACCAATGATGCGCGTCGATGCTATGCACCAGGCGCTGCTTCTCCCGTAGCTGCTGCCAAAGGGGAGAACTGTCGCCATGGCCGATCACCACCGCCAGGAGATCGAGCAAGGGCGCATCGGGATGGGTCAGCGCGACCGAAGGCCAGGCGATCGCGCCGCGCGACTGTTCGACCTCGGCCGTCTCGCGCCGCGTGCGGGGGGCGAGCTGAACCGGCTCCGCAGGCTGAAAAACCGGGGCCAAACGCCGCCGCGCCGCACCTCCGAAATGCTTCTCCACGCTCGCCCGCGCCGCCCCGGCCGAGATGTCGCCCGCGATCACGACCACCAAGTTATTCGGCGCGTAACGTTCCCGGTAATACGCGAGCAACTCCTCGCGTGAAACCGCCGAGAACACATCACGATGTCCGATCACCGGCTCGCGCAGCGGATGTTGTTTAAAAACCGTGCGTGCCAACGCGTCCCAATGCCGGCGATCATGGTCGTCATCGCCCATCGCGATCTCGCGCAGGATCACGTCGCGCTCCCGCGCCACTTCGTCGGCCGGCAGCGTGCTATGGAGCGCCATGTCGGCAAGCAGATCGACCGCCACTTCCAGATGCGCCGCAGGCAAATCGATGTAGTAAACCGTGCGGTCGTAGGTCGTGTAGGCGTTGATCGATCCGCCATGCGCCTGCACCGTGGCCGAGATTTCCCGCCCCACCCGGCGCTCCGTGCCCTTGAACAAAAGATGCTCCAAGTAATGCGAAAGCCCGGCACCCAGCAACGCACCCTCGTGTTGGCTGCCGGTTTTTACCCAGACCTGCACCGAAACCACCGGCGCGGCATCGTCGGGCTGCACCAGCAACACGAGGCCGTTTTCCAATTCAGTGCGATGGACCGGCTGGGCCCAGACACGTTCCAATAAGCGACGATCAGCGGGAGCGAGCAAAGAAGGCATTGCGCTCAACGTGCAGCACTGCCGCCCAATGACCAAGGCAGAATGTCACCTTCCGCAACGGTACTACTCTCCGAACGCTACTCGACCTCGGCAAAACTCGGCCGCGGCAGGCGCCGCGCCTGCGGCAAAAACGGCCGCACAAACGCTTCGTGAAAGTCATAAATATCCGCGAAATCCTCGCGCTTATCACCCTCGTTTTTACTGAAGACGTTATACTCAATTAAGTTATAAACAATATCCCCGAAGTCGATGGTGCGCCCCAGTCCCCACCCGTTCAGCACGGTCAGAGTCATGGGACCAAATTGCTCGAGTGCATAATGGCGAATCCCCTCGGATAGCTCCCGACCCGTGACGTGCCGCGATACCTTGGCCCGCGTCGCATTGGTTTTTTTCAGTTCCTTCACCGCATGTTCCAAACCATCCCGCACAAAGGCGTACGCCAAACGATCAAAGCGCGGGTCTTCCTTCACGATCAGCGTGACGATGGCGTTAAAATCGAGTTCTGACATTCCTGTTCAGCAAAGCTCAGTCAGCTCATCATGCAACCCACCTTTCCGATTAGAAATCCCGCTTAGCCGGAGAGCCCGTGTTAAAAATAAGCAAAAATTTATCGGGTTTACGATTTGTGTTTCAGACAAGTGACAATCATTGTCGTAATAGTTCAATAAAACCCTCTTCCATGATCGCCTCCACCCAAACCAACCATCCCCTCCACGGAACTTCGGCCTCCTCGACCGAACCCAAAGACCGCTTGAACGCGGCTTGTGAGCGTTTACGCGCCGCCGACCTGCGCATCACCCAACCTCGCAAAGCCATCCTTAACGTTTTGATCCGTCGGGAGCTGCCCATTAGCATCGAGCAAATCCATGCCGAACTAGACACCAGGTCCTGCGACCTTGTGACCGTTTATCGATGCTTGAGTGCATTTGAAGACATCGGCTTGGTGCGCCGCTCTTTTTTCCATAACGGCACCAGTCTCTACATGTTGGGCGACCGCAAGGAAACCACCTACCACATCGTCTCCAAGGAGACTCAAGACATTCGCGAACTCGACTCCGACAGCAGCGCCCAGCTCGCCGCCGCGATCAAGATCGTCGAAGAAAAGCTCAAGGCCGCAGGCTATGAAAACATAAGCCACGTGGTGGAATTCTTCGCAAAATCCCCCGAGGCCGTCGCCGCTCGCGCATTAACGAACGTCGCCGTTCCCGAACAAGTCTGAGTCTCGCGCTTTCGTTACGAATCAGACGCAAAAAAGCCGCCCTCCTGAGGGGCGGCTTTTTTAGGGCGTGTCTGGGTTTAAACTCAGTCCGGCGGGAGC